>JAZNAO010000015.1:0-6873 GCA_045586565.1 Candidatus Enterousia sp. | reverse complement strand
AAAAGTTTAAATCTGCATAACGTTTTACAAGAATTTTTAATTCTTGTCATTACCGCGCAGGCGGTAATAGGGTCTTTTAACCGTGCGCAACGCGCACCAATTACGTATTTCAGAGAGTAAGTAAATTTTATAGGCCCTGTTCCTGCCTATGCCCACCCACAAAAATTTACAATTTTTGCGGGGCCCGGAGCAGGAATGACAATTTTCTTGTCAGAAAATTGTAAAAAATACCACGCTAAACTTTTATTTATCATAGTAAGTGGGCGATAGAAAATAATTGGTGGTATTTATTGCTTGATTTTGTTTTCATTTAGTATATAATCACAGGGCTTTGAATTTGTTGCGGGCATAGTACAAAGGCTAGTATGCAAGCCTTCCAAGCTTGAAATGCGGGTTCGATTCCCGCTGCCCGCACCAAGGATTGGGCGTGCGCCGGAGTTGGAGAGCCGGGGCAGACTGTAAATCTGTTGGCTTAAGCCTGAGCTGGTTCGAATCCAGCCACTCCCACCAGGAATAATAATACCCGCCTTGTGCGGGTATTATTATTCCTGTGGAATGTGGTGTTGGATTTTAATCATGCAATCGGCAGATTGCCGGTTCGACAATGAGTAGATTTTGCAAACAAAGTGTAGCAAAATCGTTAGGAATGCCCCGCAGGACGTAGTCCGAGGGAATCAGCCACTCCCACCATTAAAATGACCCACCTTGTGTGGGTCTTTTTTTTGGTGGAATTTTTATGTTTTTTATTTGATAATCACTAAAATTTTATAAGGACTTGTTTATGTCGATAAAATATAATGTTGGTGAAATTGGTAATCGTCCGTGGGGAACGTGGCATTGTATCGCGGTGGGTGATAAATATATTGTTAAAATTATAACAGTCAAACCACATGCGTCATTGTCTTTGCAATTACATAAAATGCGTTCGGAACATTGGGTGGTTGTATCCGGTGCACCGCGTATTACAGTTGCTGATTCCGTGTCAGAGTTTCATTGTGGGGAATCTGTGGATGTTCCTGTTGATACGCGACACAGGTTGGAAAATTTAACCGATGCGCCGGTTGTTGTCTTGGAAGTACAAATGGGTGATGTTTTGGACGAAACAGATATTGTGCGTCTGTCAGATATATATAATCGTCAGTAAATAAAAACACCGACCGTTTGGTCGGTAGGTTTATTCTGATACCTCATACTCGTCAATATAACTGCGCGAAACAGATTCCAGTTTCACAGGTTTGTATTCTGATGATTGAACCGTTTCTTCTTCGTCTGCAACAATCGCAACCAATTTGCTTTTTTGTGCCACAGGTGCAGACTTGGTCGTCGCACCGATTGTTTTACTGCGATACTTATCTTTTACGCGTTCGGGCAAGGTGATGAAATCGTCTGGATCAATGCCAGTGGTTTCCATATCCATACTGTCCGCGGGTTTTATTTTGCGCTGTTCAATGTTATATAGTGGTGTCATAAAATTGCGCGCGGCCGGTTTGACTTCGCGTGGGGTGCCCGATCCGTCCAGTTCAACAATGCGCAGTGCGCGTTCCGATGCGCCGTTTGGTGTCATGCGGAACAGGCCGTCTGTGCCCATATAACCACTGGGGTCCAACAGATAGGCGGCATCTGATTTGTTTGAATATATCATGCCAATTGCCATATTTGTCGCGTCATACCCAAATGTCGCCAGGCGGTTTGGTAATGTGCCAGATACCTGTTCATATATTGCGGAAAATTCAGGTGCAGAATCAGGCAGTGTTGCGAATTTTGCCCCAGACATTGTGAAATCATTTGCGATATCAGAACCGTCCCACATCGTTGTGCCATAGAAACGCGCATCGCGGGATGCAACATCATAATATCGTAAAAACGATGCCAATGATTTTGTGTCGTCGCCATTGCCCAGGAATAATATCGCATTATATGGAACGCCACCCAATGTATCTGATTTTTCCAATTTTTCCAATTGGCGATTCAGATTTGATTCTTCGATTGCAGATAGGCGTTCGTTGGTTAGAACGTCGGATATTACTTGGCGGGCGCGGGTGTGGGCCGCGGTGCGCGTGTTGTACAATGATGCCGACAATGCGGCGTTCTTGATGGATTCTGAATCGTGTTCGTTATAATAGAATATGCCATTTAATGGTATGTCATAAATTTCACCTGCATATTTTGCAGTGCCCGCCATCAATTTTCCAGATGCGGTATCTGGGGCAATAATAATAAATTGTGGCGTGGCGATATCGTTTTTTATTTCACGGACGATTGTTTCAATACTGTTTGTTGGCATCAATGCCATTGTCATAACGCCGTTGCCGATTGCGGTTGCGTCAGATGTAAATGATAATACCGGCAGGTTTATTCCCTTGGCATCACGTATGGCGCGCGCGTCATTTGCAAACACTGGGCCGACAATGATTTCAGGATCAGATGTTAAAATCGTGTTGATTGTATCATTTAATTTATCGGCAGAATCATAAAAAGATACCGATAAATTTTTTGCGCCACTTTGCAGAATTGCAGTTTCAACAGATGTGCGGATTGTTCGACCCACAGGTGCGTTATCGCCAGACAATGGCAACAATACCGCCATTTTATGTGTGGTGCTGTCAATCGCGTCAGATGTGCCGTATCCGTCAGATGGGCGACCGTATTGCATATGACGTGGCGCGCCTGTTGTTAATGCGTCGTATTCTGCAAACCAATCGACGTCTGGTGTGTCTGTTGTTGCGCACCCAGATAACAAGGCAAGTAATCCAAAATATTTAAAAAATTTATTTATATACATTGAAAAATCCATTTTATTTTGTATCATTTTACTATAAAAGGATTCTAAATGCAAACAGGCTTGTATATTGTTGGAACACCGATCGGAAATTTGTCTGATATGTCACCGCGTGCAATCGAAGTGTTGCAAAATGTGGATTTAATCGCAGCCGAAGATACGCGCGTGTTTGGCAAGTTGGCATCGCATTTTGATATCAAGACAAAACGTGTGTCGTGTCATGAACATAATGAACGTGATGTTGTGCCAGGATTAATTGAAAAAATTCAATCTGGGATGGCGATTGCATGTGTCAGTGATGCAGGTATGCCCGGTGTGTCTGATCCGGGATTTCGTTTGGTGCGTGCAGCACGCGCAGCAGGTGTGCCGGTATATGTTGTGCCGGGGCCTGTGGCGGCGATAAGTGCGTTGGTGCTGTCTGGATTTCCAACCGACAGATGGACGTTCTGTGGATTCTTTGATGAAAAGAAATTACGTGATGACAACAAAATTCCACATACGATAATTTATTACGAAAGTCCAAATCGTGTTATGGCGACAATTGCATCTATGGCGCGCGTTATGCCAGAACGTCAGATTGCGATTGTGCGTGAAATTACAAAAATTCACGAAGAAGCAATTATTGGTTATCCTGCGGAACTGTTGGGTATTACGCCACCACGCGGAGAGATTGTTATCGTTGTTGCCCCACGGCCAGAAATCAAAATGTCTGATGCAGAAATCAGTTCTATTGTCAATGAAATCGCGGCAACGTCAATGAAAAGTGCGGCGGCAGAATTAGCAGCACGCAGTGGAATTTCAAAAAAAGAAGCATATAAACGTCTGTTAGAGGAGGGTAACAATGATTAAATTTGTGGGCAGTTTTGAAACTGTGAAATCGTTGCCAAATACTCATTTCGCAGAATATGCCTTTATCGGGCGCAGTAATGTTGGAAAATCGTCGCTGATAAATGCGGTGGTGGGGGCGCCGGTTGCACGTACGTCTAATACCCCGGGACGGACGCAAAGTTTAAACCTGTTTAACATCGATGATCGTGTTATGATTGTCGATTTGCCGGGATATGGTTATGCGAAAGTTTCCAAGGTTGATGCAATGCGATGGTTGCACAGATTGGAAGAATATTTGATGCGGCGCCGTCAATTAAAACGCTTGTTTATTCTGATTGATTCGCGAATTGGTGCCAAAGATGCAGATTTGGATTTGATGGATTTCTGTGATGCAAATGCAATCCCGTATCAAATTGTTTACACCAAAAAAGATAAAAAAGTGCGTGAAGCAAAACAATGTGAAATAAAACATACTGACCATGGTGCGATGGTGCCAGAAATATTGCAAACATCTGCAGAAAAGAAAACAGGCTTGGAACCATTAAAGGAAACAATTGGTATTAAATAAGAATATATTTTATGCAACAAATCCCGCAAAAATGTCTGATGCGCTGTGGCGACTGATATCGGACAGTGGTGTGCCAATGCGCGATATGTTGATATTCTTGCCCAGTCGTCGTGCCGTGCGAACTGTCGAGAAAATGATTGCAGAACGTAATGGTGGCGTTGCGATTTTGCCGAATTTAGTTGCATTGGGTGAAGGGGCGGATGATATCGATGATGAAATAAATTCCCCAGATGTTATTACAAATACAGAACGTGTTGTTGTCTTGGCAAAGTTGTTGGCGGCGGACAGTAATGTTGGAAATTTAACAACGGCATTGTCTGTGGCCCATGATTTAGTGCGTATGCAGGATTATTTGGAAAACGAAGGTGTTGACCCCGCAGATATAAATTGGGCAGAGTTGGTTGATGAAAAATATGCATCTCATTTCCAGGCAAAGGCAAAGATATTGAATATATTGTCGTCCTTTATGCCGATGTATGCGGGTGGGCGGATAACACAGGCCACAGCGCGAAATCGGGATATTCGTGGGTGGATAAAAAAATTAAATCAATATAAATTGGTTATTGTGTGTGGTTCCACGGCCAGTGTGCCGGCAACGTCTGATTTAATGGTGGCGGTGGCGGGCGAAAAGCACGGGCGGATAATTTTATCTGGGAAAATTTCGGGGCGCGAATCTGATTTTGAACAGGACACAAATCCATATAATGCAGAATATAAATTTTTAAAACGTGTTGGTGTCAATGCGGCGGATGTTATTCCAATTGATGTTGGGGCGTCTGTGATTGATTTTATGAACGTGGCGTTTGGTAATGATACATGTGTGCCAGATGATATAAATCGGGATTTATCACAATGTAATTTAATTGTCGCGCCACGCGAAGCGGTTGAAGCAAACGTTGTTGCGGAAATTACTGCGCGCAGTGTGGCGGAAAATAAATCTGTTTTGGTTATTACACCGGATGCGGCCGGAAATCAGCGTATCGCGTCGGCGTTCGCAGCGCGTGGTATAAATGCAGATTTTTCAGGCGGGGTGCCTGGGACGATGACGGTGGCGGGACGCGCGATACTTAATTTATTAGACACGTGGATTGAAAGTGCCACCGACACGTTTGATAAAATATATGCAGAATGTAATGCAGATTTATTCGACACAATTGCAAAAATTGTAGATGTGTATTTGCCAGAATTTACACCGCAATTTGTCCCAGATGAATATGCCCAAATATGGATCGCAATTAAAGAAATGTCTGATGCGTTGCGTGTGGCGGATGTGAATTTAAATTTATCAGATGCACGTGCGTTCTTGGCAGATTGTATTGGCGCGGTATCAATACGTGGCGCCATGCAAGACGCGGCCCAGGTTGCAGTGTTGGGTACCGTAGAATCGCGTATGCAGACTGCAGATGTTGTGATTATGACGGGATTAAATGACGGTATGTTTCCGGCGCGCGGATATGAAAACGCATGGTTGCCACGTGCGACAGCAGAAAAAATCGGATTGCCATCCCCAGACAGAAAGGTGTCTTTACAGGCATTGGACTTTATGAATTTATCGTGTGGGGCGTGTGTGTATTGGGTGCGGTCGGCCGTGTCTGGTGGGGTGCAGACGACAGAATCCAGATTTTTGTCGCGTGTGATTGTGCGGGCTGGAAATTTTGTTCGCGATACTGATATATTGGACACGGTCTTGGCGCGTGATGATGTTGAATATATGCCGTTGGATGATTCGGCACCAACGCCGCCCGCGGATTGGAGTGACGTGTATGTCACAGAGTTAGAACATTTGATTCACAATCCGTATTCTTTTTATGTAAAACATATTTTGCGATTGCGCGTGTTGGATGATTATTGGGCAATGCCAGATGCGCGTGCGTTTGGAACGTTGGTTCATGATGTGATAGAGCATGCCACGGATTTTCGTGCAGATGCATTGATTGCGAATATGGATATGCGTGCGCTGGAAATATTGGGGCGGGGGAATATTATCTTTCATTTCTGGCATAAAAGATTTTGCGAAATTGCACCAATAATTGAACAGGAATTATCAGACGCAACAAATGCGTATTCCGAGATATCAGGGATGGTGAAAATTGCCGGGCGCAATGTGCGTGCACGCGCAGACAGAATTTGGGATGGTGGTGTTATGGATTTTAAGACAGGTGCCGCCCCAACAAAATCACAACTGGATCAGGGGAATATGCCGCAATTACCGTTAGAGGCATTTATACTGGCATCTGGCGGTTTCCCGATTAGGGGCAGTGCGGCATCTAAAACACCGATTATGAAATTTTTACAACTGAAAAATAATGATGTGCGTGTAATTGAATATGATTCAGAAACGACGGCGCAAATGATGCGTGCCGCCGTAGATAAAGTGACAGAATTGTTCAATATCTTTTCGGTGGGCGGTGCGTCATATGAATATCGTGAAACGGGTGATGCAAAGTATAAGATGTACGACGACCTGGCCCGGCGGGAAAATTAAATATAATAACTTATCTACGAACGAACCCGATGGCTTATGTAACGTCTGTACACTACGCCATCGGGTTCGTAATACCGCGATAAATAAAAGTTTAATTTACAAAAAATGTTTTACATTTTTTGTCATTCCTGCGTAGGCAGGAACAGGGTCTATAAAATTTACTTACTCTCTGGAATACGTAATTGGTGCGCGTTGCGCACGGTTAAAAGACCC
>JAZNAO010000014.1:0-6747 GCA_045586565.1 Candidatus Enterousia sp. | reverse complement strand
AGACCGATATTCTACCGTTGAACTATGCCCCTAGTAACTGCAATGACACCCGTCTTGTGTACCGCTGCACCCATAATAGTCTGCGACACGATAGCACAGTTATACAAAAAATCAAGCGGAAATATTATAAGTGTTTTTAATTTCTTACGCAAGAACATTTTTAAAACCACAATACAACCTTTGCAAACAACTGTTGTTTTTTTTCTTGCACAAGATACAGCTTTTTTTCTACAATCATTTTAATTAAGAGAGGGAAATATTGCAAAACCGCATAGAACCGCCAGTTTTACTATCCAGGTTAATGGCCTTTGTTTTGGCAACGGCGGCGGTTGTGCTGGCTGCACTGGTAATAACACTGGTTAATATGTTTCCTTTGAACAGACCACAAATTTTCTTTTTAACAACACAAATCAGTGACGAAATGACGGTTGCATTGCGGGAAATGCCACCCCAGGATGAATACTTGGATATGTACAAACGCACATTTATTCGCGAATATATCCGCGCCAGAAACGAAGTTTTTGCAAATCCAAAATTAACCAATGAAAAATGGAACGGTGAAAACGGCTTTGTTCGCACATGGTCAACTGATGATGTCTTTGGCGATTTCGTAAATACCGCCATGTGGACCGCAATGATGAGCGAGATTCCAGACTTTGATTTCCAGTGCCTGGTTGAATTTCCCGACAAACCGATTACATATTTGGCATCTGATGATACTTATCAGGTTGATTTTCGTTATTTTTGCGAAGATAGTACTGGACGACAGCCACCAAAAGATTATACAATTAAGTTGAAATTGATGCCTGATGATGGTACACAGATTAAATGGGCGGACCGTGTTGACAATCCATTGGGGTTGCGCGTGTCGGGATACGAAATTATATCTGGCAATGGTGATCCATTAGATACTGGGTTCTTGGCAGAATAAAGATAAAATGGAAGGATTGGTAATATGACAGTATTAAAAAATATTTCTATGCTGTGTTTTGGATTGTTGTTGGCATTGCCTGCGTATGCGGCCGATTATGGCATCCAGGCGGCGTGGGACAACCCAACGGCAAATATGGCCAGCGGCAGTACAAAGCCTGGATATGCACAACTGGCGTGGTCGGCGGGGTCTGTATTACCGATTAAATTGCGTAATGGTATGGTGACAATGTTAACACTGCCCAATGGTGAACAAATCGCAGATGCAGTCATTGGAAACCAGGAACTGTTTGATATCAGTGCAACCCAGGGTGATCGGACAATGTTTATTTCACCGGTGGCCGATAATATGGGGTCGGATACTAATATGATTGTGACTGGGAAATCTGGGAATAAATATATATTTTATCTGCGCAGTGAACCATCAAATTCCAGCGAAATTACTTATTCACAGGTTGATGTCGTTTTAGACGGCAGTGGCGCATTACCTAATGTCGGCAATTCAGGCACTGCATCTGGTGGTGCAAAATCTATATTCCAAAAGGCTGCACCAGCCAGCAATGTTGTTGGTGTTGATGGCGAAGATTATGGCTGGATTAAATCAATGAAAATTGACCCGTCTGAATTCCGTTTCGATTTAGATATATTTGTGCCAAACCCAGACGATTATGTAATTGCCCCAGAACGTGTGTGGCGTGACCGCATCTTCACATACATTGATTTTGGCGACAAAGTTATTTCTATGACCCAACGTCCAGTTGTGTCTTTGCTGGTTGAAGGAGGAGAATCACCCGTGGGATTCCGCACAGATGGCGAAGATGGGCGTCTGCTGATTGTAGAGGCAGTCGGCGATATGGTTCTGCGCAGCGGCCAACGTATTGTATGTATTAAAAAACGTGAAAAGCCGTTCTTGATTGCGGATACCGCATCTGTGATGGCATTAGCCGAAGCAAACGTTGCACAAAGTATGTTATCCGGACAATCGTTGAATAATATTGCATACACTGCAGATATGGCAGCGATGAGTATGGGAACAAGCTATACAGGAACCCCGATGTTTATGGGTAATACTGCAACAGTAAACCCTGTGACAGGTGCGGGTTATTATATGCCAGCGGGCTATGGCATGCCACAGAGTATGCCTGGAACATCGGGTGGTGGTGTGAATATGATGCCAAGCGAACGCAATACCGCAGGTGCATATTTGCCACAGTCCAATATTCCGCTGATTTCCAGCAATCAGTCGGGCGTGGCGGTTGAATTAAAGTCAGATACTAATGTCAAGGCATTAGAAGATTATTGGACGGGATTATTGGCAAAATTTAGCGGAGATGAGGGTCAAGGCTTATTGGCACCATACAAAGATAAGGTATTCTTTGCCGTTGATGCCCAAGGCGTTGGTGATTTGGGTTCTGATTCGACCAGTGCACGTTTATATCGCCTGCGTATTGGACCAATGGCGGATATTGATACCGCACAGACACTGTGTGACAAACTGTTAAAATTCAATGGAAACAGTTGCAGTGTGGTCAGAATACAATAAAATCAATAGCACTGTGGGTTCGTAAAAATGAGTAAGTTTAAAGACCAACTTTCGCAAATACGCCAAAATACACCAAAGCATATTCAGTGGCTGTTGCTGATGGCGGCGTTTGTCGTTGTGCTGATATTATTGACGTTGACATGGGGGGGCAACGATAACAAAGACAACTTGTCTGGTTTGAATTCTGTTGTTGCAAAACTGGAACTAAATCCGAATTTACCAATCAATTGGGCCGAAACTCAGGTTGGAGATGTAAAAAAAGAATCTATTAAGGTATCTGCAACTGCACCGGTGGATATTGTGTCCGTCACGCAAAATACAGCTGTAAATGGATTTGGCTTAAACAATACATGCGCCAGCTTGGGACGCATAAAACCAGAACAACCATGTCGATTGGAACTGGAATATGCCCCAGCGGTTGCATCATCTGTCCAGCAAAATGTCATTTCAATTGTATGGCGGACGGCAAATGATAAAGAAGCAATCCCACAAACAACACAAGTTGTTGTGACTTTGGGGGCGGTGGCACCAGAACAACCAGAACCTGTTGTGATTACACCTGAACCAGAATGGGAAACAGAGCCAGAACCCACCCCTATACAACAAGAGATTATTCGCGACGTTGAAACGATTGCACCATCCGTCGTTTTTGATGATGAGCCAGATGAAGGATATGTTCCTGCACCAGAGGGGTGTTCTGATTTTGCATTTCCAGGCTATGATGCCAGCGGGCATCAAATAGGTTGGATAAAACCAGAAGGTGGTGCGTATTATTTTCATCCTTTTTCTGATACAGAATGTGATAATCCGACCGGTATATATAACCCAGACAACGGTATAATTACGGATATTGATAACCGCGCAAAAAAAATCGGGACCGATGTTGAACATATTGGATATGCCGCGTATAACGGCGGAATGTTGCCAGAATTATCAAACAAACCTGCGGTCAGGGTGGCAAATCGTGCCGAACAATCCGATACACCAGAAAATAGTGGTGGCGCCAGAAGACTTAGCGCGGCGGGTACTTTTAAAGCTACAATGGATGGTTCCACAGGCGGAATTATGAAGAAAAAAGTCGACCCCGAAAGAAAATATTTAGGGTCTGGAACTTCTGTATTGCCATCGCAACCGTATGACAGACAGTTTATCCTGCGCCAATATAAACCAATTCCGGCGACAATCGTGTCAGAGGTTCGTGCCGATCCAGAAGCCTTGGAAAACAGTTTCTTGCCGGTACGTGCAACCGTGGACAGAAACGTTTATTCGGATGCAGGTCGTAATGTTATTATCCCCGCTGGGACATTGATGTTGGGATATGTCACAGGTACGCTGCCTGGGCCATATACCACAATTGGCAGAATGCAAATAAAATGGTATCAATTTATTTTGCCTAATGGTATGGAATATAATTTTAATGGCAGTGGCGATAACAATCCATTTTCTGGCGATTCCCAGGGACGTTCGGGTGTATTGGGCCGCGGCAGCACAGATTACCTGGAACAGTTCTTTATGCCAATGCTGACCGCGATTGTGCCGGCGGCAGTTAACCTGATTGCGCCAATCAGCGATGCGTTTGTAAATCAAATTGATTTGGATAACAATACGGTTGTGCAAAGTGGTATGGTGCGCTCATCAGAACTGGCAAAAAATGAGATTATTACTGCATGGAATCAGGTTGCACAAAAATTATTGGTTGATATGATGGATAATGCGGTGCCACCATTTACAATCCCGGCAGGCACACGTATTACCGTTTATTCCCCAGAAGATTTGGTGGCGTCATGTGGCCTGGAAAAAGATGGGAAAAAGTGTTCATTGGGATATGCACCGGATGAACGTTATGTGCGTGAAAATGATGCGACAGCAGAATATAATGATGGCACATGGGTTGGACAGGCGCGTTCATTCCAAACATCTGAATATTGTGAAGCAGATGAAAACAATTTGTGGCGCGTTAAACAAAAATGCACAGACCCAAAGGCATGCGGTGGTTATTCATATACAACGTTAAAGTTACTGTGTGAATCTTTGAATTACCAGGCGATTAATAACGCCAAGCAAGCCGCGTTATGGGAAAATCAAAACGACAGCAGCAATAAAAACAGTATCGCCAACAAGACAAATTCTGGGACACAAACATATAATGAACAGGTATTGGGATTGGAATACGACTCAGAAACAGGCGCAATCAAGAATCCGTTTGAGTCAGATAAGTCAAATAATGCGCCGGTGGAAAATGTACTGACGTGTTTGGATGGCACACCACCAGACGCCAATGGTTGTTGCACCGGTGAAATATATACCGATATGGGCGACCAAGGATTTAATTGTTGTCCGGAAACGGGTGGCGATTGTTTCCCGCCAATGATATAAAAAATCCCGCCATCGGCGGGATTTTTTGAGCAATAAGTAAAAGTTTACTTTAGCAACTATTTTTACAAGAATCTGTGATTCTTGTCATCGCGAGGAAGTGAAACGACCGTGGCGATCCAGTCCATAGTATCATTATTATTTGTGCGCGTTTTACGCGCATATAACTGGATTGCCATGCTGCGCGCGCAATGACAAAGGTGTGTAAGTGGACATAAATAAACTTTTATTTATCTATCAGCAGATATTTACTTTTTTACACGCATACGTGTGTAAATTTCTTATTACATAAGGTGATATATAGCCAGAATTTATGAAAATATACCGATTCGAATACGAACACAAAAATTAGCGATTTGAATCTGATTTTCGATTCACACTTCAACCCAAGGTTGTAGTGTTTTACAGGAAAGTTTTCTTGGGCTATATATCATATGAATAACAAACCAAAGGAGAACAAAAAAATGACACAAACAACAGCATTGGTTATGGCTGAAAAATTTCAATCATCAGAACAATTATGGTTCTGGTTCCTGTATTCAAAATCTGTTCGAAATGACTTTACACGTATGCGGGGACAGTCTGTACGACGGCCATGCGAAATACTGGATGTAGAAACACTGATTACAAAATTATATCTGTGCGGAAGACTTAGCAATGAACAATTGCTGGTTATGAAACAGTTTGGTGATAAACGTCGCGCACCACATCAGCATATATATGCAGAAAATCGCGCCGCAGAACAATGGGCACGCGCAATGGATACATTATCTATCGCTGCACGTGAACGCGGATGGATTGATTAAAAATACCTGTGTCGCCCCATATGGGCGACACAGTAACCAATACGGAAAATAAAAATGATAATTATTGCTTTTTCACGAAAGACTGCGAAAATTTTACCACGTTTATTTTGTAGCAAATGGAAACACGTGGCACCAATCGTTGTGCATAATGATAAAATCATTATGTATCAATTTGTAAAATATGACGACATTCAACCAATACCATTGCGTATGCGCGACATTGGAATTCTGGGACAATACGGATGGGAATTTATTTTTTTGGAACAAAATTCAACACATAATTTTAATACGCATCACGCATATACATGTGTACAATTTACCAAACGCGTAATTGGTATATCGAATTATCTAATTCAAACCCCAGACGCATTGTATAAATATATTACACAGTAAAAATCCCGCCGTTTGGCAGGATTTTATTTAATTATTGAACTTATAATTGAGTTATCAATCCAGTTTCTAAATCAAAACGGATTGGGTCGTTATAACTAGAACACCATCCATCTTCCCATTGGAATCCCTGTTCTTCGCATTTTTCTTGTGACACATTGCCCGCCATGCAACTTGGTTCCATGAACCAACCCCAACCATCGTCAGACCATTTACCGCCCAGCTCTTCACAGCGCGCAATTTTTTCTTCTTCGGTTGCGGTTGCACTGTCAAATGGAGAAAGATTATAAATACTGCATCCGGATGTATAATGGTATGTCCCTTTGTCATTTTTAAAGTATGTATCGGGACTGACATAACATGCCGCCAGAGTGGTCGCGCCGGTGCCGCCCGTGGTCGCCATAACTTCATCACCATTGGCATCGGTTAAACCCGTCGGCAAACAATTTGAACATGACGTTGCCCCACTGGCTGCATATGTTCCGGACGCACACACACCCGATACCGCGGTCAGCCCAGTGGTTGCACAATATGAACCCGCCGGACAGGATGAACAAGACCTCTGGCCTGCTGATGGCTGATATGTTCCGGCCGCACATGCCGTGTAATTTGTTGCGCCCACACTACTATAATTACCCGCCGGTGTTGTTAAACATGATGTTTGACCGGTATTTGGTTGATATGTGCCAGAACCGCACGGCGTCG
>JAZNAO010000013.1:0-22780 GCA_045586565.1 Candidatus Enterousia sp. | reverse complement strand
GTAGTGTACAATCGCAGCTGTCAATGTTGTTTTACCGTGGTCAACGTGACCAATAGTACCAATATTGACGTGTGGTTTGGTTCTTACATACTTTTCTTTTGCCATAGTTTTCTCCTTAGGCTTTGTTTGTTAATTTAAAACTTCTTGTTATTATTTCGTCAGCTTCTTGATTACTTCGTCAGCAACGTTTGATGGGACTTCGTCATAGTGTGACAATTCCATATATGGATTTGCACGACCTTGTGACAAAGAACGCAAAGTCTTTACGTAACCGAACAAGTTTGCCAATGGAACAAATGCAGAAATCTGCTGGTTACCGAATTGTGTTTCGATACCATTGATTTGTCCACGACGACTGTTCAAGTCCCCAATGATGTCACCGACGTATTCTTCCGGTGTTGTGACCGAAAGCTTCATAATCGGTTCCAGCAATTTTGGCGACGCTTTCTTCATCGCTTCGCGGAAGCAAGCGCGGGCCGCAATTTCAAAGCACAATACATTAGAGTCAACTTCGTGATACTTACCATCTACTAATGTAGCCTTGAAATCCACTGTTGGATAGCCAATCAAGACACCTGTCTGCTGTGCTATCTTCAAACCTTTTTCAACACCTGGGATGTATTCTTTTGGAACCGCCCCACCAACAATCTTGTTATCGAATTCATAACCTTGACCTGGTTCCAGTGGTTCAAATTCAATCTTAACCTGGGCATATTGACCAGATCCACCAGACTGTTTCTTGTGTGTATATTCTTCTGTAACTGGTTTGCGGAATGTTTCACGATATGCAATACGTGGTTCGCCGACGTTAACGTCAACTTTGAATTCACGCAGCAAACGATCAACCAAAATTTCCAAATGCAATTCACCAACACCCGACAGAATTGTTTGACCAGATTCTTCGTCAACAGATACGCGGAAAGAAGGATCTTCTTTTGCCAACGCCTGCAGACCCAAAGACATCTTTTCAATGTCTGCCTTGGTTTTTGGTTCAACCGCAATGCTCATAACCGGCTCTGGAACGTGAATTGATTCCAACAAAATTGGATTAGATTCATCACACAGTGTATCGCCAGTAATTGTTTCCTTCATACCAACCAATGTAATAATGTCACCTGCTGATGCTTCTTTGATTTCTTCACGATTATTTGAATGCATCAACAACATACGACCAACGCGTTCACGTTTATCACGGTTAGAATTATAAATATAAGAACCGGAAACCAATTTACCAGAATAAATACGGATAAACATCAAGTTTCCAACAAATGGATCATTTGCAACCTTAAACGCCAATGCACTAAATGGTTCTTTGGCATCTGGTTTACGTTCGTCTTCTGTTTCGCCATCCATTTTTGTACCCTTAATCGCAGGAATATCCAATGGGCTTGGCAGATAGTCAACAATCGCATCCAACAACGGCTGCACACCCTTGTTCTTAAATGCAGTACCGCATAATACTGGGTTAAAGTTCTGACCGATTGTACCCTTGCGGATTAATTTTTTAATGGTTGCGATATCTGGGATATTACCTTCCATGTACGCTTCCATAATCGCATCATCCAAAGTCACAACTTCTTCAATCAAGCGATTGTGTAATTCTTCGGCTTTTTCTTTCAAATCTTCTGGGATATCAATGATGTGTGGTTCTTTACCCATATCATCTTCCCAAACGATACCCTTCATTTCAACAACGTCAACAACGCCACGGAAATCAGATTCTGCACCAATTGGGAAATTCAAAACCAATGGATTTGCGCCCAAACGTTCACGAATCATATCAACACAACGGAAGAAATTACCACCAATACGGTCCATCTTATTAATAAAGCAAATACGTGGAACGGCATAACGGTCGGCCTGACGCCACACTGTTTCTGTCTGTGGCTGTACCCCAGACACAGATTCAAAAACTGCAACTGCGCCGTCCAATACACGTAATGAACGTTCTACTTCCATTGTAAAGTCCACGTGCCCCGGTGTATCAATCAGATTGATACGATGGTCACGCCAGAAGCATGTTGTTGCCGCAGATGTAATTGTGATACCACGTTCTTGTTCCTGTTCCATCCAGTCCATGGTTGCACCACCATCGTGCACTTCACCAATTTTGTATGTTTTACCAGTATAGAACAAGATACGTTCTGATGTTGTTGTTTTACCCGCGTCAATATGGGCCATAATCCCAATGTTGCGGTACATATGTAAAGGTGCGGTTTTTCCGACTGACATATTGTCTTTCCTTTGCTTTTGTATTTATTACCAGCGGAAGTGAGCAAACGCCTTGTTCGCTTCTGCCATTTTATGCGTATCGATTTTCTTTTTGAATGCGCCACCCTGACCATTCAAGGCATCACGCAATTCGCCAAACAATCTATCTTCCATTGCGCGTTCACCACGTTTACGTGCGAACATAATCAACCAACGCAATGCCAATGTTTGCTGACGCGCAGGTCTTACTTCTACTGGAACCTGATATGTCGCACCACCAACACGGCGCCCTTTTACTTCGACAGATGGTTTCAACGCATCAACTGCTTCCAAGAAAGCTGTCAATTCATCGCCATCTTTTGCAATTTTCTTTAATTTATCTAATGCGCCATATACGATATTTTCGGCAACTTCTTTTTTGCCGTCCCACATAACAACATTAATACATTTTGCAACAACCAAGTTACCATATTTTGAATCTGGTAAAATTTCACGTTTTGTTGCAGCTTTACGTCTTGACATTTTACTTTTTCCTTTATGCTTCATCTGCATTCACAGATTACTCACGCACATTACATGCGTGTTTGGTTTACATTATTATTTCTTTGTTTTGGCACCATACAAAGAACGGCCTTGTTTTCTTGCATCAACACCCTTGGTATCCAAGACACCACGAATGATATGATATTTAACACCAGGCAAGTCCTTTACACGACCGCCACGAATCATAACAACACTGTGTTCCTGCAGGTTATGACCTTCGCCAGGGATATACGCTGTTACTTCACGGCCGTTTGCCAGTTTTACACGGGCAACCTTACGCTGCGCCGAGTTAGGTTTTTTCGGTGTAGTCGTATAAACACGTGTGCAAACACCACGTTTCTGTGGGTTTTCCATCATGTCAGGCGCAGTGCTTTTCACCACGACTTTTTTACGAGGTTTCCGAATCAGTTGGTTTACTGTTGGCATTCAAAATCTCTTTGTTTTCTACCTATATTTTTAGTCCGCACAAAACCCGCTTATCAGACTTATTTCAACGACTTAGCGCCGGATTATAAATCTAAAAACTTAAGCGGCATTCTGTATTTCCATGCTTTCCTTGAATCCGCAGAAAGCGAACATACTATAATATCCACCCCCCCGCATTGTCAAGGAAAATCTGGGAAAAAATCATAAGAAAATCACTTGAAATACGCGAAAATTTAGGATTTTAAAGAAATATGCAAAAATGACAAAAAAACGCATATGTCTAGCATCAAAAAATAAATTAGAATGATTTAGATGTGGAACGGTCCCGACAACGTAGTGTACTGACGCTACATGAGTTGTCGGGACCGCCCACAGATGAATTAATATAATTTATTTTTAAAAATCCGCACCAAACGTCACCCCTATCGTTGCCGGACGATGCTGGAAACTGTGAACCAGGTCCTTTTGCACATAAAATCCGATATATTTTGTCGCACCAAGGTTATAGTTCGCACCGACCTTTAATCGTAACTGTTCGCCATCATAATATTTATCAAACAGGTCAAAATCAAACATCAGTTCCCCAACCCAATTCCATTTGTCATCTACGATATATTGGCCCTGGATACCGACAGTCATCGCCCACGCATCACTGTTTTTATAATCCACATCATCATTTAGATAGTCAATTTCAACCACCCCGGCAACCGTCCATTTATCTGTCACACGCCCCATACGCGTCCCAACCGTCCAGTTATATGCGATTGTTTCCAAATGCTGGCGCGTGTCATATACCTGCATACCGCGCCCATATATTTCAGCATGATTTTCACCCTGATTGACAACCGTCCAATCCAGCCCCACCTGTAAATGATTCCATGACCACTTACCAAATTCTGGATTGTCAGACGAATCATAAGAACCCGCCGTTTGAACCATCGCAGACAATCTGTCGGTGATACCATACCCAAATTCATCCGCCATAACAAAGCGATCAAATTCCGAATTTACCTCCAGTGGGGTAAATATATTATAGAACCGCCCCTGGGCCGGATGATACAACGGATTTCCATCAATAATATTTGCCGCATTAGCCGATGTCATGGTTGCAATAATCGCACCCGATATAATTATATGTTTCATATATTTCTCTCCTCTTTCGCAAAGGGATTGTAAAACACACAAACCAAACAATAAACAGGAACGAATTCAGAAAAAACACCCCCGGAAACCGGGGGTGAATATTAACAACATTACATTTGATTAAAAATCAATTCCAAAGTTTACACCAAACCCAAATCCATCAAGCATATCCCATTCCCCTTCGGCTGCATGAACCATTTCCTTGGAAATATACGCACCAATGAATTTTGTTTCATCAATATTATAATTTGCACCAAACATGAAATCCCATGTTCCTAAGTCCATTTCCCACATATCTTCATCAATCCATGCGGTATATTCTGCCCCAGCAACCAGATTCCACATATCGCTCAAAAGCAACTGACCATCTACACCAAAGCGCATTGTATGAATACCTTCATCATTCCAATTGAACGATTCAGAATTCACATAATCAAACATCACATGACCTGCGATTGTAAAGCCTTCGCCGACATAACCGCCACGAACACCAACTGTCCAATCATACAATGTTTCATCTTTATCCATAAAGGACTTATGGTCACCCCATACCGGTGCCATAGAATAGCTGGCCATCAAATCAGCCTTCCATGCGCCCTGATCAACCATGCGATAGTTCAATCCAATACCCAATGTATTCCAAGACATTGCGTCAAACCAATCTGCCTGACCCGCACTTGTTTCCATAACCACAGCCAATCGGTCTGTAATACCATACCCGAATTCTTCCGAGATACCAACTTCATCAACCGCCTTGGTATGTGAACCAACAGATGTCACACTATAAAAATGACCAGCGCCCGGGCGATATAATGGATTACCATCAATAATGTTTGCCGCGTGTGCAGAACCAGCCGCCATAACAGCCAATAAAGAAGTCAATGCTATTTTATTCATAGTCTTTCCTTTCGTTTTTGTTTAACTGCCCCGAACATAATTGTCCGGTTAATATAATTTTATCAGGTAAAAAATCCCACCCGCAACATCAAAGATTTTTGCAATTTTTTGAAAATCTGATATGATAACGCGCGACGACGAATCGGAATTTATTCACATAGCGCAATTCAAACGCCCACCATCCGTGGCGTTTATTTATTTTGTTATAATTCGTTATATTTTTTAATAATTATTATTTTTAATCAAGTGACGGTTTTGCCGAAAAAAATTTAAAAAATATTTTTTCAAAACCCGCACCCCAGAAAAAATCACCAAATTATTCCCGTTCATAATGCGACATGGGTACAGGCGTCATTTTTGATTCTGAACTTTTGCTTTTTGCATTTTCTTCTTTGACACGATTAAACAGCACCCTGGCCTTGGCACATTCTACCTTGATCTCGTACGCCATAGATGCTGGTTCATTTCCATATATTGCAATCGCACGATACACCCAATCCAAGAATTTATACAAATCCCTGTGTTCTATTCTAAACCCCCACGTTAAATTTGGGTTCGTTGCCCGTGGTAACTTATTTATATATTCCCAAAATTCAGAAAAATCATACATACCACGTGTGTACATTGTTGCAAACGCAGTTTTGTATCCAGACAATTCAAAATCAATAATGGACAGCCGCCGGTTTTCTAAATCAACGATTATGTTATCGCCATGCAAATCATTATGCCCGAATACCAGCATACGATGTTCTGGTGTCTGCACCAGATATTCATAGATTTCCTGGATTAATTCTTTATCGGCAACCGACACATATTTATCATCTATGCGTCCCAAAAACTTTGCCAAATCATCTGGCCCCTTAATCGGCAAAGTTGATAACGCACGATTATTAAAATCAAATTGATATGGGCGCAATTCTGACATATCGTTTATAAATTCCGCCAGCACCGAATACGCCCACCTTTTATCGTCTGGGGTCATATTTTTCCACACATCACGCCAACGCACCCCCGCGGCAAAGTCTTCATAAACATGCCCATGTGATATATACGTTTTCGGCACAAAATACGCCGGATTATTTTTCGCACGTATTTCATCAGATATTTCTTTGGACTTTTTCTGGCTGTTCATCCACCACTGTGCCCTATCCTCTTTTTTTACAGAAAAGCGCCCTGTTTCTTCATTTATTTCTTTGACAACAATATCTTGATTTAATGTCTGTTGCCGACGCGCAGATGTCGCATGTCCCGATGGCAAATCATTTTTCTGGGCATCGCTTTCATTGGTAATAATTTGAAAAGTCGTATTATCAGCCATCGCACACCCCCACTATTTTTTATTTATTGCTTTTTTTATCTCGCGCCAGTTTGCATGATTTTTCTGATGTGTTTCATAATCTTTGGAAAAATTATGACCGCCATGGCCATCTGCCACAAAGAACAGATAATTTGTATCTGCCGGATTTAATACCGCCCGAATCGCATTTTCACCGACATTGGCAATTGGCGCCGGTGGCAAACCATAATTTTTATATGTGTTATATGGGCTGTCTATTTGCAGATGCCCCCGCAACAGTGCCGCCCCCTGCATATCACCCAACCCATCGGTCAATGCATACACCACCGTTGGATCTGCCTGCAGGCGCATTTTTTTATTTAATCGATTTAAATAAACACTGGCCACAATCGGCATTTCACGCGCACGCGGTGTTTCTTTTTGAACAATTGATGCCAATGTTATAACGTCGTTCCAATCCTGTAATGGCTTTGGCATTTTACGCCCCGATAATTTATCTTTGACGGATTGCATTTTTTTACGCATTAAATCCAAGAACGCCAAACGCGATGTTCCACGTGCCACAGTATACGTATCTGGGAAAACATCACCATCGTGCAAATCACATACCGGCGCAGTATTTTCCACAGCACACTCTACCCCCCCCGTCAACACAGACGATTGCAACAACAGATTTTTAATCTGTTTTATTGTCAAACCTTCGGGAACAACAATTGTGGCCGATGCCACGCGCCCATTTGCGAACATATCTGCGATACGCCACGCACTGGCACGACGCGGAATATCATATTGCCCGACCTGAATTTTTCCGCCCTTTAATCGCACAGACGCCTTGAACACTTCAACAGAATCAATCAGTTTATTTTTCATCAATTGATTCGCGACACCGGTCACACTGTCGCCTGGGGCGATTGTAAACGTCACAGGTTGTGATACAGTCGAATGAATACCAAAAACAAACAGCATCGCGCACACAACAATTAAAACCGGCGCAATCAGCATTTGAATTACAATACGTTTTGGGAAAAATTTTCTACGTCTGGCCATGGGATGAATTATGCCAGACAATCCCCCCATTTGCAATCGCAAATATAAACAACCACAATTATTACAACAAAAAACACCGGCGTTTGCCGGTGTTTTTATTGTTGCGCTGTGTTTAGTTCTTTTTTGGGAACTTGACCGCAGCCTGTGCCGCAGCCAAACGTGCAATTGGCACACGGAATGGCGAGCATGACACAGAATTAAATCCAACCTGATGGAAGAAGGAAATAGATTCTGGATCACCACCATGTTCACCGCAAACACCCAAATGGATGTGTTCGCCCTTTGTATCGCGTGCTTTCTTAACCGCGTCTTTAATCAACAGACCGACACCCAACTGATCAACAGATGCAAATGGGTCTGCAACATAAACACCGCGTGCACGATATTCGTCCAAGATTTTTGCAGTATCGTCACGTGACATACCCAATGTTGTCTGGGTCAAGTCGTTTGTGCCGAATTCAAAGAATTCACAAGATTCTGCAATTTCATTTGCCAGAACCGCTGCGCGTGGCAATTCAATCATTGAACCAACTGTGTATTCAACAGATGCGCCTTTTTCAGCAAACAAAGACTGTGCTGTGGCATCGATTACTGCCTTAACAATATCCACTTCTTTCTTGGATCCAACCAATGGAACTTCGATTTCTGGGAATACTTGGATACCGTTTGCCTTGCATTCCAATGCCGCCGACAGAATCGCGCGTGTCTGCATTTCACAGATTTCTGGGTATGTAATCGCCAAACGGCAACCACGATGTCCCAACATTGGATTCTGTTCGTGCAATTGTTCTGCGCGCTGTTTAATGAATTCAACAGATTTGCCAATATGTTTTGCCAATTCTTCGATTTCGGCATCTGTATGTGGCAAGAATTCATGCAATGGTGGGTCAATCAAACGAATTGTAACCGGCAGACCGTCCATAATTTTGAACAGTTCCACAAAGTCAGCCTTTTGATATGGCAACAGTTTTGCCAATGCTGCGCGGCGACCCGCTTCGTCTTCGGCCAAAATCATTTCACGCATATCCTGGATACGGGATGGATCAAAGAACATGTGTTCTGTACGTGCCAAACCGATACCTTCGGCACCAAAGTCACGCGCTTGTTTTGCGTCTTTTGGTGTTTCTGCGTTTGCCTTGACTGTCAAAGTTTTGATTTCGTCAACCCATTTCATCAATGTTCCAAAGTTACCTGTTAATTCAACAGAAACTGTTGGAATTTGACCGGCGATAATCTGACCTTTGGCACCATCAATAGAAATCCAATCACCTTCGTGGATAACAGTACCATCTGTGGTCTTTAATGTTTTCGCTTCATAATCAATCTTGATATCAGGTGACCCAGATACGCATGGTGTACCCATACCACGTGCAACCACCGCCGCGTGTGATGTCATACCACCACGTGCAGTAATAACACCCTGGGCTGCATTCATACCTGCGATATCCTCTGGGGATGTTTCGATACGGATTAACATTACCTTTTTGCCGTCTGCCGCCCATTTTTCTGCATCTTCGGCATTAAATACGGCTTGACCAACTGCAGCACCTGGGGATGCAGGCAATCCTGTTGCGATAATTTTCTTTTCTGCCTTTGGGTCCAACATTGGATGCAACAAGTGATCCAATTGGTCTGCACCAACGCGCAAGATTGCTTCTTCTTTGGTCAACAGGCCTTCTTCGACCATTTCAACCGCCATGCGAACCGCGGCCGCCGCAGTACGTTTACCATTACGGCACTGCAACATCCACAATTTGCCATGTTCGATTGTGAATTCCATATCTTGCATATCTTTGTAATGCTGTTCCAGTTTTTCACGAACATCGCACAATTCCTGATATACAGATGGCATTGCTTCTTCCAAAGACAGACGGCCAGAATCATCTTTGCTCATTGGCTGTGGTGTGCGGATACCTGCCACAACGTCTTCACCCTGGGCATTAATCAGATATTCACCATAGTATTTATTTTCACCAGTTGCTGGGTCACGGCTGAAACATACACCTGTGGCAGAATCGTCACCAGAATTACCAAATACCATTGCCTGGACATTAACTGCGGTACCCCAATCTGCAGGGATATTGTTCAATTTGCGATATGTGATTGCCTTTTTGGACATCCAAGAACCAAATACGGCACCAATACCTAATTTCAACTGTTCCCATGGATCTTGTGGGAAAACTTTACCGATTTTAACACCGATTTCTTTGAACTTTTCAACCAGTTCTTTTAAATCTTCGGCGGTTAATTCTGTATCCAGTTTATAACCTTTGTCTTCCTTCATACGTTCCAATGTGTGTTCAAACAAATCGATGTCTGCACCCATAACAACGTCACTAAACATCATGATGAAACGACGGTAAGAGTCATATGCAAATCTTTCATTGCCAGAAATTTTTGCCAATGCTTTAACTGTTTCGTCATTTAAACCCAAATTCAATACGGTGTCCATCATCCCAGGCATCGAAACACGTGCACCAGAACGAACGGAAACCAACAATGGATTTTCCAAGTCCGCAAACTTTTTACCCATAATGGATTCAACGTGTGCAATACCTGCGCGCACCTGGTCCATCAAGTCTGTCGGATATGTTTGATTGTTTTCATAGTAGTAAGTACAAACCTCAGTCGTGACTGTGAATCCAGCAGGTACTGGCAGACCAACCAAGTTCATTTCGGCCAAATTTGCACCTTTGCCGCCCAGCAGATTTCGCATGTCTGCTTGGCCTTCGGCTTGACCATTACCGAATGTGTATACCCATTTATTACTCATGGTTTCTCCTTTGAATTACATGCCTGCAGATTGTGGGGCATAGATGCCAGAAAAGCAAGAAAAAAATCCAGCAAAAACCGGATTTTTTTACTTTTTTCACATTGTGCACGCACAACATATTGAAAATAATTTTGACACATCTGAATCAGAACGTGAATTTAAAACAATCGGCGCACGTGCACCAATAATTACACCACCAAATATCCAATCAGAAAATTGTACCATCGATTTAATCGTATTATTACCCGCTTCGATATTATCAAACAATAAAATATCCGCATTGCCCTGAACGGGGCCTGTATATTTTTTTGCCACCGCCGCATCAGGCGACACTGCAATATCAAACGCAATTGGCCCAGATATAATGCAGTTTGAAATTTCATCACGCATATTCATTTCGTACAATGCCTGGGCATCAACAGTCGCCTGCATTTTTGGATTAAATGTTTCAACCGCACACAATGTGGCAACACGTGGTGTATCAACACCCATGTGTCGCGCAACAGAGACTGCATTTTTTATCAGTTGAACTTTTTTATCTAAATCAGGATACATAACCATTGCAATATCTGTTAAGAACAACGTGCGTTGACGCGACGGTGAATACATAACAGACACGTGTGATAATATACCGTCACCGCGAATACCTGTATCGCGATTTAACACGGCGCGTAAAATGTCGGCGGTATGAATTAAACCCTTCATTAAAATGTCTGCACGACCATCGCGAACCAACGATACCGCCACTGTGGCGGCATCAATATCTGACGCGCAATCGATAATTTTAAACGCAGATACATCAATATTATGTGCCGTGGCCACAGATTTAATTTCTGATTCTGGCCCGCACAAAATTGCATTTATAAATCCCATCTGATGCGCCATAGATACCGCGCGCAATGCATGCGCATCCGTTGCCATTGCCAACGCAACAGTGCGTGGTTCACCTGGACACATTGATAATAATTTTGATTCAAATTCTGGTGTCATTATAAAAACCCTTTCCAACCGACAGCATAGGATATTTTAAATAAGTTTGGCAATAAAAAATCCCCCACATCGGGGGATTAGTTATTTTCTATAATTTTGTTCTTTTAATTTTTGTGGTTGAACAACTGAATATAGATATCCTATCTGACCAAATAAATCCAAAAACTGTTCTGGTTTTAAGTCTATCTTTTTTCCATCAACCGACACAAACGCATCTTGTAAATTTAACTGCGGATTATTTGTTTGGACACCACGCACAACAACACGCGGTAAACCCAAACCACCAAAACCATACTCCCAAACATCTGCCCCAGGCATAATCTCTGCAACCTTTTTACCATTAACCCAAACATTTGAATTTGGATCAGCCAGCAGTGCCTTTAAAGATTCATAATTCATCAAACACTCCTTTGTAATTTCTTCCTAAGACATTATATCATATCAAATTATAAAAACAAAACGCGCCCCAGGATTAGCGATAGAAATTAAAGAAAAATGTGCAGATGCTATACAAGCATTTCACCACACACCAGGATTTGCAATAGAAATTAAATAGAATGATTTAGATACGATATGAACCCGATGGCGTAGTGTACATCAAGTTACATGAGCCATCGGGTTCGTTCGTAGATGAATTATTATATTTAATTTATATTTTTTTTAATATAAGGCTGGCGTTAGTCCCCCCAAACCCAAACGAATTGCTTAACGCAACATCAACGGTCTTGTTCTTGGCAACATTTGGCACCAGGTCGAAATTACCAACCGCTTCTTCTGGGTCATCCAAATTGATTGTCGGTGGCACAATGCCATCACGCATCGCCAACACACAGAATATCGCTTCTACTGCACCGGCCGCACCCAACAAGTGCCCCGTCACAGATTTTGTTGATGACATAGACACCGGCAAATCACCAAACAATGTTTGAACCGCCGCTAATTCACCCATATCGCCCAATCCGGTTGACGTTCCGTGTGCATTGATATAATCAACGTCTGCAGGTTCCACACCGGCATCTTTCATGGCAGCCATCATCGCACGCATACCACCTTCGCCATTTGGTGATGGCGCCGTAATATGATATGCATCGGCAGACATACCGTACCCTGCCACTTCGGCATAAATCTTGGCACCACGTGCACCCGCATGTTCATATTCTTCCAGAACCAGTATACCCGCACCTTCGGCCATGATAAAACCATCACGGTTTTTATCCCATGGGCGCGATGCCTGTTCTGGGGCATCATTACGCGTGCTTAATGCGCGCATCGCACTGAACCCAGCCAGCGCAATTCGACTAACCGCACCTTCGGCGCCACCACAAATCATGATATCTGCATCGCCATATTTAATCATACGTGCCGCATCACCAATTGAGTGTGCGCCCGTTGCGCATGCCGTCACCACAGAAATATTTGGGCCCTGGAAACCATATTTAATTGAAATGTTTCCCGCAGTCATATTGATAATACCCTTTGGGATAAAGAACGGGCTAACGCGACGTGGGCCGCCTTCATGCAATTCAATACAATTATCATAAATCGTATTAAAGCCACCGATACCACTGCCCACAGATACACCAACACGTGTTTTATCACCTGTATAATTTTCCAATCCCGCATCTTTGATTGCTTCGTCTGCGGCAACAATGCCATAAAGAATACATTTATCTAACTTGCGCTGTTCACGTGCATCAACGACCGCATCTGGATTATATTGCCCTAGTTCTGTACCACGAACAGGGACACCTGCAATCTGTGATGCCAAATCAGCAACTTCGAATTCATCAATCTTACGCACACCAGATTTCCCAGCAACAACATTTTTCCATGCGTATTCAATACCTGTACCAACCGGCGAAACAATTCCCATACCGGTAATAACAACTCTTTTCATAATCTATCATCCTTTATCATGATTTAAACATAACTAACATACGCAAATATCATATACATTTTATTCCTTAAAATACAGAAAAAAAATACGTCGGCAAAAACATGCCGACGTATAAAAACTTAACAATACAATAATTAGTTTTTCTTGTGTTCATCGATGTATTTAACAGCATCGCCAACTTTTTCCAATTTCGCTGCTGCATCATCTGGGATTGTGATATCGAATTCTTTTTCAACTTCCATAACGAATTCAACCACGTCCAAACTGTCTGCGCCCAAGTCATTAACGAACGCTGCAGATTCTGTAACTTTTTCTTCTGGCACGCCCAGTTTTTCAGCTACGATTTTTTTTACTTGTTCAAAAGTTGTCATTTCTTTTTTCCTTTGTTTTAGTTAAATTGTTTGGTCAATACCACGACCGTCATTATCTCTAAACTATCATTTTATGATATTGGTGTCAAGGAATTATAACAAACGATAACAAAACTTGACAAAATCAGATTTACATTTCAGACATAAAAATATCATCTAATAATTCATTTAAATTATTTCGCAAATCTTCTTTATCAGACGCCCAAACAACCTGACGCATTAAAAATTTATGCACATCATCCATTGTTAAATTTGGGATACCTGCCCGCGCAACAACTCGTTTCCATGCGGTTCTTGGGTCTATCAGATGCATTCCACCACGACTGGCAAAAACCCATTGTCCGTCCTGGGGTAAATCCTGCAACAACAACACCGCCCGATTCGATAACGGCCAACCGTTCCACAAATCATGGTTAAAATCTAAATCTTCCCATGACATTGCAAATATTTTTGAACGCGTTGCAAAACCGTATATCAGCATTAAAAACGCCGCACGCACAGTAATATTAGATTCTTGATTTATTGATTTTACCAACCGAATTAGTCCCGCACGATTTAACGGCCGCACACGACGCTGTTGCACAATCTTGTCCATCCCCACAACTGGATTAGATTTTACATATCCCATTTCCAACGCATAATTAAAAATACTTTGCAATAATTCTTGCATACGTGCCGCGATTGCAGCGCCAGAAATACTTCCGATAACATCGCGCACATCATCGGCTGTTATATCTGCAATTTTCTTATCAAACAACGATACCAAATGACGATTTATTGCACGTACCAATTTATTATGCGAATCTTCACCACGACGAACTTTATTGGACAAATACAAATCCACAAATTCTTTAAAAGAAATTTTTTTTCGACGAATCGGGGGCTTTTTATTTGCGTTATCCAAGATCGTCTGCACCATCCCACGCGCATCTTCAATATCAACCTGGGGATAATTGCCAATCAGAATTCTTTTATCTTTGCCGTGCACACGTTTACGCACAAAAAATGTTTTTACACCACGACTGGTGATATACATACGCAAACGCGGTTCTGATATATCTTGCACAACATCGAACCCGGAACTGGGTGCCGGCAGATTATCCAAGATATACGGATTAAAATAAAATTGGTGTGCCATGTTGGGCCCCTTTTGATTTTAATTACTTTGCATGTGCAAATTTGTTCGCCCAGAATTTATTAACAGCCTGATGCAATTCATCCGCTTTGTCACACGCATTATGATATTCATTACTTTTTTCTGCCCATTCACATTGATTTTTATAATAAGGCACACCAGCGTAGCATTCATACCACAACGGACAAAAATCTTTTTGCATTACTTTTTTATCATCAAAATAATAATTGATACACGCATATGGCCTTGAATATGATTTTGCATTGTTATCACGCACAATAGAAATTCTGCCACGCGCAGCCAACATTGCATTTTCTGCATCCTCATATTGCTGACACAGATTTTGATATTCCACAAAATCAGATTTTTTCTGTGCAAAACTTGTTTTAATTAAATATTTCCAAAACGACATTTTTTCCTCTTTGGTTAAGATACTTTCAGCGCATTGATAAAGGCACTCTGTGGGATTTCAACATTACCAAAGGAACGCATACGCTTTTTCCCTTCTTTTTGTTTTTCCAACAGTTTGCGCTTACGTGTTATATCCCCCCCATAACATTTCGCAGTCACGTCTTTGCGATATGCTGCGATAGTCTCTCTGGCAATAATTTTTCCACCGATTGCGGCCTGCAATGGAATTTTAAATTGATGGCGCGGTATCAAATCTTTTAATTTTTCCACAATTTGACGACCACGTTTTTCTGCAAACGACCGATGGCACATAAAAGACAACGGTTCAACATTTTCTTCATTAACCAAAATATTCACCTTGACCAAATCAGACGCCTGATATCCATACACAACATAATCAAACGATGCATATCCCGACGAAATAGATTTTACCCTGTCATAGAAATCAAATACAATTTCTGCCAATGGCAATTGATATACCAACACCGCACGATTACCAACATACGAAATATTTTCTTGGACGCCACGACGTTCCGCACACAGCGACATAATTCCACCCATATATTTATCAGGCATCATAATCGTTGCACGCACCCACGGTTCTTCAATTGCGGCAATTTTTGTTGCCTCTGGCATATCGGCCGGGTTTTCCAAATCGATTACTTCGCCATTACGCATATGAATTTTATACAGCACACTGGGCACCGTATTGATTAAATTCAAATTAAATTCTCGCGATAATCTTTCACTGATAATTTCCATATGCAGCAACCCCAAGAACCCGCACCGCAATCCAAACCCCAGTGCAGAAGACTTTTCAACTGTAAACATAAACGACGCGTCATTTAACGCCAACTTTTCTGCACTTTCGCGGAACGTCGGATAATTATCTGCCTCTACCGGAAAGAACGAAGAAAACACCACAGGCACCGATGGTTTAAATCCCGGCAACATCTTTGCATTTTCACTGCGCGCATCGATAATTGTGTCACCAACCTTGCAATCGTGAATTGTTTTCATACCCGTAATAATAAATCCAATTTCACCGGTATGCAGTTTATCAACATTTACCATCTTTGGCGTAAAGTATCCAATTTTATCGACAACATATTCCGCACCTGTTGCCATAAATTTAATTTTCTGACCGCGATTTAATTCGCCATCAACCACACGCACCAAAATTACCACACCCAAATAAGAATCGTACCACGAATCGACCAACAGCGCACGCGTTGGCGCATTTTCATCACCATGTGGCGCGGGCAATTTTGTTACAATTTCTTCCAACAAATCTGCAACACCTTCACCTGTTTTACCAGACACCGCCAACGCTTCATTTGCATCCAGCCCAATAACATCCGCAATTTGTTCACGTGTTCCAACAACATCACTGGACGGCAGGTCAACCTTGTTCAATACCGGCAACATTTCCAAATCATTATCCAGCGCCAAATACGCATTTGCCAATGTCTGGGCCTGAACCCCTTGGGTCGCATCAACCAATACCAATGCCCCTTCACACGCGGCCAACGAACGTGAAACCTCATAAGAAAAGTCCACATGTCCCGGTGTATCCATTAAATTCAGTTGATACGTTTCGCCATTTTTCGCAGTGTAATTTAAACGCACTGTCTGGGCTTTAATCGTAATACCGCGTTCACGTTCAATATCCATTGAATCCAATACCTGGGCCTTCATTTCGCGCGATTGCAAACCACCTGTAAATTCGATTAGGCGGTCAGACAATGTCGATTTCCCATGGTCGATATGTGCAACGATTGAAAAATTACGAATATTACTCTGCTTCATCAAAAAACACCTATGCTTGTGGACATATACTAGTATACTATTGCCGCATTCGCAAGGTGATTTTTCAAGGATTTAATCTTATTTTAAATTATTCAACAATTCGTCAATTCTGGCGGCTTTTTCCAGTGTGTCATCATATTGGAATTTAATATCCGGCACATATTTTTGATTCATACGCGCCGCCAATTCGAATCGCACCATACGCGTTATATCATCCAAACGCTTTTGCACCACGTCGATGTTTTCATTACGAGTGTAATAATACAGGCGCACAAATTGCAATCCGCCATGTGCATTTGCCCCCACCAAAGACACCCCAGAAATAAATGCATCATCCCCCCACATATCACGCAATATTTCCGCAACCAGTGTTTGTACCTTACTTGCGATACGTTCACCCCGATTTGAATTAAACTGTTTTTTTGGCATGATTTGAATCTCTATTTTTATTTACTATTGTAAAATATCTGATATTAAATTACAATCAAGTAAATTTTTTGTGGGGGCAGATATGAAATTTTCAGAATATATATTAAAGAAATCAGAATCACGTGCATATTCTTGGATTGTATTTTTGCTAACAATTTGCGAATCGATATTTTTATTCATCCCACCCGAAGTCTTTATGACGCCACCAATTATCGCAAATAAGAAGCGCGCTGTTCCAATTACCATCGCCGCATCACTGGGGTCATTGGTTGGCGGTGCAATTGCATACATGATTGGTATGTGGCTATACGATTCTGTTGGCATATGGTTGATTGAGACATTTTCCAACCCCGAACTAATCGAATCGACGATTAAACCAATGTTCAGTAAATATGGTATTATGATAATTGTCTTGACCGCAGTCACACCAATACCATATAAATTATTGGCGATATGGTTGGGCTTTATCGGATATCCGATATGGTTATTCTTGGGCGTATCTGCGATATTCCGCACAGGCCGTTTTGCAACCATTGCCACTCTACTTTACTTTTTCCAAGAACGCGCAAACGCAATTGTCACAAAATATTTCTGGCCACTAACAATTGGCGCAATTATCGCTGCGGGATTGGGAATTGGATTAATAAGTTTATTCTAAGCAAAAAAAAATGCCCAAACGGGCATTTTTTTATCGTACATTATCTTTAAGATTTCTAATCCGGGTATATTCCCAAAACGTTGATTTAACTTGCGCTGGATTATTTGGTAAAACGCCTGTTGAATATGTTATTTGTTTCTTTGTCCATTTATCTGGAGACAAGAACGTATCTAAATTCACAGGGAAAAAAGTATATTGATTTGGATTTTGCTGCACCTGTTTCTGCAATTCTGGACTTTCAATTTCGGTCAAATAGAATACATCTATTAAATCTTTATCCAACACATATTTATAAATCTGCGCACCACCACAAATAAATATTTTATCAGATTTTCTAAAATCATATATTGCACGCTCAATACTAGATTGCACCCACAAATTATTGTCCAGCCAACCGCCATCATTACAGACATTTCTGCTGATAACCACAGTCTGGCGCCCAGCCAAAGTTTTTTTACCCATACCATCAAAAGTCTTTCTGCCAAAGATACAAGGATATCCCATTGTCGTTATTTTAAAGTGCCGCAAATCTGCCGAACAATGCCATGGCATCACATTATCTTTACCGATGACACGTTCAGGTCCAACAGCAACTATTGCACAAATTTTTGGCCTTAGATTCATTTAATTACTTTTCCTCATCTTTATCCAAACCAATTCTGGTTTTAATTGGCTCAATAACAGATTCCTTGATTGGTTCGATAACAGATTCTTTAATCGGATCAACAATTGATTCTTTGGCACTGTCCAACGTTCGAATAAGCGCGCGCCGGATTTTACCACTGATTGTCATCGGCAGATTATCTACAAATTCGATAACACGTGGCATTTTATAATGCGCCGTTCGTGACTTTACATGGTCTTGCAATTGCCGTATCAAGATTTCCGTTGGTTGAAAATATTTATTCAATACAATTGTTGCCTTTACCGCCTGGCCGCGTGATTTATCCAACACACCTGTAACCGCAACTTCACGCACCGCCGGATGTTCAATTAAAACCGATTCGACTTCAAACGGACTGACACGATAACCACTGGTTTTAATCAAGTCATCATTACGCCCCACGAACCAGTAATATCCGTCTTCGTCACGATATGCAACATCCCCTGTATGATAATACCCATCACGATATACCGCAGCCGTTTGTTTTTCATTTTTATGATATCCCTGGAACAGTCCCAACGGTTTACCATTTTTCAAATTCACACAAATTTCACCCACAGTCCCCGCATCTGCGACCAAACGCCCGCGTTCATCCAACAAAACAACATCCCAACCGGCGGCCGGCATTCCCATTGACCCCGGCTTTGGTTCAATCCATTGATTATTGAACAGCATCACGCACGTTTCCGTTTGTCCAAAACCTTCGCGCATTTTGATACCCGTCTTGGCCAAGAATTTTTCATAGACTTCTGGATTCAATGCTTCGCCGGCAATATCTGCTTTTTTCAATGAAGTCAAATCATACTTACTCATATCCGCATGAATCATCATTTTATACGCAGTTGGCGGCGCACAGAAAGAAGTAATATGATTTTCAGAAATCGCACTCAATAAATCACGCGCGGTAAAGACACGACTAAAATCGAACACAAACACAGTTGCCCCGGCCAACCATTGTCCATACATTTTTCCCCACGAGCATTTTGCCCAACCCGATTCGGACAATGTAAAGTGAATATCACCTTCTTCCAGTCTTTGCCAAAACACCGCAGTATTTATATGCCCCAACGGATACGCGAAATTATGTGCGACCATCTTGGGCATATCTGTGGTTCCACTGGTAAAATAGACCACCATGGTATCTGTATTTTCATTTGGCACACGTTCCAGTGTTGTTGGATACGATTCGCACGCATTTGCAATTTCCACCGAATCGATTAAGTCGACATCTGTGGCATCACCAATTGCTTTTTTAATTTCATCCACAACCACGCCATCATCAAATGCGATAATTGTATGAACATCTGCCGTTTTGATGCGAAATGCGATATCTTTTGACTTTAATTGATTGGTCGACGGAATTGGAATCACCCCCAACTTATGCATTGCCATCATCAAAACCCAGTATTCCCATCTTCTGCGCAGGAATAATAAAACCGTATCGCCTTTTTTCAAACCACGCGCCGTCAAGAAATTAGCCACCGCATTTGACATCTGTGATAGCAATTTAAATGTAATTTCTTTTTTATCACCGTCATCATTTACCCACAACAGCGCCATTTTTTCTGGATTTTCCTTTGCGATTTCATCAACCACATCATACGCAAAGTTAAATTTTTCAGGCACATTTGGCACGGCATTTTGAATATAATCATCATAATTTTCAAATACATCTTTCTTCAAGAACCGTTTTGCAAACATCTTTTTTTCCTTTTGCTATGCACAGATAAATATGGCACCAATATGGCGAAAATACAAGCCCCCGTATAAATTTTTTACCCTAAATGATTGACAATATGGCATCATATTTGCGAAAATACCTGCACAATAAAGAAAATAAAGGAAAAATATATGAAATCAGAAACACCATCACATTGCAACGGATGCGACCGCTTTTGCGAATACGATTATTTCACACGCACCCGGGACAAGGCAATATACCCTGTAATCGGCAAAAAAATAATCCAAGATTACAGCATTGACAATGGCAATCGCATATTTATTATGCCTGACCAAATAAGAACTGGGGACGCGGCATTAAAACTGGCGCATAAAATATCCCAAAATTGTAAAAACCATTTTCAAAATCAACAACACACAAAGTAAAATTCCCCGTTTGGGGGATTTTTTATTTGATAAATAACAGTTTAGTTATGCAAATATTTTTACAAGAATTTTTAATTCTTGTCATCGCGGGGGAACGATAGTGACCGTGGCGATCCAGTAAATATTACTGAACAATCCCGCCCCAACATGGGGCGGGACAAAAAACCGCGACGATTACACCGCCAAACTTTTATTCAATCCAAATCATGGCTGTGCCGGTTTGCACATCATCCGTTTTTACCGGAATTTCACCCAGTTTTGCAACACCAACCACGTCTGACTTTGCAGTTGGGGTTCGTCCATCCACGTATTTAGTTGATGCAATATCGGCATGGGCAACGTTAGCCAACAACATAGCAAGAAAAAAACCTGTGAAAATAAATTTTATTTTTGTCATCAAAACCCCACCAAAATCTCAATTATTCCCTGTTATCGATATGCATTATATAAATTTTCATTCTGCCCACACAAGAAAAAAATAATACATATTGTAAAAATTCAACAAAAAACACCTTGACATGAATTTTTATAATACGGCCTTTGTAAGCATTTGGGGTGGGCAGTCCCCCACCCCAAAATAACCTCTGAAAACTAATTATTTAATACGATCTTCGTCTGCTGGTGCCACCACGGCAACAGTACTGCTTGTTGCATCACCTTCTACAACAACACTCCATTTAACTGTAACTTTACCACTGGCATCTGCCGCAGATACCAATGCGCATTCCGCTTTTGCGACCGTACATGCAGCCGGCAAAGTATCAACCAGATTAAACCATGTGCCTTGCGTTCCACCAACCTGGAAATCCAATGTCGATTTTGGTTGTTTACCAGCAATCTGATTACCAACCGTATTGGACAAGCCACCAATTTCCTGATCAACATAACTGACAACTGTCGGCGCAGACATATATTTCTTTGTGTCTTCCAAATCTGCTTGCCGCAACCTAGATGCATCTGTTTCTACAATTTTATTACCTACATCCTCTGGAACATACCCCAAAACATCCGTAATGGCACCATCAGCAATTTTTGCAGATGTCACAGCATCATCGGCAATTTTTTCTGTCGTAACCGCAAGATCTGCGATATCTACCGTTTCAACTTCACCATCAAGAATTTTTTCAGATGTCACAGCATTATTGGCAATTTTTTCTGTCGTAACCGCAAGATCTGCGATATCTACCGTTTTAACTTCACCATCAGCAATTTTTTCAGATGTCACAGTATCATTGGCAACAAAATTCCCATCCTCCCACGGTTTATCCTCAACAATAATTTTTATTGGATTAATCGCTGCATAAACTGCTGCAGAAGTAGGCGCCACATTATTATCGGCCGTAACCGACGACGCAAACTCCGTTACAGCAACCGTTACAGTCCCATCTTCCTGAGTTACTGACTGTGTATACATGGCAGAATTTTCTACTGCATCAGCAGAAACATCATCCAATCCATCAATTTGGTCGTCTACATATTTTGTCGATGCAATATCTGCGCGTGCTGTGGATACTGCCAACATTGCCAATAAAGATACTGATAATATTTTTTTCATTTTTCTTTCCTTTCTTTCGTTTTGGTCATTTTACGTGTGGGATGCCATCACACACCCCACACAAATTTGTTTATATTATTATTGCGCGCTATAAACAGTGCCATCTGGTAAAACTTCACCATTAACACGTTCAATAACTTCCCAATAATAACCTGTTGTGCTGTCAGATTTCAAACCATATGTCAAGACACAGTAATTCTTGGTCTCTGCACAAGCGGCATCCGGCTGTGGGATATAGTCTTGCAACACATCATCCAAACCTGTTACCTTAGACACCTCAACAGATACGATTTTTGCATTTGTAACCGCATTATCAGCGATATCACCTTCTACAACCTGTGATGCTGTGGCTGTCAATGTTCCATCAGATGCAACAACTGTCTTTACAACACCTGTGCCGTCCTGAACAACATTTCCA
>JAZNAO010000012.1:0-15095 GCA_045586565.1 Candidatus Enterousia sp. | reverse complement strand
TTGACAATTCCGGTCAACAGGTAAATGGATACATTGATAAATAAAAGTTTATCGAAGTATTTTTTACAATTTTTGTTCACAAAAATTGTCATCGCGAGGCATTACTGCGTTGCGCCGCGCAATGACAAAGGGGAGTAAGCGGACAAAGATGAACTTTTATTTATCGATTTGTGCGGGGACAATAAATTGTTCCTTTATCACATCCAGTGGATGATACTGGAATGGCACTGTTGCAAAATCGATGTTTTTCATATCAATACTGCGAATTGTGCGGTTATACATTGTGTGATAATAAATCATCATGTCTTTCAGGTCTGTGGCAACTGTCCACTGTGTTGCAGACGGCATATTGTTTGGTGCAATTCCGTCGGTGAATTGAACACCCAAGGGAACTTCGAAATTATTCAAAATGTGAAATGATTGCATAACGGCATCATATGCATTGTCGGTCGGGGATGAAAAAGTCTTGAAAAATGCCGCACGAACAAATCGTGATGGCGGCGTAAAGTCGCCGGGCATCCCCAAGAATCCAGAGCCTGCACCAAACGCACGCAGTGTTATTGGACCGAATTTGTTCGGTGTCGCGCTGCCAGGATGCAGATTTACGTAATTGTTTAAATTAGTCAATTGCCATTCGTATCCTGGTGAATTGGTCAATACGCCGATTTCATTTTCATAAAAGTGTGGGATACCGTCGACTATTTCCATTACAACCTGGCGACCGTTGGGTTCTGTGATACGCCAATGAACCGTGGATGCGCCAGAATCTACATTTATTATGCGGACATTATTGATTGCATCTTTGACCTGGTCGATGTTGGAAAAACGCGACAGTATCCATGAAACAACTTGGAAATCTGCCAGGGATATATCGGCATCTTGTTCGTTATATGCTTTGTATTCGCCATAATTTGGAAAATAGAACAGTGCCGCCGACAATCCTTGCTCATTGGTGCCATCAACCACAAATTCAGGCTGTTCGACCGCCATGCCAACGTATCCATATAATGCTGTCCACGACAGACCATTCATTTTGCCGTCAGGTAATAATGATTGCTGATTGTGACCGCGTGGGACAATTGTATATATATTGTTCATTTCTGTGCGCGACCAATCGATTGTGCGCGCAACAACGGTTGCGCCGTCTGTCGCCTGTAATGTGATGCCTGTGCATGCGGTGGCTGATTGTCCCAGTCCCAGGCATAACGTGATTATGGTAAACAGTGTGCTGTGTTTCATTTTGCCCCCTTTGTTTTTGTATCTATTATTTGGATTTTTGGGGCAGGGCGCCATAGGAACCATTACCAGGGCGTTTATACCAAATTAATCAGTGGTGACCAGATTTTCAAAACATCATTATGGTTGGTATACATATCCAGAAACTCCAGGATTTCTGTGATGGTTGTAATCTGATGTTCAGACCAATTTAAATGGTGTAATCGTGTGGACCAATAATCATATACAGTATATCCAATTGAATCTTCGTGGGTGATAAACCGTTGTTCAAAACAGGCACTGTGCCAATCGCAAATCATTTCCATCAGTGTCATATCAGAAATCTTGGAAACATCATTGTGGTAATATTCCAGATGATGTGGTTGACTTTTGTGATGGTTGTCATGAACCATTTCGTATAATTCACGCTGGGGGTTGGTCAGTGTAAATTCAGGGTGATATTTTTTGTATACGTCATATGCGTATCCAGTGCGTATTGTCCCCAGCATTTTATCATAATCGTGTTCTGGGAAATGGTATCCGATTTGTCCTGCAAAATAATTTACACAATCAATGTGTGATTGTGTGCGCAGTTGATGAAAATCTAGAATTTTCTTAATCGGTATCAGCATATTACACAGTGTATCATAAATTGGTAAATATTTTAATTGCAAAACAAAAAATATCATTATATAATGGCCGGCACATTGGGGCATAGTTTAATGGTAGAACTCCGGACTCTGACTCCGTCAGTGTTGGTTCGAATCCAGCTGCCCCAACCAAGATGTGCAACCGTTCGTTTCAGAGCGGTTTTTATTTTGTTTTCTAATACTTTCACCGAGTTCGAAAGTTAGGTTTTAGAAAATGGCAAAATTTTGACACTTTCGAACTTTCTTATGCACCACGACTTGGAACAGCACAAAAACACCGTATATGGTCTGCGTATTTTGCATTGAAACCGTTTTTTGTAAATGTATCCATCCACCAATTTTGTGGTTTAATGAGACGTGTTTTATTACAAGTTGTCAGTTTATCGCCATTGGCGGTAGCGGCATCAATATCTTCGGTGGTATTATGTATTGCACAAATCATTTTGCTTTTCTTAAACTTATCAAGTACATTTGGCAATTCTTTTTCTGAAAAATAAGTAAGTGTGCCATTGCAAAACACTATATCTGCCATAATGGGTTCACAATCAAGGATAGACTTTATTTGTATTTTGCCGTTTGTAAATAATTCTTCTAAATAACTGAATTGATACGGGTATTTTTTTATGTCTATACCACGTGCATTCATACCTAATCTTTGTGCCATAAGAACAATCACACCAGTAGCAGCACCACAATCAAAGAAAGTTTTAGGTTTGTAACCAAATTTATTAACAAATTCATCCATAAGCATTTTAGGCGGTATTGAAAACATAGTCCAAATACCATCTGTATCAAAATAGTTATAATTTAAATAAGGATATTTTTGATAATAATAATGCATTTTTGTTCGCTTTTATTTATTTGTATACCCGCATTGTATAATAAGATTGTTGTTTGTAAAGGTTTTATATAAGTTTTTCTTTTAACTTATCAATCTCTTGTCCAATCTCAACCAATTCGGCTCGCGAATTGCACAGATTGCGCAACCAAAGATTCAAACGCCCGAATGGGCGTGTGAATTTTTGGTTTGTTGCGTAAAAATTCTATTGCTTTTTGGGTATTGGTAAATTATTATTATTTTGAATCCAAAGGGATTTGGTTTCAGGACCGTAAGAAAGTCTGTAAATGTGTGGTATATGCGTTGTGTATACCTTATCCGCAGTATAATATGCGGCACATAATGTGCCATTTATTATACAAAAACCCCGCATGGTCGGGGGGCTGTCAGTTATAAAACAGGCGTTGTCCGAAGGCTGGCGGGGTCATTCACATTTATGATTTTCTTAACCCACCCGACCGCCAAATTTCTTTGGCGGCACTTTTTTATAATCTGCAAATAGGATTTTTGTTGATTATGAAAATATATGTGCTAACACTTTAATAAGTCATAGGAAAAAATCTTAGAAAGGAGATGTCCATGTCCAATTTGAAAAATTTAGCAGACCTGGTGAAAGTCTGCAGTGTTTTGCCAGCTATTGCTGTGATGCCCGCAATGGCGGATGTTATTGCGCCTGTGGATGGTATTGTCAATGATGTGACAATTGCAAATGAACAGGGTGGGGTCTATAACTTAGGAACATTGGGTGGCGATTTGACAGTTGCTAATTCCAATTTTGTAAACAATTCACAAGATGGTTGGGGGGGCGCTATTTGGGCGACCGCAGGCCATAATTTAAATGTGTTGGCATCTTCTTTTAAAGATAATTATGCCGGTGTTGGTGCGGGCGCACTGGGGGGTGGTACCAAGGCAGGAATGCTAAAAATTGTTGGTGCAAAATTTATAAATAATCATGCGCGTGAAGACGGTGGCGCAATCGCGTCGTATGCAGGGTTATCAATATCAGATTCTGTGTTTGATGGAAATACAGCGCAATATGAAACCGATGAAAATGGTAATTATACAAAAATAGTTGCAGGTTCAGAACCGGTAGGTGGTGGTGCTTTGGCTTTGGGGGCTGTATCTGATACAACAATTGCTGCGATTGATACAACCGTATTTAAAAATAATAAGTCTGGTGTGAATGGTGGTGCCATTGGAACACGTTTGGCGGCGCACGCGGATAATCATGCCGCAAAGTTAGATGTGTCTGCGACGTTTGAAAATAATTTTGCAGCACAAAGTGGTGGTGCGATTTATAACACGTTCTATGCTGATAACGGTTTGGACAAAGGTGATGGCGTGACCGTTACAGGGACATTTGACGGTAATAATGCCGGGATGCACGGTGGTGCAATTTATAATGATGGCGCTGTGGATAAGTCTGGTAATGCAGGCGGTGTAATGACTGTGTATGATGCCACGTTTGAAAATAATCATGCCGTAAACAGCGGTGGTGCGGTTTATAATACTGGCACATTGGTAATTCAGAATTCCGATTTTGAAGGTAACAAAATTACCAGTGGTAATGGTGACGGTGGTGCAATTTATTCGAACGTTGGTTCTTTGGTGTTAAAAGATACTGATTTTGAGGATAATTTTGCGACTGAAAATGCCGAAGGTGACTATGGGTATGGTGGTGCAATCTTTGTCCAGGGTGGCACTGTCGATATTCAGGGGACTGAAAAAGAATTTGCAGAATTTTCAGGTAATCATGCGTTGACAGGTGGTGCTGTCTATGTGTCAAAGCGTGCGACGTCGGCAACAATCAAAAATGTAGAATTTGAAAATAACTGGGCATCTGATATTGGTGCGCTGGGGATTTTTGGTAAAGATACAACTCTGGCAAATCTGACGTTTAAAGAAAATCGTGCCACAGGTAAATTTGCGGAATTTGATTTTAATGATGGTGGTGGTGCGTTGTTCTTTGGTTCAGAAGCACAGGCTAAATTGGATAACAGTGTGTTCTGGTCAAATGAATCTGCCGGTGTTGGTGGTGCAATCGCAACACGCAGCCCGAACAAAGGTGATAATTCGGCCGCAAAGTTGGATATAACAAATGTAACATTTAGCAAAAATGTTGCGGCAACCAAGGGTGGGGCGATTTATACTGCGTTCTATAACAGTGAAGCCGCCATCGATCATGTGTATGTTGCAAATACTACATTTGTTGCAAACAAGGCGAATGAAGGTGGCGCAATCTATAACGAAGGATTGGCAGATCGTGGACAGAATTTGGCTGCGATTAAATTATCGGATGTGACACTTAAAGATAATCATGCATCTGTTCAGGGTGGTGCCATATATAATGGTCACGGTGGGACAGTTGTATTATCTGGGGTGAATACGTTTGAAAACAATACTGTGGATAAGGTCGTTGTTGATAATCACAGTAATGATATTCATAAAAATGATATCCACAATGATGGTGTGTTAAATATCGCAGATGGTGTAACAACAATCGGTGGCGGTATCACGGGGGCGGGGACATTAAACCTGGCCACGGGGGCAACACTGAATATTGGGACATCGGCGATTATCCAGGATGCTATGAATATCGATGGCACAATTCAAGCATCAATAGTTAATAATCGTTCGTATGGGCGCTTGGTTGGTGATGTTATTGTCGGCGAAAATGCAAAACTGGAATTAAGTATTGGCGCTGTTGGGACATATAACATCTTTGGTGGTCAATTGATTGATAATATTTCTGTTGGTAATGCGTATGTCGCGCATGCCACGGAAAATGGTATCGTCATTGAAACCAAGGCAATCGAATATTTGGCAAAGGATACAGGTTTGACAACCCAAGCCGCCGGTATGGTTGCAGGATTGGCAAATTCATCTGATAAATCCTTGCAGAGTATTTCGTTGATGGCCCAGGAAGCATTGAATGCGGGTGATATTGAATTGGTTGAACAGGAAACTGCGAAATTAAATCCAACCGATACACCAGTGGCCCAGGCAGTGTCAACATCTGTTCAGAATCAGGTGCTGTCGTTGACTGCGGGACGTATGGCCAATGTTGGTGGGACTGTGGGACGTGCCGGTGGTAATACAGCACAACAGTCTGGGTTCTGGTTACAGGGGCTGTTTAATAAGTCAAAGTATGCCAGTCAATTCCATGGCTATACACGTGGGTTTGCATTTGGTGGTGATACGGTGTTGAATCGTGTGCTGACATTGGGTGGTGGATTTGCGTATAACAATACAGACGTTCATGCCACAGACGGTCGTCACACAGATATCGACAGCAAGACACTGTTTGCATATGCCCAGTATAAGCCAAATAAATGGTTTGCAAATCTGACGGCAACATATTCGATGTCTGAATATAATGAAGATGTATCTGTGTTTGGGTTGCAATCCAATGTGTCATACGATGTTGATACATATGGTGCGCAATTTATGACAGGATATGATTTTGCATCAGGTGTTACAACGGAAATTGGTGCGCGTTATCTGCATGTTACCCAAGATGATTATACTAATATGGTCGGTGGTAATGTCCAGGCATCAGATACAGATTTCTTGTCTGGGGTTGCAGGATTGAAATATGCATTCACAATCCAGAACAATTCTGATTTGAAACTGCGTCCGGAATTGCGTGCGGCGGCAACGTATGACTTTATAAATGATGATACGGCTGCAACGGTTGTAATGCCAGGTGTTGCGTCTTATCAGGTTGGTGGTGACAATCTGTCACGTTTGGGTGGTGAATTTGGTATTGGATTGACCGCGACTTACAAGGGTATGGAATTGTCACTGATGTATGATTTGGATTTACATACAGATTATACATCCCAGACCGGTATGATAAAGTTCCGTGGATGGTTTTAAATAAAATCCCCCAAACGGGGGATTTTTAATGTTGCATTTTGTTTATAATGGTTGCATAATCGCACATGTGTTTTACGGAGTGTAGCTCAGCCTGGTAGAGCGCTACGTTCGGGACGTAGAGGTCGTGGGTTCGAACCCCGTCACTCCGACCAGGATTTATCCCCACGTTCGTGGGGATTTTGTTTGATATTTTTCCTGGACAATTTATATGTTGTATATGTTATAATTATTTTGTTGATTAACATAAACAAAGGAAGAACACATGAAAAAAATATCTGTTATGGCATTGATTGGTGTTTTGTCGGCTGGGGCGGCAATGGCGGAGTTTATCGAACCAACGGTTGCGGCGCCGGTTCATAATCAAAAGGGTGGTTTTGTAAATCCTGCGGAGACAATTTCAACTGTGTCACGTGTCAATGAAATGCGTGATGACGTATTTGTTATTGTCCAGGGTAATATTGTGCAAAGCCTGGGGGATGAAAAGTATATATTTGAAGATTCAACGGGTTCAATTGTGGTTGAAATAGACGATGATGCGTGGCGTGGCCAGATGATTACACCGGCCGATACAGTAAAATTACGTGGCGATGTTGACCGTGGCATATTTAAAACAGAAATAGAAGTTGAAAGTGTTGAAAAGTTATAAAAAATCCCCCGATTGGGGGATTTTTTTGTGTATAAGTTATTTAGATAAATAAAAGTTTATTTTAGTAAACTTACTCCCTTTTGTCATTGCGGGGGAACGCAGTGACCGCGGCAATCCAGTTATATGCGCGTAAAACGCGCACAATAATAATGATTCTATGGACTGGATCGCCACGTTCGTTTCACTTCCGCGCGATGACAATTTTTGTGAACAAAAATTGTAAAAAATATACCGCTAAACTTTTATTTATCAATGTATTTTTATGTTGAAGGCAATATAACTATAATCAATAAACCAGTTGTTGATTGGTGAAGGGGACTATTGGCCGACGCCATTAGTATAATTATAATCAATCAACCAATGTTGGATAGGTTGTATGTCGTCGCAGTTGCCATTGCCGTTGCTGTCGCATTTTGTCTCAGTGTCAGATTTATAATATGAAATGCTGGCTGTTGGAGTATAGTAAGCAGCAGGTGTGTTTGTGTTGTCAGATTTCTGAATATCAACCAGTGTGCCGTTGCATGTGACGGTTTTACCGTTTGGATAATTATCATTTGTATCTGGGTCTGGGGTGATATCCCATGCGACTTCGCCAAAACAAATTATGTTGTGGATGATATTATCTGTTGTAGTATACGATGCGACCAAGTTTGCCACGGTTGCATCCTTTGGTGCGCAGATTTTGTTATTTCCATTTGTGGAATCTGTAAAATTATTTGTACCGAAATAATGGTCGTTGATTGATACTTCTATCATTCCGTTTTCGCAACAGTTGCCCCACGCGTCTGTTTTGCCAGTGTTGCAACAATTTGTCAAGTTACTATTATTTATAGTAATCTTGAGGTCTTCGCTGATGCAGATTTCTCCCAGACTGTCAACAAGGTCCTTCGATACGCAATTTTTGAGGTTTTTTGAATATATTTCATTGTTGTTGCAGATTATACGTGTATAACAACTTTCATCTTTCTCGTGTGTGTCAGTGTTACGCGCAAACCATGATAGTAATGTTTCGCGTTTGTTGTCCCGTGATATATATATTCTATTGTGTAATGTATCACCTTCAATAAAATCATATGTTTCTTTTTCGCAATTACCCCAGATTTCTTCGGTTATCAGACATGTGTTTTTCAAATTGGGGTCTTCTTCGGCTTCACACCATTTGTGAATATTAGAACCTGGGTTGTTGTAGCCGTTATATGTTTCATATAGTTTAGAGTTGTCATTGCGTCCTTGTGATTGCAATATTGCATCAATTGTGTTGGTGCCGGCACTGGCAACGCAATCTTCGACTTCATCCCAACAGGCATCCCTATTTAAAATCGAACGACGATTTACAGAATTATGAATACTGGTGCATAGTCCGAAATTTCCAGATATGGATTTGCAAGTGTTGATAATGCATTGACGGCCGATTTCACTGCATGTGCTGATAATTGTGTCATATGTTTTGGATAGTGCGATTTCAGACATTCCTGTGCCCCATTCGCTGTCCAGGGGGGTGTCGTCTAAGACGTTATCCATTAATACAGTGCATGCATTGCGAACATCTGCGCACATTGCGTTGACGGTGCTGTCTGCGGCAACACCAAATATAGACAGGGCGCGTGCGTCAAATTCAGATATCGAATCCATCGCATCGTCCAAACATTGGGTTGTCAGTGTTGTGCATGATTGACGCACATCTTCCAGTTTTTTTGTTTGGGCCAATTTAATTTGTGCCAATGCGTCATCGATAAATTCATCCCAAACATATCCAGATATATCTTGACAGTTTTCCATGGCAGGTTCCAAAAACGCCTTTTTGGAATTTAAAAATGTAACAAAACGTTGGTTGTTGGGGATACTGGACCATGTTTCATTCCCAGATGGACGCGTCAACAATGATTCTAATTCGTATAGGTCTTCTGTTAAAAATGCGGTGCCCGTGGTTGGATCGATGTATTTACCAGACATATCCAAACATTTGCCCATATCAGTGCCGCAAATATTAGAATTGGATAACATATCCAACATTTTTGCCTTGCACGTTAAGATGTCATCGGAATTGCGTTGTTGATATATGTCCAAACGTGACATATCCAGTAATGCGCCACTTTCAAATACTTTGGTTCGTGCCAGGTCTGTCTGGGTCTGATATGTTTTGGCAACCGTGTTACAATCCTGTTCGATTATCATCTGATAACCACTTTCTGCGATGGTCAGTTCGTCGGGGGTGCAGACTTCGGCCGCCATTTCACGACATACAGGTAATGCGGCATTGTATAATGCCGGACCGATTTTGGTTGCAGTGGTCGCGCCCATCATGGAATCAACACTGTCAAATGCTGCATCCATATTCAATGACAGGTTTATTGCGTTCAGGCTATTGTCAAAATTACTGTCGTCAAAGCTGGTGTTCAATTTTTTCGCGATTTCATCCAGCATTTTTTTTGACTTCGATTTGTCGTCAGTGTTAAATGCAAGTTCGCCAGCAGTGGCTTGATTCATGGCGGCAACATCTTCGGCGTCCATATTTACAATCAACAGGCGTTCATTGAAATCCAGTAATTTTTCTTCGATATTATCCAATGATTTTTTTGTTTTATCAAATTCTGTGGCGCGATTGGAACATGCACAACGTGCCAGATTTGCATCCTTGTTTGCACAGAATTCGTCCATGCAACTGTTGAATACTTCGCGGCATTTGCCATAGTTGCGTGATAAAATCGTTGTGGCATCAACAGTGTTGGTTGTGTTGCGTGCAATCGCAGATCGTGCCAATGCCGGTCGTGTGGTGCCTGTGTGGTGTTGTGATTGCACCGTGCGTGATGTACCGGACGCGCGTACCGGTGTTGTTGATGTGCGTGATATTGTGGCGGTGCGTGTGATGGATGGTCGTGTTGCCACAGTGGATGTTGCACGCGCCGATACAGATTTTTTGGTGGATTCTGGTGCTTGGGGGCGTGTGATTGCAGTGCTGTCACGTGATGATACGGTGCGTTCGCGGACATTTTTGGGTGTTTGCTGTGTCGTTACGACGCGAGATACGGTTGCAGTTTTTTGTGAAGCCTTTGTATCAGAAATGTTTTTTTTGCGTGTGGCAGATACTGTTGCGGGCGCATTTGTGCGCGTGGTCGCGCGCGCGATGTTATCGTGTGTGTCGTCAGCCGCCGCCTGAAACGCAAGCGGTGCAAGCAATACAGCAAAAAGTAGTTTTAATCCCTTCATTCCGATATGTAGATATTAGCAAATTTATCAAAAGTCGGGCAAGCATAAAATGAGATATGTGATATGAGACAAGAGACAGGAATAATTATTTCCGTTCATCTTTGCGTGCGTGAAAAATTGGTGCGACCAGGGGGAATCGAACCCCCAAGGGTTGCCCCACAGCATCCTTAGTGCTGCGCGTATACCAGTTCCGCCATGGTCGCATAAAATATTTTTATATTTTGACAATATGCAATTTGTTTTTCAACCTTTTTTATGATAAAATCATTTGTAATGAAAGCAGGAAAGGATTTTTAATGAAAAAATTATGTAAATTATTGGGTGGTTGTTCAGTGATGGCAATGTTGCCAATGGTGGCAAATGCGGCGGGTACGTATTATACGGGCAACTATCAATCGCCACAACAGGCGCGGTATACACAAAAATCTTATACGAATACTGCGGCGACACGTACCGGAACATATGCGTCGCGTGGTGTGTCAAACTATAATCGTAATCAGTATGCAAATGCGGGATATACCACCGCCCGGTCGACACAAAAAACAACACAATCGGCGGAAAAAAATACAAATAAAAACGGATTGTATTTAAATGCGGGTATGTCAAAGCAATCTGCAATGTGGCAATTTGAAATGAATACTGCCAAGTCAAAGTTGCATTATGATAATCTGGATTGGTTGGTTTTTGATGTTGGTGGTAAATATGTATTTGATGCCGGCAAGACAAAAATGCAAATTGATGCCGGATTGCAATATGGATTGCAAATGGGCGAATCGTCAATGATTGACGATGATATTTCGCACGGTGGGTATGACGAGATTGTATACGAAACAAAATATGGCGATCCGTTTGATGGGGTGGTTTCAGGACGTGCGATATCTGTAGGAACCAGTAAAGATGGCAGTATGTTTGGGTTTAATGCCGGGTTTGGTTTGACTGATTTTTGGCAGATTGGCAATTTAAAGATTACGCCATCGTTGGGTTGGCGCCATTTAAAGTATAAATTGGAAACATCGAATAACTATGGCATGTCGATGCTGAATGCGGACTTTGATAATTCGTGTGTCGTGTTTGAAGATGGTTCAACACAATGTGCACCTGTTATTGGGGTTTTTTATATTGACGATAAGGATGGTGAAAATAATATAAAGTATTCTTATCCTGGATATGTATATTTTGATGGAGACTTAAATCGTCTAGATATTGAGGGGGATAAGTTTGTTGATAAAAATGGAAATATTGTAGACCCTGTGTATGCGGCAGTTGATGTTAGTGCGGGTGAGTATGCCGAAGCCCAGGGGTCTTTCTATTTTCATTTGCCGGATGTTAGTCATTCGTATGATGTGACATGGTCTGGGCCGTATTTTGCGTTGGATATGCAATATGATATCAATCAAAATAACATTGTTACCGCGCGTATGGAATTGGGATTGCCATCGTATACAGCCGAAGGGGATCAGCCGTATCGTTTTGATTGGGCGCATCCAAAGTCTGTGGAAGATAAGGGCAGGATTGGTTCGGCGTTTCACTTTGGTGCCGGTGCAAATTGGTCCACTGCGATTACAGACAGGGTGTCTTTGTCCATTGGTGTAACATATGATTATTATACGGTATCTGATGCGGATGCCACGACGTATTTAAATGCTGCATATTGGGAAAATGTGTATAATATCGCATTTAGCGATTGGAAAAAGGTTTTAAATGACAAGTATGCTTTGGGGCTTAGTGATGGAGAAATCGAGGGGTATATGTTGAATGGTATAGCCATTGAAAATGACAGTGGTGAGATTGTTGAATATGCACCAGAATATGCGGCGATTGCGCGTGCAAATGGTTGGAAAGATAAGGTTGACAGTGAAATCGAATCGTTCTATAAATCACTGGGTGTACGTGTTGGGTTTAATGCCAGATTTTAAGGATTATAAACAGATATGTTAAGGCTTTTGTGTGTTGCTTTTGGGGTATTGATATGTATGCCGGGGGCGTTTGCGGTGAGTTTGCGGGGAACAATGCCGGTCAATATCACCAGTGATACTGCGGCAAATGCAAAGAATATTGCGTTTGACGAAGCGCGCCGTCAGATTATATCTGATTCTGTGCGGCAATATGTAGATGCAGATGCTTTGCGGGATGTGATGGCAACCGCGGTGGCGGCTGATTTGGTGCCAATGATTGCGTCGTCCAGTATCGATAATGAACATGTGTCTGATACAACATATTCGGCCAATATTTCAATGGTGTTGGATGTGGATGCAGTGCGTAGATGGATGGATGAAAATGATGTAAAACATTGGTTGCCAGATGATAGGCAACAAGATATGTTTGTAGTTAACGTTGTGTTAAATAATCCGATGCAGGAATGGATTGATTTAAATCGTATCGCACGACATGAACAACTGGATTTGGGGACCAAACATATCAATGGTAATGTGGTTGCGTTGGAATTGCCGGTGTCAAAGCGGGGGGCATTTACAATCGCACTGCGTGAAAATGGATGGCGATATGCGGATAATGACGGTGTATTGCGTGTCTGGAAATAGTATGGGGAAAATGGGATGAAAAAAATATTATGTGGTCTGATGATGATGGTGCCGTGTTTGGCCAATGCGTCAATTGAAGATGGTACTTTGGTGTTGGCGGTGCGGCGTATCGGTCTGGAATGGTCGAAAACAGATGTTAAAAATGCTGATAAATATCAGGATTCGCCTGTGTCTGCATTAAAGGCAGACAGCCAGGATTTTATCAAAGGGGTTTTTGATACCGCGCTGGAATATAATAACAATAGATTTCAATGGGATAACAGTTTGTTTATGGAATATGGCGAAACAAAACTGAAACCATATGACGAGGCACCTACAACCAGTGAAAATGCAGATGATATATTGTTATCCAGTAATTTGTCATATGCATGTTGGGAATTTTCGGGCTTTAAATTTGGCCCGACGGTGCGTGGCGCATATGATACAGAATTTAAAACCGCAGACAGTACGCCACGTCAGAATATTATTCGTACCAATGCAGGTATTTCGCTGTTTGATAATGCAATTGTAAAAAGTCTGTATTTGACCGGTGTGTATGAATATGACTTTACATATGCGGGGGCCCAGACCAGTAAAATGGCGGCAGAATTGGGGTGGCGATTGGAATATCAGGTGCGCGATGGGGTTAAATTGTCATCAAATGGGTATTATCGTGAATATTTAAGTTATTCTGATTATGTGGCGACAGATTTAGAACGTGATTTAAGTGCTGTTGTGCGTTTGGATACGAATTTGTGGGGTGATTTGACGATGGGACCGTATGTGCAATATCGTCGTGCGCGCGCCCGTGGCGAAGATGTATACGGCAGTAATTTTATTATGGGAATTTCCTTTAATTATATTACATCGTTTGGGCTGATGGGTGGCAAATAATCCCGAAATACAGAATAAAAATCCCCCAACCGGGGGATTTTTTTATGTGGGTTATTTATCTATGTATTTGCATTGGTGCTGGTTTTTTGATAGAATCATTTTATCGGTGAGATTTTCACCGATGGGGTATCAGAGCCCGTGAATCTGGTGTCTGAAAGGACAAAAAACTCCAACCCAGTGGTTGGAGAGTGGTGAATATATGGAATAAGCCCACTATACCAGATTATAGTGCTGAACCTCCAACCGCTTTGAATCAACTGGGCGGTTTTTTGCGGGGATGTTGTATGAAAATTTATGTTGCGTTATTTTTTGCGTTTTGTGTATATGATGTGTTCGCCGCTGCGTCGGAGGGCGATGGCCCAATTGGGGGAACATCATGTTCAATCACGTTGGGGAATGCGTCGGTGACCGAATTTGATTGCGCGAGTGTCGCCGAATATACAAAATGTGCACGGTTGCCATCTCAGGTATATCACGGTTATATTGGTGGGTCTCTTGTTAACAGCACATGTTATGAAGTAACAGATTCGGTTGAAATTGATGATACGCATTGGATGCATTATCGTGATAAAATGCCAATTTACGGAACCGTAGAAATAACAAACAGTATGAGTATTGGGTCAGGTAGGTATAGATTATACGTAGATTGCACGGTTACATCACCATTTAATGCGGTGTTCATATCTTATGGCAACTCAACATCTGCCACCGGTGGTGGGGCATCTATCTGTAATAGTATTGATAGGTTTGGCTCTCTAGGTACGACTTGGGAAGACCCGTTATCCATAAATGCCACGGCGTTGCCGGGTGATATATGTCCAGATGGATTTTATACTGTGCCATATGAAACAAGTTGTGGCACGGGATTGGTAAATATTGCCAATATTCCCAATTGTTCGGATGATACATCTGGGGAATATTGTTTGATACCGGCGGGAACGCCGTGCGCGGCGATATCTGATTGTGGGGAAATATCATATACAAATACCAATGGGCTGTATACATTATCATACACTGCATGTAATGCGGGTATGTGTGCGGATGATGTCACCACATTGACGGCATGTGGTGGTGGATATTATGGCGATGGTGCATCATGCACCCCATGTCCGACAGGTGGTGTATCAGACACGCCGACATGGTCGGAACAAAGTGACGGGACGATAAGATTTAATACCGTTGCGGAATCGATGACGGATTGCTATGTTGAACCCGACACATATTTTACCGATGAAAAGGGCACATAT
>JAZNAO010000011.1:0-7345 GCA_045586565.1 Candidatus Enterousia sp. | reverse complement strand
CCTGGGACAGTGTTTGAACCCCAATTGCATTTAAACGTTGCCAGGTATGCAGACATATCACGTTCGGCATCTGCGTCTGCCTTTTGTTCCGCCAATGATTGCGCCAACATTTGCCCACCGGCCCCAGTTGCCGCCATGGTCACACCAGACAGCATACGATTGGCAAACGATTGTTCGGTGGCCTTGGCATCATCTACCTTTTGTTGCAACTCTTTAAGTTCTTCCTCAGAATGTGGTTTTTTGCTTCCTGCCTTAACATCCGCATCTGTATCGGACGCACCCCCAGCAGGTTCACCAGCCTGCGTTGACTCAGCACCATTCTGCCCTGTTGCACTGCTTGCTGATGAAGACTGTGCTTTTTCTTCTGCTACACACTTGTCAGAGTCTACTCTAAAACCATTTTTACACACATAAACAAAACATACCTCTGCATCTCCTTTCTTAACCGTATACGTTACAACATTTTCACCATTATCATTGACAATTTTGGGTTTAATAGCTTCATCAACTCCATTCAGCTGCGCTTCGTTACATTGCGACAAATTTTTTACCTCAGGTTGCTCAGCTGGTGCTTGAGTACTAACTGCTTGGGTATCGCCAGGTTCTGTCGAATTTTGGTTTGTGTTACTTTTATCTGTTTCGCCCGTCACATTTTCTTCCACAGTGTTGCCTGCAGTGTTTTCTTCCTGCTGCTTATTCTGAGGCTGCGAACTTTCTGGTTCGTTTCTTTTATCACATGTATTGCCATTTTTTTTATGCGTTTGCGCGCACGACAGCAACGAATCAAATTCCCAACGCACCCCATCAACACACTTTTCTCTACACTCTTTCGCATTGGCAATCCAGTTACACGAGCTGTTGTTTCTGGTTTCATTCGGCTTGCATATCTGACGAACACATTTACCTTCTTTTAAGACATAGGTGCCATCCTGTTTACACTGATATGCACGACATGGCGTATCATTGCCCTTAAACAACATACTTTTATACTTAACTTCATTCTTATTTACCAATACTGGACTGGCATTATCTGGATATAACGACAGCAATTCACGATGACCCGCCAATTGTGATTGGTCACAGTTTTTAATTTCGCCAATTGACTCCCATAACTCATCCAGAGCAAAAGCACATTCAAACATATGATCTGTATACGATTTCGGACTTAACCCCCTGATTGTTGCCGAACCAAATACAGCAATTTTTTGTCCATCAACACATGCACCACGTTCACATTCGAAATAAACACCCTCAGATTTCAAACGCAAAATTTCATTATCATTTGTTCCGTCCCCCGATCCCGGTTTACAATTTTCACGCACAGTAGGAATACTAGACGAACCAGTACTAATATGACGATCTATATGAGCCGTAACTGGGTTGTACGCCCATGCATCCGCCACAGAAATCAATACAACAAATAAAATAAAAAATACTCTCGCCACCTTATATCCCTCGTTTGGTTTATTTTACATCAAAGCATTACATAACGTCAAGCAATCGAATTATGTCACATAACATTATTCGCGGTCTGCAAACACAATCGCACACCCAGACGCAAACATTAGTATGATTATCATCCATATATTCATACCAAATGCGCGATACGGTGTTCTGTGCGCACCCCAAACATATCCGTCCAGCACCCCTGATTCGCCAACCGGCAAACTGGACATAACATTACCATCCGATAACACAAACGCACTTATCCCCGAATAATTTGCACGCACAATTGGCAATCCTGACTCAATTGCATATCGACGTACCATATCTAAATGTTGATACGTACCGGGTGTTTTGCCAAACCAATTATCATTTGTGATATTTATAATCGCATCAATCCGCCCCACAGCATCTGCGACCAACGAATCAGAAAAAATCACTTCATAACAAATTGCGGGCGCAAAAACAAAATCACCAATATAAATCAATTCTGGGCCCGAACCACGGGATAAATTTATTGGCGCCGGAAAAATTCCCAACGGCCGATATTCACCAAATGGCACCAAATGAGATTTATGATAAATATGTTCTATACGGCCATTTCCGCCGGATACAACCATTGAATTAAATATACCATTACCATTAAAAGTATTGGCACCAAATATCGTTGTCACCCCCAAAGCACGCGACAACGCGATATCATCATCTGGCAACACAATCATCGGATACGTCGTTTCTGGAAATACAATTAAATCAAAATCACCCGGCGCACTTGCCAAAGAATACAGATTTTGCATATTTTCTTCGGCGCGACGTAATGCTTCATCACGACTGTGTGTTGCCTTTTGCGATTGACTGGTTGCAGGCTGCACAATACGTATAATTGTATACACATCATTCATGCCAATATTCGCGCGTCTAATATTTTTACATCCTGCGAATACACCAACGCATATCAACAAAACAAACACTAAAACTGTCGTCCAATTTTTCCATTCACGCCTATTACACAACACTTCGACCATCGCTGCCACAAATCCCACAATAACAAAGGTCAATCCCAATGCACCCCACAACGACATAGAATTTGCTACAACAGGAATCTGAATCATAATATTTGCAATCGGGTTCCATGGAAAACCTGTAAACACCCACTCACGCAACCACAACACCAACGTCCAAACACCTGCAAACAAGAATACACGTCCTGCGGCATTTGTTCGAATACGCGCAACAGCAACAAACGGCCATGAAAATATAAATACACCCGCCAACCCCAAACCGACAATTCCTGGGACAGTCCATATCGCATATTGTGCGGTCAGTTCTGGCACAACATATATTGAATGCAATGTCCACCAAAACATCGCAATCGCATATACCGCACCAAACGGCGCAACGTGCAATAACGCACGCCAAAAGCCACTAATATTTTTATCACACACCGTCAACCAATATGCACCTGCAACACCCATCAACGTCCACCACCATTGATAAAATGGTGCGAACCCAAAACCCGCAACCCCAGCAAACAATGCGTATAGCGCGTATTGAACAAACCTATTTTCACGAATTTTTAAACGATTTATCCACGACATAAAATGCCCACCTGGACAACAACTGGCATCACCACACACCACATCATCAGCATACGGATTTTTAATTTTTAACTTTTTCAATGCAATAATTTCTTTATTTTCCATAACCGCCGCATCATCATCATTTATATGGTCATACCCCATCAAATGCAACACACCATGCACAACCATATGCGCGGTATGTTCTGCAATACTTATATTTGCATCATCCGCCTCACGCATAACCGTATCCAAAGATATATAAATATCACCCAACAAAACATCATCCCCCAATTCAAACGACAACACATTTGTTGGCTTATCCACATTTCTGTGTATTCTATTTATTTCATGGATTTCCGTATCATTTGTCAAAATAATCGACACCTCTGAATCTTTGTATACGCCAGAATCCAACGTATAGACGATTTTTGAAAAATCGATTTTATACTTATTCCATCGTTTATCATGAACATCAATATATACTTTCATACTCACCACCTATGCTATACTATTCCCAGAATATTCTTTGCCATATAACAATGTATTATTCTTTAAAACTACTTTATCTGCCCCCATATTCCACGCAACTTTATTATTTTTTCGCTTTGTGTTGCTAATCTTTTTATCAACCCGGTCTATGGCGCTTTTATAAACCTGCTGACGCGACGTGTCGACATCAATCATTTCCGCATTTTCCAACGCGGTCCCATAGTTATTTTTTGCACTTTTATAATGTTTTTTGGCCTCTTCCTTATTTCCTTGACCTTCATAAATCTGGGCCATTTTTTCGTGTGCGACCCCCGCATTATAATATGATGCAGCTTTAATCTCTCTATCCAACAGCAAAGATTTATTCGCATTCATTCGTGCATTTCCATCACGCACCACCCGCAAGCAGTTTTCATAATATTCTATTGATTTTTCCTGATTACCCAAACGCAAATATGCCAATGCCAAGGAACTATATGCCTCCATATTATCTGGGTTTTGTTTTATGGCACTGCGATACAAAGATATAGCATCCGCATATTGCTTGTTTTTATATTTCTTGTCTGCCTGGGCCATTGTTTTCAGTGACGTATCAACAACTTTATCAACGAACGCTGTTTCTTCTTGAACAAATTTAGGTGACACATCTACACCGCCCAGTGCCTTTAATATTTCTTTTCCTTCCTTGAAATCAGATAAAAACGATTCAACTGTATTATCCCCAGAGTTCTTTTCATCACGTTTTCTGGACAATACAAATGCTGCCGTTTGCTTAGTCAGCACAAAATGACCATTCTTGTATACCGTGTTGATATTTAATGCGGAAAACGAATCGCGCACCATTGCCAAAATATCATTCGTATCAATCAATCCAACCGCATATGCTGCACAAACCCAACGTCGTTTTAAAGTCCCCTCTTTCCACTTTTCTCTTCCTTCATAATGCGCAAACGCATCCGCAACCTGCTGCATTGTTTTTGCATTTTCAATTTTTCTGGCAATTCCAGACATATCTGCTGGTCGCTGATATCCTGCATAAACCAACGCAACCGCGTATCGCGCCGAAATATTTTTTTTGTTTTTTGTTACAGACTTTAATGTACGCAATGTTTCTTTTTGCAAATGCAATTTACACTGTTCATAATTTTCATCTGTGGTCAGTGTTGGTGTTTTTCCCTTCAAATTAGCTTGTCGATCTATTGTTCCATCTGCACTCATGCTGTAAAACCATGTACACCCCAACCCATTTGTCATACGTTTTTCACCCCTATGCACCTTTGGTTCTGGACGATACGTTTCCAATTCAGTCAACCCAACGGCAATCTCTGGCCAATATGCGTCCAGCGCTTTCTGAACATAATCAGACGTTGACGGTTCAACATATTGCAAAACTCTTTTTTCATCTTTATCAAACAAATCTGCCGCCCAATCCTTCACTTCATCCAACCAGTTCTTATCTGCAGATTTTACAACCTTTGTTTTTGAATCTTTTTCTTTAACTATTTCTTTTTTATTCTTATCATCATTGTCGTTTGATTTAAACCTTGCACGCGCCGTTTGAACACCACCAAATATCAACAAATTCATAAACACATAATATGACACATACGCCAATAATGTCGGATGATTTTTGACCCCACCAGATATAAAGTGTTTAAACCTGGACCATTTTGAATTTTTATTTAGTTTTGTGACTTTCACATTGGCTGCACCACGTTCAATACCGCGCAAAGCGAAATTATCCAACGCCAAACCATTTAATGCACGTGTTAAAAATTCCAACAACCATAACGCTGTCACACCACTTAGTTGTGTGACCTGGGCGACAATTTCCCCGTTCCACTGTAACCAATCCAGATATGCCCCAGGTGTTTTCCAATCTGCATTTTTCAAATCATCAATATGAACACCATCTGGCACATTCAACTGCAGTATTTTTTTTCTGGCATGTTTTAGTTTATCTGCGGCAAATCTGGGCCCACGACCAACCTTTGGCACAATCAAATCGTTTTCATTCTTTGCCATATCTTATCTCCTGCCCAATCCTGTTTTCTTGGCGATTTTTGACCGTTTACGCGCATAAGCCGGCGCAACAAACGGATAATCATCCGGCAGTCCCCACTTTTGTCGATATTGTTCTGGGGTCAGATTAAATCTGCGCTTGATATATCTGCGCAACATTATATGCCACGTTCCATCTTCCAGACATTGAATTTTATCAGGTTGAACAGAATCTTCGATTTGTTGCGGCGTCACAGATGTTCCGCGCAATATTTCACGTGCATTTTTGACCGCCTGTTCCATGGTCAATGACGGATTTGCCGCAATTGCAGCCGCCGCCAGATTCGCCACCGCCAACGTAAATTCAGAATTTTTATTTACCAACTTGCCATTCCCTTATTTATTTAATACAATCAATTATACCACAAATAAACACTAAATAAAAGCCAAGTAAAATGACACGACCACTTGCCGATTTAATGCGTCCGAACACGATTGATGATATCGTGGGGCAAAGCGCACTATTGGGCGAAAACGGCCTGGTACGTCGTATGGTTGACGGGAAAAAATTATCAAATTTGATTTTATGGGGGCCGCCTGGGTGTGGCAAGACCACAATTGCCCGCGCATTGGCAAATTCTGTTGATATGGATTTTGTTCCCATGTCCGCTGTATTTTCTGGAACAGCAGACATAAAGAAAGCAATGGATGCTGCACGCATGAATCGTGACATTGGCCGCAATACATTATTATTTATTGATGAAATTCACCGCTTTAATAAAACACAGCAAGATACACTTTTGCCCTATCTGGAAGACGGCACAGTCGTATTTATGGGTGCCACCACTGAAAACCCCAGTTTTAATTTAAATAACGCATTATTATCACGTTGTCATATTGGGGTGCTACAGCCATTGGCAACCGAAGACCTGTTGATATTGATTCAACGTGCCGAAGAATTTTTAGATAAGAAATTACCTTTAACAACAGATGCGCGCATACACCTGGCCCAGATGGCAGATGGCGATGCACGATTTTTATTAAATACTGTTGAATACCTGGTAAACGCAAATTTCAAATCAGACCTGACACCCGACACGTTGGTTTCCGCGGTTCAAAAACGCGCCCCCCTGTCGGACAAACATGGTGATGAACACTATAATTTAATATCTGCGGTACATAAATCATTACGCGCCAGCGATACAGACGCGGCACTATATTGGACTGCGCGCATGATGACATCTGGCCAAGATCCAATGTACCTGTTTCGTCGTCTGACACGTTTTGCGGTCGAAGATGTTGGTCTGGCCGATCCAAACGCGTTACAAATTGCCATTGCTGCCTGGCAGGCATATGAAAGACTGGGCAGTCCCGAAGGCGACCTGGCGCTAACCCAATTGGTGATATACCTGGGCACGGCACCAAAAAGCATTGGAAATTACCGCGCACAAAAAGCGGCATACGCAGCCGCCCGCGAAACAGGCAGTCTTATGCCACCAAAAAATATTTTAAACGCGCCAACCAAAATGATGAAAAATTTAGGTTATAATGCGGGATACATTTATGAGCCCGATACAGAAAACGGATTTTCGGGACAAAATTGTTTTCCAGAATCCATGGGGCGCCAAAAATATTATTTCCCGGTTGAACGTGGATTTGAACGCGAAATAAAAAAACGCTTGGAATATTGGGATTCATTGCGTGAAAAACTGGGCAAGAAATAATCCCACCACCCAGGATTTAGCGAAAGAAATTAAATAGAATGATTTAGATAAAAACAAATCGGGAATCACGAGTAGTACAAGCGCCACATGAGATTCCACCCAGTCCCA
>JAZNAO010000010.1:0-29091 GCA_045586565.1 Candidatus Enterousia sp. | reverse complement strand
CGAGCCAGATGCTTATTTCCATCCGTTTGGATGGTTTTTTATTGGCGATAGGAGAAGATTGATACAAGAACGCTTTGTTCTTTCAAGGCGGGTCTAAATATGGTATAATTGAACCATGGTTGTTAAACTTCTAAAACCGGGTAAAAAACGAATCGTTTTTCAGTCAGTGAATTTTAGAGTTTTATTTGGTTTTTTAATATTAAATTCAACCATAGGTTGTGTGTCTTGATATATGTTTATAAATATGTATAATTTCCGATATAAACAGGCAGGAATTTATGCCTATAAAACAGCAAAAGGAGAAAATATATGTCATATCATAACGCACTGTGGGACACGCTAAATCATATTGCAGAAATCAATCATATCAGTTGCTCTTGTCTGGCGTGTCGGTGCGGTTTGGATTCTACCACTTTTAACCCCAGTAAACGTTTAACTAAATATGGTCAACCACGTTGGATAAGTACAGAAACCCTGGCAAAGGTTTTGATAAATGCAAATATAACACCAATTGAATTTGCACAGATATTTGAAACTTACCTGAAACAAAAATAAAACACCCACGGGTTGCGTTGAAAAAAAATGGGGTGTTCACCCCGTTTTTTATCGTGTGCGACCAATCAACTTTCCTTGTTCGCCAATAATCCAATCACATAAACCATTTTCCAGGCATTGTTCCGCAATTAAAAAGTCGCCTTCGTTGGAACATAGTTTTTGGATGGTTTTTTGTGACAGTTGTGTGTATGTAGAATATAATTTTTGTCCGTTTTCTTTATATCGACGGGCGTTTTTTTCTTCTTTTTTTACCTGGGCCTCGGAAGAACCGCCAAATCGCATAGAGCCAAAATGAATGAGGTGTTTTGCGTGATTTGCCATAATGCGGAAACCAGGTGTCCCTTGGATGGCCAGCATGCTGCCACTACTATATGCACATGATAGAACCGTTGTTCGGATGATAGCCCCACGAAGCTTTGCAATATTTAACAGCGCTGTTAAATCTTGCAATATTATGGTGTCGCCCCCACAAGAGTCAATGAATATGTCTATAACTGGTTGTTCTTCGGAATGATTGATACTGTATGGTGATTCTATTTGACCTTGTGCGGTATATACTGGTTTTGTTGGCATTGTGTTGTAAATATATGTCCCCAAACGTCCAATAATTGCACCCATGTTTGTCAGGTTAAAATCGCCCAGAATATAAATGGTATTATCACTTGTCATGAAGCATGGCGAATTGTTTGTGTTTATCGTATTATTTGACATTATATGCTGCCTTTGTGTTAGTATTATGGAGTAATTAGCACAAAATAAATAATTTGTCAATATAAAAAATAGAACTTGTTCTTGCCTTGGGCGTGAAATGTGGCTATTATTTACCCGATATAAATTTAAGGAAGTAAAAGTATGTCTGATTTAATTGTTGATGGAAACTGGGCGGCGGCGGATGTCGCATACAGATGTGTTGATTTTGCGGCAATATATCCAATCACCCCCAGTAGCACGATGGGTGAATTGGCCGATGAGTGGTCATTTCAACACAAGAAAAATATTTGGGGTTCAATTCCACAGATAATTGAAATGCAATCCGAAGGTGGGGCCGCCGGCGCAATGCATGGCGCGTTGCAGATGGGGGCGTTGGCGACAACGTTCACTGCGTCCCAAGGGTTGCTGTTGATGATTCCAAATATGTATAAAATCGCAGGTGAACAAACGCCGTTTGTTATGCATGTGGCTGCGCGTGCGTTGGCGACACATGCGTTATCAATCTTTGGTGATCACAGTGATGTTATGTCTGTGCGTTCAACGGGGTTTGCAATGTTGTCATCACATAATGTGCAACAGGCGCATGATATGGCGGCGATTGCGCATGCGGCAACGCTGCGCAGTCGTGTTCCGTTCTTGCATTTTTTTGACGGGTTCCGGACCAGTCATGAAGAATCACGCCTGACACGTATTGATGATGATGTGTTACGTGAACTTATCCCTGATAGTTTAGTGTTGGAAAATCGTGCGCGTGGCATGACCCCAGATAAACCAACTATTCGTGGGACAGCACAAAATCCAGATGTTTATTTCCAGGGACGCGAAGCCGCAAATCCACTGTATGAACAAACACCACAAATTGTGCAACAGTGTATGGATAATTTTGCAAAATTGACGGGGCGTCAGTATCACTTGGTGGATTATGTTGGTGATGAAAATGCAGAAAATGTCATTGTCGCAATGGGCAGTGCCGTTGATACAATTGAAGAGACATTGGCACACCTGCCGGCAGGATTGGGGGTGTTAAAGGTGCATCTGTATCGTCCTTTCCCAACAGAAGAATTTTTGGCGGTATTGCCAAAGTCTGTGAAGCGAATTGCAGTGTTGGATCGAACCAAAGAACCAGGCAGTATTGGTGAACCGTTGTATCAAGATGTAAAATCTGTGGTTGGTGCAGATGTTCAAGTTTTTGGTGGTCGCTATGGTTTGGGGTCGAAAGAATTTAAACCACGTGATGTCAAGGCGATTTATGAAAACATGATGTTGGGAACATTAAAACATAACTTTACGGTTGGAATTGACGATGATTTGATGGGGTTGTCGTTGAAAACTGATGCGGCATTTTCTGTTGAAGATCCGAATTTTAAAACCGCTATTTTATATGGTATCGGCAGCGATGGAACCGTTGGTGCGGTTAAAAACATCGTAAAAATCGTTGGTGAAAATTCTGATTTATATCCGCAATCTTATGCGGTGTATGATTCAAAAAAGTCGGGCGGTTTGACTGCGTCGCATATTCGTTTTTCTGACGCGCCAATTAAAAGTCAATACTTGGTCGAAGTGGCCGACTTTATTAGTGTTTCAAACTTTATGATTGCGCAAAGATTTGATGTGTTCCGTGGCCTGCGTGCGGGCGGAACAGTGATGATAAATACATCAATGGCCCCAGATGTTGCGTTTGCAAATTTGCCACGTGATGTTCAAGAACACTTGATGCGAGTTCGTGCAAATGTATATTTCTTGGATGCGAATCGTGCAGCAGCTGAATTAGGGTTGGGCAATCGTATAAATACATTTATTATGTTAAATTTCTTTAATTTAACAAATGTTATTGACCCGTCTGTGGCGGCGGACAGTGCCAAGGTGGCAATTGAAAAGACATACAAGAAAAAGGGTATGGATGTTGTCCAGGCAAACTGGGCGGCGGTGGATAGGGCGGCAGAATATTTGGTGAAATACCAAATGCCGTCGTCTGTATCGAATTTTGCGCCTGATTTTGTGCCGGCTATGGTATTGGATACGCCTGCGGAAATTGCAGGTACATTGGGTGAAATGGCCGCACAACGTGGTGATGCAATTCCTGTATCGCGTTTCCGTGTTGATGGTCAATTTGGCGGTGGGCAATATCCTGTGGGAACTTCAAAGTACGAAAAACGCGCGGTCTCAGACAAAGTTGCAACAGTGGATATCGAAAAATGTATTCAATGTGGCAAGTGTTCAATGCTGTGTCCACATGCGGTTATTCGTATCAAAGCCATGACCGCAGACCAGGCGGAACAAGCCCGCGCCAAAGGAGTTAAGGTTGTTCCAATGAAAACCCCAGAATTGGGCCCAGATATGTATTTCACAATCAATATTTCGCCGGCGGATTGCACGGGATGTAATATTTGTGTAAATAATTGCCCGGTTGGTGCGTTGTCAATGGTGCCAGCACGCGATGTTATGGCGGATAATCAGGCGGCATTTAATGCTGCGGAGAAAATCCCAGATATTGATCGTTCAAAATTAAATTTAAATATTCCAAAGCATGTCGAATTATTGCCACATTATTTTGAATTCCCAGGTGCATGCGCAGGGTGTGGTGAAACACCATATGTAAAGCTGTTGGCGCATCTGTTTGGTGAACGTATGGTTGTTGCAAATGCGACGGGATGTTCATCAATATATGGTGCAAATTTACCAACAACACCATGGACATCCGATTCGAATGGACGTGGGCCGGCATGGTCTAATTCATTGTTCGAAGATAATGCAGAATATGGTTTGGGAATGCGTTTGGCATTAAACCAGAAACGCGATAATTTAAAGTCTTTGTTGTTCGAATTAGGAATCGAAAATGTCGAGCAAATATTCAATGAAACAGATTCTGTAAAACAACGGGAAATCGAATCGAGTTTACGTGCGCAATTGGCAAAAATAGACGGTCCGCGTGCCAGATTGGCTGAAAGCCTGGTGGGTGAAATCGTCGATAAATCTGTATGGATTGTTGGTGGTGACGGTTGGGCATATGATATTGGGTATGGCGGTGTTGACCATATATTACACAGTGGTGAAAATGTAAATATTTTGGTATTGGATACCGAAGGATATTCAAATACTGGTGGTCAGCAATCAAAATCTACGCCTTTTGGGGCCAGCATGAAGTTCGCAATTGGTGGTAAAGACCATGCCAAGAAAGATTTAGGTATGATTGCGATGATGAGTGGTGCATATGTCGCGCAAATTGCGATGGGTGCAAATCAAGTTCAGGCGATTCGTGCATTCCGTGATGCTGCATCTTTTAATGGCCCATCGATTATATTGGCATACGCCCCATGTATTGCGCATGGTTTTGCCTTACAAAATGGTGTGGCGCATCAAATGCAGATGGTGCAAACAGGTGCGTGGCCATTGTTCCGATTCGATCCACGATTGATTGCAGACGGCAAGAATCCGTTGATGATGGATTCTTCGGTTGATAATCCGATGCCATTGGAAGATTTCTTGAAAACAGAATCACGTTTTGGGGCGGCACGTGCGGCGAATCCGCAATTTAATAAGTTGGTTGATTTGGCCAAGGCGAATAATGCATATAAGAGTGAATTGAAAAAACATATCGCACAATTTGCAATGATGGATAAACCGCGCGTCAAAGAAAATGGAGAAGGATAGTATGAAAAAAGTATTATTAGCATTTATGTTGTTGTCTGCGTGCACGTTCCAGACAAAGCATCGTGGGTATGTGTTTCCGTCTGATTTGGAAAGTCAGGTTGCGGATATAAAAACAACATCTGCGCTGGTGGAAAAAATTGGTGCCCCCCAGGCCAAAACTGTATATGGCGATACAGTGTGGATTTATTATGGAACAGATGAAAATTATCGCGGGCCATTGGCGCCGACATTTACAAATGATACAGTTCTGTTGGCGTGGGTGCGTGGAAATCGTGTTGTCCAGACACGGGTTTTGCATGATGCAGATTTGCCAGATGTAAAAATGGCAGATGGTGAAACAGAAATTCCTGCGGCAATTGAACTTAGTGCGATTGAAGAATTGTTCAATAATATTGGACGTTTCAGCCCTGCAGGATTGGGACAATAAGATGTGAAAAAATTGCATTGATAAAAAATGTAAAATGGTGTAAAATGAAAAACATGAGAAAGAGAGATTTGTTTTTTGCATTGCTTGCAGTTGTGTGTGGCGCGTCTGTGGCGCACGCAGATTTTTCGTGTGGCGCGGGATATGTTTTAAATAGTACCCGTAAAAAGATAGACGGTATTCCGGTGGCAGAATGCGAAAAGCTGTGGTGCCATGATTTAGAAGAAAAAAACACGAAAATGGGAAGTGGTGATAAGCCAAATTCTGGGTATGAAATGACAGATGGACCAGTTTCGATGGCGGATGCGTCGGGTAATGAAATTGAATGTTGGGGGCAGCGTAAGTGGTGCAGTGGTGAAACCCGTGGTGTATGGAATCCAGAATATGGCATGTATACCCGTGCCGGGATGGATAATATAACATATCAGTCTTATAAAAAGGGTGGCTGTTTTGCATGGCGTTTGGCCAAACCGAATTGTCCAGATGGCGAAGTGGCGATACTGAAAGACGATAAATGGATTTGCACGGTAGAAGTGGACTCGGTAGAGGCGAATCGTGCATCGACAATTCGCAGAACAGGCACGATGCGTCGTATTAAATAATTTTTTCGTCAATTATTTGTTTTTCTGGTTTTTTTGTGGTATAATGCACGGGACAGAGAGAATGGCAACCGTAAAAGGGTAATATATATGCCAAGTAAGAAGTTAGATTTTAAAGCAGGTCAGTATGTCGTTTACCCAACCCAGGGGGTTGGTAAATTATTGCGTGTCGAAGAACAAACAATCGCCGGGCAAAAGATAAAAATGTTGGTCATTGATTTTGAACGTAATCATATGACGTTGCGTGTCCCATTGGAACGTGCGGAAATATCTGGGTTGCGCCCATTGACAACCGCAAAAAAAATGGATGAAGCAATCGCGTCGGCCAAAGGACGTGCCGGTGCCAAGCGTATGATTTGGGCGCGTCGTGCGGCACAATACGAAGAAAATATCAATTCTGGTGATCCAATGAAATTGGCCGAGGTTGTGCGCGATCTGCAACGGCGCAGTGCGGCAGATACGATGACGTTTTCTGCGCGCCAGTTGTATTTGCGTGCGTTGGAACGTATGGCCCAGGAATTTGCCGTGTTGCATAAGATGGATTTGGATGCCGCGTCTGATAAAATCGAAGATATTTTAGGCGTGCCAAAAGAAATCGATTTAAATGCGGTTGATTCTGATGATGACGAAGATATAGAAGATGAAGATTCATAAAACCCGCGAATGCGGGTTTTATATTTGCATGATTGTGCAAATATGATATTATCATGCCATCAAGTACTATTGGTGATTAAATATGCGTAAGTTTGTTTATTTGTTTATTAGTTTATTTGTTTGTGAAGCGATGGCAATTGTTGGTGGGACAGAGTCTGTTTCAAAGCAATATAATTGTTGTGGTGATTATTCTTGTTTTGCTTCCTCTGTATCCCAGTGTTCACAGAAATGTTCATGTTATGTTGATGAATATCAGCCCGGGAGTATTCCTGCGTGTATGCCACAGCTAACACATTATTATAACACTTGTTACAGAGCAAGTTGTCAGCAGCCACCGGCAAATATATCAGAAGTATCTTGTGCAGCAGGTCAGGTTTTGTGCTGTAAATATGATGAAACGTGTGCGAAGACAGGTGTGAACAAACTGTTGTGTGCATGTGTGAATGAAGCACATTGCACCGATAATGTGTTATGTGGTGGAAAAAAAGTAGGCTGGACGATACAACGCGATGCCCTTGACGGATGGACAAGCTATAGCAGGCAGTGTTATATAGAAAAAATCAATAATGATTGTTATGCTACGAGTGCAACAAAATGTCAAAAAATATTTAAGGCAAAGGTTACAAATGAATACTATTGTTCGTCGGGATATTATGTTGATAAGTCTGGAAGAAATACTAAGTGTAGCAAGTGTCCGTCGACAACAGGAGAGAATGATGCGGCCCCACAATCTGCTAGTAAGGAAATAGTTGTTGATGGTCAGTCTTATAATGTGAACCCTGGGGCATTTGTGTCCAGTTGTTATCTGGGGGCGGGGACTTATACCGATGATACAGGAACATTTGAAGTTGCCGCCGATACAAAATGTTATGATAATTAAACATTGCAAATTGCATTTTCTTAGGTAAAATTACGTGCAATAATTTAAGTAAGAGGTAATTTATAATGACGTTGGAAAATTTGGCGCCTGGTAAAATGCCACCTAAAAAAATGAATGCAATTATTGAAATTCCTGAAAATGGGCATGTAAAGTATGAAATCGACAAGGAAACAGGGCTGTTAAAGGTTGATCGTATTTTGCATGCACCAATGGCGTATCCGGCCAACTATGGATATTTTCCGGGAACATTGGGCGATGATGGCGACCCGTTGGATTGTGTGGTTGTGTGTAATGCGCCACTGCGTCCTGGGGTGTTGATTGAGGTGCGTCCAATCGGCGCATTGTTGATGGAAGATCAAGCCGGTGGTGATGAAAAAATTATTTGCGTGCCACGGGATAAAATCGACCCGTATTACGAAAAAACGGAATTTATTGAACAGTTGCCAGAAATCTTGCGGTCGAAAATCGAATACTTTTTCCAGCATTACAAGGATTTACAACCGAATTCTTGGTCCAAGATTTTGGGTTGGGCAGATCGTGCAGCCGCCGATAAGTTGATTATGGAAAGTATTGATCGGTATTGGGCACATAAACGGGAAATGCAATAAATACTTGCGTTTGTTGAACATATTTTTATAATCGAAACGTAAAATTTTAATCAAGGGGTATTATTATGGCGTCTTATATTGCAAATGATATGCGTGTGGGTTGGGTGATTTCACACAATGGTAAACGTTATTCTGTGACATCGATAACCAAGGTTAAACCGGGTAAGGGCGGTGCATTTGTCCAGGCAGACCTGCGTGATATTGATTCTGGGAACAAGGGTGGCGATCGTTGGCGCGCCGAAGACAAGGTTGAAAAGTTGATGGTCGAAGATTTTGATTGTCAGTATTTGTATGCCGATGGTACGGATGCGTTCTTTATGAATCTATCTGATTATGAACAGTTTACAATGCCGGTGGATTCATTGGGCGAAGCAATGAAATTTCTGGCGCCAGAAATGGTGGTCAAGGCGAACTATGTTGAAGGGCAACCTGTATCAATTTCATTGCCAAAGACAGTTGTTGCAACTGTTGTTGAAACAGAACCCGCATTAAAAGGTCAGACCGTATCGTCCAGTGGTGGAAAGCCAGCCATCTTGGATAACGGCGTACGTGTTCAGGTGCCTTTGTTTATCGAACAAGATGAAAAGATTGTGGTGAATACTGAAACCCTGGAATACGTTGAACGCGCAAAATAAAATCTAATGGCATATCTGCAACGCGGTGCCGGCAATTCATGTAGCGTTTGTACACTACATTGCCGGCACTGCGTGCATCTATACCATTATCTTTTATTTTCGATAAATAATAATTCATCTACAAACGAACCCGATGGCTCATGTAACGTCTGTACACTACACCATCGGGTTCGTGCCGTATCTAAATCATTCTAATTTATTTTTGGGTGGTGTCTCATGTAGCGTTTGTACACTACATTGCCGGCACTGCGTGCATCTATACTATTATCTTTTATTTTCGATAAATAATAATTCATCTACGAACGAACCCGATGGCTCATGTAACGTCTGTACACTACACCATCGGGTTCGTGCCGTATCTAAATCATTCTAATTTATTTTTGGGTGGCGTTTCATGTAGCGTTTGTACACTACGATGTTACCACCCCTGTTTCGTATCTATAACATTCTCTTTTATTTATCTATGTAATTTTAACTGTTGATTCAATTTTGTAAAACTGATAAAATAATCTTGTCGGTGAGGTTTTCATCGATGGGGTGTAGAAACCCGTTCAATCGCGTTGGAACATGGATGTTTTACATATGTGTTCTGATGAAAAATTACTCCTGATCTTATCGTGGTCAGGAGGGTTGTGAATAAGTTGCGTCCGCGCACAAATAAGCACACAATTCGATTGATTGTTTCTAACCTCCTGGCCACCTATTTATGAATCGGTGGTTTTTGTTTGATGAAAATATAACTGATTGGGGGGATTTTTATGAGAAAAATTTTTATTGCGTCTTTGATGTCCTGTTTAATTGTGCCATCATCCGTTTGGGCATTGTCGTGTGAGTTTGTATATGATCTTACACAAATGATAAATTGTGCCGATTGTTTAGAGGCGTTTAATCAGCCCGAAATAACCGCGTGTGATGTTTCTGGAAATGGTGATGTTGAATTTTGTCAGGACAATGTGGATACATTCTGTGGTAATTGTTCATTGTATGGTTGGAGTTCCTCTATGGCGGCAGAACAGATGGTTGACGGTGATCCAGGCTGTTTAAGCGCAGATGCAGGGGAAATTGAACAGACATGTTGTTCGGCCTATGACATTAATGAGTGTGAGTATTATACATGTGATGGATATCGTTGCGGTGTGACAGGTTCGGATGGTAATGAAGTTTGTACAACTGTTACAGTCGCAGGGGGAGATGGAACGACAATTGGCTGTTGGTATTTGGAAAAATTGTATGAGCAGGGTATAGATTGTTCAGATAACGAGTTGGATTATAATGCGATTTTGAATGTTTGTGAAGGTGATATGACGTGTGAAAGTGATATTACAGAGAATTGGAGTGCATACAGTGGGGTATTATGTGGTGATGATATGGGAACGTTGGATTATGTTTTTAAGTTAGCTGATTATAATTATTATAGCAATTGTAGCAGTGAAACAGGCCCCAGTTGCGAATTTTTGTCGGTGGCAAATGAAGCGGCTGTCGTAGATATTGATTGTTCTAATACAGATGCTGTGGAATTGGAGGTTGACCCATATTGTAATGACAGATATTCAGATGATATGGAAAAACAATGGGAATGTAGACGTAATTTGATAAAGAATTGTCCATTGTATAAAAATGCATTGTCTGACAGCACAATGGGTGAAGCCGCATCGGCATTGGGTTTAAGTTGTGGTTATGGGGACAAAAATTTGTGTAAATATTTGCCATCTATATATGATGCTTATTTGGGGACAAACAGCTGTAGTGATGCAGATTGGTTTAGTTACTGTTTAGATGAAGAGGGCGATACGATTGATGGTTGTGAAGAGTTTGCATCAGATAGTTGTGTGAATTTTATACCGTATTTTCAACAGGGAAAATCGGTGGATGATGTTCTGGTTATGTATGGTGTGCAATGTATTACCCAGTGTGCATCTGGGAAATATGTGTCGGGTGATTCATGTCTGCAGTGTCCGGGTATGGAGAACAGTTCAGGAGAGATGGTTTATGGATACAGTCCTGCAAATAATACTGGTGATGTGACGTCGTGTTATATGCCGACATCAGAACTGTTTTATGATGCGGTTGTTGGTGGTGTGTTTAGTTTTGTTGAAAATTGTTATCATGATGGAGAGGGGTTGAAATCGGCAGAGCAAATTGCGTGCGAAAATTATGAGCCAACCTGTGGCGATGTCAGTTGGGAATGTGTAACCCAGTGGGTGGATGGACAATGTGTGTGTCCACTATATTCGGGTGAGGAACAACCAGAATGGATGTGTGATGCTGAATATAATTGTAGTTGTGAAGTTACATCGTAATCGTGTTTCTTATATAAACAACCGCCCGTTGGGCGGTTGTTTATATGGTTTAAGGTAAATGTTTATCGACCATGGATTCTGTTAAATGTGCGGCGAAAATCCCAATATCTGAATCCGTTAAATGTCCAGCCAGATGAACGGTTTTGACGCACACCCATCCATTCGGGTGGAATTGGTAATATTTGACCTGTGCGACGGTCGCGACGGACAATTGTTGATACAATAGAATTCCCAGACTTTAAAAATGTCGGGTTGAAAATAGGTTGTGACCAACCGGGATATAAATCAGAATCAATCACAATTGATGCGACGGCAATAATTTCAATGTCTTTGAATGTGGCATCCAGTTCGGCACGACATTTTAACTCAACGGCCTGGTTCGTATCAAAGTGCTGGTTCTTTATCGGTTCGCCCATATATGTGTTTTTATTCCAATGTTGATGTTCAAAATCATAATATATCAGACCGTTGTAATTGGCGCCAAACAGTTCACGCATTTTGGTGTCATTTAATTCTTCTTTTTTATACAGTGGACGATTCGCAATACGTTGCAGAATTTGCAAGGCGTGTGGATTTGTGATCATAGCATCCATCATCGCGTTGTATTCGGTTTCTGTAAAATAGTAACGTTTTTCGGTGCTTTGCATGTTATCGTTGCTTTCCGTTGTTTAATTTGTTTTTGTATATGTCATATATGCGTGTCCCGGTGTGTACGAACAGCCCCAGCCACAACAACAGTGCGATTGGTGTGTAATCGCCGGTTTCGTCTTTGATAAATTTTTTTATCAGACGAATAAGATTTCCCGTGGCGATACCGTTTATTGTGATATACGCCAACAGAAAAAAATCGTAAACGTGTTGTTTTTCTGGTTTATTGCTCATGCTAGACATGTTTGCACATAAAAATCATTTGTCAACAAAAAAGTGTTTTGTATTATTGGGTTTTGTGGTATTGTTGGGGTATGAAAATAAATCCTGATTTTAGTTTAGAAAATGCGTCTGGGTATGATTTGGTTGTCGGTCTGGACGAGGCCGGACGTGGCCCCCTGTGCGGGCCAGTGGTGGCCGCCGCAGTTGTGTTCCCAAATCGAAATGTTGATATTCCGGTTGTTATTCGTGATTCAAAGCAGATGACACCAAATCAACGCGCCGTTGCATATGAATGGATTGTCAATAATACGATTTGGGCGGTGGCGGAATGCAGTCCCACCGAAATCGACGAGTTAAATATTTTATGGGCATCAATGATGGCCATGAAACGTGCCTTCGATAAATTGCAATGTAATTCTGAATATTGCTTGGTGGACGGGAACAGGTTGCCGCACGATTTGAATGGTATGGCGGTTGTCAAAGGGGATTCTAAATCAATATCTATTGCAGCGGCATCTATTTTGGCCAAGGAAACACGCGACAGGATTATGCATGAACTGTCGCAACAATTCCCACAATATGGATGGGATAAAAATGCGGGTTATCCAACAAAATCACATTTACAGGCAATTGATAAATATGGTATAAACCAACATTATAGAAAAAGTTTTGGACCGATAAAGGAAAGGATAAAAAATGAAAATGCGGACAATTGAAAATCTGGACGTTCGTGGAAAATATGTTCTGTTGCGCGATGATTTTAATGTGCAAATCGTAGATGGAAAAATTACGGATGCATTCCGTATTGAACAAAGTATGCCAACAATAAATGCGTTGCGTAATGCTGGGGCGCGTATCGCAATCGTTGCGCATCGTGGTCGTCCAAAAGGTGTGCGGAATATGGAATATACTATGGCGCCAATTGCGGAATATATGCATATTCCATTGATTGCAGATTGTCTGGATAAAGATTTTTTGGACCAGATGCATGATGGCGATGTTGTGTTGTTGGAAAATGTTCGATTCTATGCCGGTGAAGAAAAAAATGATCCTGCATTTGCTGCGGACCTGGCACGTGGGTTTGACATATTTGTAAATGATGCGTTTGCGGTTTCTCATCGTGCGCATGCCAGTACTGTGGGTGTGGCAGAAATACTGCCATCGTATGCGGGGAAATTGTTGGCGTCAGAAATTGAACATTTAACAGACGTTATGCAAAATCCGGCACGACCACTGTTGTCTATTGTCGCAGGCAGCAAAGTTTCGACAAAGATTGGTGTGTTAAAGGCATTGGCGCGATTGTCTGATACATTGATTATTGGTGGCGCATTGGGGACAACGTTTAATTATGCATGTGGTGCAAATGTTGGCGATTCACTGTATGAACCAGATCAGAAAGAAACTGCATTGGAAATACTGGAATACGCCAAACAAAATAATTGTCGGGTTCTGTTGCCACTGGACAAGGGGGTGGCCAAGGTTTTTGCCCCAGATGCAGAACGTACAGACAAAGAATTTAAAGATATTTTATCTGATGATATTATTATCGATGCGGGTAAATTGACCACAGAGCGTGATGTTGATGCAATTCGTTCGGCGAAAACTGTTATATGGAATGGGACGGTGGGTATGGCAGAATGGGCGCCAACATGGTCGTATGGTTCTTTTGAATTGGCGCATGCGATTGCCGATCAGACCCGTGCAGGAAAATTGACCAGCATTATTGGTGGTGGTGATACTGTGGCGGCATTGACGGCATGTGGTGTCAAAGATGATATTACATATGTATCCACCGGGGGTGGGGCGTTCTTGGAATTTATCGAAGGACGTGTATTGCCTGGGGTGGCGATATTACAAGATGAATAAAGAATCCGGCATTGCCGGATTCTTTATTTGCCCCATGCAGGGCCGATAATATATTCTGCAGCCAATGGTACGGATAATTTCGTGACGTTTTCCATCGCAGATTTTATCTGGCGCGCGAATTCATCGGCATATTCAGATTCACATTCAAATACGATTTCGTCGTGAACCTGCATAATCATACGAATTTTATCCGAATTAGGTTTCATGATATTCTGGTCAATTTCAACCATTGCACGTCGCATTAAATCTGCTTCGAATCCTTGGATTGGTGCATTGATGGCGGCACGCATTGCATATGAGCGCATGCGTGGATTTTTTACCTCTGGCAATTCGATGCGACGGCCCCATGGGGTGTATACGCATGCGTTATCCATGGCGAATTGTTTAGTTTTTTCAATATATTCTTTGATTTCTGGTAAACCTGCCATATACGAATTGATTATATTCTGGGCATCGTGTCGAGATACCCCCAGTTGTGTCGCCAGACCAAATGACGATATGCCATATATAATTGAAAAGTTCACGGTCTTTGCCGCCCGACGCAGGTCTTTTGGAACGTCTTGGGACGCAGGAATATTGAATATTCTGCGTGCAGTTTGATTGTGAATGTCGTCGCCATTTATAAAGGTTTCTTTAAATGTGTGAACGTTTGCAATGTCGGCCAACAGGCGTAATTGAATCTGGGAATAGTCCACAGATATTAACGTGTGGCCAGGTTGGGCAATAAAACATTTTCTGATTTCTTCGCCCAGTGTCGTCTTTATCGGAATATTTTGCAGGTTTGGATCACGACTGGACAGGCGTCCGGTGTTGGTACTGGTCTGCAAATATGTGGTGTGAATACGGCCGTCAGATGCGATTTGGTGCGGCAATGCGTCTGCGTATGTGCCGGCAAGTTTTGCGATAGAACGCCAATTCAGTATTTTTTCAATGATTTGATGTGTGTCCATTAATTCATTTAGTGTATCCGCATCTGTCGAACGCTTTTTATTCGCAGGCAGGTTTAATTCATCGAATAAGACAACAGCCAACTGTTTCGGACTGGCGATGTTAAATTCGTGACCGGCATCGTTCCAAATTTCACGTTCCAGATTTTGTAATTGGTCATGAAATACATTTGATAATTGATTTAATTTATTTTTATCTGCCAATACGCCCGTGCGTTCCATCTGCATCAGTATCGGCATTAATGGCAAATCGCATGTTTCATACAGTTGGCGTAATTTATGGTCTTGGTCCAATTCGGGGCGCATCAAATCGTACAGTGCGCGACAAATACAGGCGTCTTCGGCGGCGTATTCACATGCGTTGTCGATTGTCAAATCGTCAAAACGCATGTCTGCACTTTTGGTTTTTGCAGGAAATAATGATGCAAATTTTATATTTTCGTGCCCCAGGTATTTTAGTGCCAATTCATCCAATCCATGACCGTGTGTTGCGCCGTGTAATGCATATGAAATCAGCATAGTGTCATCAATCGGTTGAATTTGGGTTGTGTTCCAACCTTCGTTCGCCATAATATGCAAATCGTATTTTAAATTATGGCCAATCTTTAATATGTTGGGGTTTGTTAAAATTGGCCACAGGTGGTTATAGACTGTATCAATAGACAATTGGTTTGGTGCCATCGTTTCGGTTGCAAACAAGTCTGTGCTGTGTGTGCGATGACGAATTGGAATATATGCGCCATGCGTGTCATCAATTGCCAACGATATGCCGACAATTTTATCAGACATTTGATTAAGTCCGGTTGTTTCTGTATCTATGGCCAAGATTTTATCAACGCGTCCCAGGAATTTTCTTAGCGCGTCTGGTGACGTTATTGTTTCACAAGATATTTTGCGTTGTGTATGTAGTGACGGCGCGTCTGTGTCAGATGATGGTATTTCACACGCATTACCCGGAAAATCAAAAGTCATGGTTTCCGGGGTGTTACGCATTGGAAATGTCTTTTCTATTTTGGTCAGTAATGAATTACTTTCGATTTCATTGCGTACAAATTCCAGTGCGCCACGCGTGTTAAATACAAATGGCGCCAGTCTCAGTCCAGATAAATCAACATCTGTTTTTAATGTCACCAATTGTCTGGAAATGTATGCCATTTCGCGGTTGTCGCGCAACAGGCCGCGAATACGTTCATTTTTAATATCGTCCAGGTTGGCATATAAATTATCCAAACTGCCAAATTGGTTGATTAGTTCTGCGGCTTTTTTTGGGCCGATGCCGGGAACACCAGGGACGTTGTCAGATGAATCACCCATCAATGATTGGACATCAATAACACGGTCGGGGGTGACGCCAAATTTTTCCAGAACACCTGATTCGCGAATTTCGCGTCCCTTCATACCGTCATACAGAAATACGCAATCAGATACCAATTGCATCAGGTCTTTGTCACTGGTGATAATGCGTGTGGCATTGGGGTGTGTGCAATTTTGTCGTGCCAATGTTGCGATAACGTCGTCGGCTTCGACCCCGGGGACACATAATACCGGCATTCCCATTGCCGCCAATCCGCGACGTATCATGTGTGATTGGGTAATTAAATCTGCCGGTGTTTCAGAACGGTTCATTTTATATTGGGGATATATATCTTGGCGAAAAGTGATGCGCGACGCATCAAATATACATACGAATTTATCGTCTGGGTTCGCCGCAGACAGTATTGGTAATATCATATTTATAAAACCATATACCGCACCAGTTGGCGTGCCGTCGGCGCGCGTCAGGCGACTGTGCACACCATAATACGCGCGAAATAATAATGAATTACCATCAATCAGTGTCAGCATAAGATTTTCCCCCATGGGTTAAATCAGGGGGCGTGCGCCCCCCATGTTTGTCTTTTAATTGTGTTAGAATACATAACGCAGTTTTACGCGTCCTTCGTATTGCAGAAAATCAGGTTCCAGGTTGGCGATTTCAAATAAGTCAGGTGCATATAATACACGACCTTCGACGTCAATGTTAAATGGAATTACCGGCAAATCAAATGTCAACCCCAACATACCCTGGTATACCATTGTGTCATCAATATCGATGTGTGGGATATTTTCTGGTTCATATTTGCTGGAAAAAGTGTTGCCGATACCGGCGCCAATATATGGCTTTACAAACGGGGTTGGCATTTTCAAATATGCATTTATAAGACCAACATTCATCGCAACTTCGTCACCATTGATATAATTGTATTCCAGTTCCAGTCGCAATACAGGTATATCCATACCCAATACTGCACCATAAGATTGTGAAGAAAACGATTCGTGTTCGCTGTCTGCGAATAGTGAATATCCACCAATTCCGTATGTCCCACCTGCATATATATCAAACAACAGGTTTGCGTTTGCTGCCCCAGACGCCATCATAATTGATGCGGCGGTTAAAAAACTAAATGATTTTATGTTCATGTTTTCTCCTTTGTATGATATTATAATAGAAAAAGGGTCTTGGATATGCAAGAAAATAAACCGTTTTTAGTTGTTGGATTGGGTAACCCAGGGAATGAATACACATATACACGTCATAATGTTGGATTTATGGCTGTTGATGCGATGGCGGGTGATGTTAAATGGAAAAGTGAAAAAACCGCATTGGTTGCACGTGGTGAAATTGATGGGCGACGTGTAATTTTTGTTAAACCACAAACATTTATGAATAACAGTGGCATGGCGGTTCAGGCACTGATGACATATTATAAAATTCCGTTGGAAAATCTGGTTGTGATTCATGATGATATGGATATTCCGGTTGGAAATTGCCGTGAGAAAGTCGGCGGGGGCAGTGCCGGTCACAATGGTATTCGGTCGATTGATGCACATGTTGGACGTGAATATCGTCGTATTCGGATTGGTATTGGTCATCCGCGTGATTTTAATTTGCCAATGGATCCGGCAGATTGGGTTTTGGGTAAATTTGGTCCGGTGCAAATGGATGTGATACGTCATGCCATTGATGATATTAAATTATTTTGATAAAAAAGTGCTTGTTTTAAAATTTTCAAATTGCTAGTCTTGTATTGTTGGTGAGATTTTTCGCCGATGGGGTGTAGAAACCCGTTCGTTAGCGTCTGGGGATACGTGTGCCGTGTGTCGTGCGGATTTCTGGATGAAAAAAGACTCCTGATCTTATGTGGTCAGGAGGGTTGCGAATAAGATGCGTCCGCGCACAAATAAGCACACAATTCTAACGATTGTTTCTAACCTCCTGGCCACCTGTTTACGAATCGGTGGTTTTTGTTTTAATCGGAAAGGAGAGGAACAACATGAAAAGTTTTTTTTATTTTGTCTCATCAATTTTGGTCATATTTGTGGCAACGGGTGCATTCGCCGCAGATATGGATGGGTATGTGTGTGACGACGAAGGTCAGCGTAGTTTTACATCGTGTATTCCGGGTTTTTATTTGTCTCCAACCGAAAACAATGCGAATATTAAGGAATGTAAACTGTGTTCAGCCGGTAATTATTGTACGGGTGGAACGGCAGAACCACGGTCTTGTGGGACGATAAAAGTTATTGGGGAAGATTTTACTTTTAAAAACTTAAGAAGTGCAGAAGGTTCTGATAGTGAGAATGACTGTTATTTGGATGTGTCGGCCGGATTTTTTATAGGTCGTGATGATGATACCCAAGACTTGATTTTACACAGATGTCCTGCGGGATATTTTGGGAATGGGGGGCAGATTTGGTATACTTCCATTGATGAATCTGAGGAGGTTGATGCAATTAAGGCCATTGGTTGCACCAAATGTGAAGTTGGGACCTATTCAAATGAAAAGCGAACTGTATGTGATGTGGAGTGTTCTGCTAAAAATTTTTTTGGGGAAGACATAACGCTTGTTGATCCGACTGCAGAATATGGTTGGGAGGAGTTTTCTGCTGGTGACCCCAGTACATATGTTGCGGCATCGTTGCCAAAATGTCCAGGGACAGTTAGTGAAGTGACTGTTGAAAAAGCAATATTTAGGGATTTGCGTTGTGTGGATGGTGCCTGCATGTTGTATGGTGCGTATGATACTGATTCAGGAACAATTTCAACGGGCACCGGAGGCAGTTTTGTTTGTGATGATGGATATAGTTTTGATAACCCCGGGGAAAGAATTAAAAATGCGCTTGCATGTATCGATGAAGAAGGTAGTGATATTTGTATCCAAAACGGTATAGTGGGCTTTAAATATGCAGAGTTAAGTGAAAACGACGTAACCCCAGAATATGAATGGTTGGGTTGGGGGCAATCTGGCACAACGTCGTTGGAATTAATGTCACCAGATAATGAATATGCGGGATTATGTACCACGTCTCCGGCGGGGTATTACCAGGATGGGACGGATTATGTGGCAAGCGTATGTAGCAGTGAACCGAATGTATATTGTCCAGCAGGTTCGGCAAAACCGCTAAAATGCGGTGACGATGGTGGACAGTATCCAGTGGGATATGTTAGTGTTACTTTCGAGAGTGGTAAAGAAGGTCAAGTTGCAACGGCTTGCAAGGATTGCCCAAGTCCAGATGAACTGTTGACACGTGATGGGGAAATGGCTACATATAGCTGGTTGAAACCGAATGCCACGCGTCATGAAAAACCATCTGCGGGTGTTGGTGATATGTGTGCGTTCAGAATCGAAGCCAATCTGTCGGGTGAAACAAATGGTAAGCCCAATGGTTCCATCATAAATGTAGAATGTGCATTGACCGATAACGTTACAGATTTGGATAACTATTCAGATAGTGTGGATGGTTATAAATGTTATCTATCGGCATGTCAAGATAGTGCCGATGGTGAAGAATGTCTGGGGTCTACATTGTCGTGTAATGCAGGGTATTATTTACAGTCATCAAGTAATATGTCATATAATTATCAAGGCAGCAGTGATATTGTGGAATTGAGTGCTGTTGGTAATAATTATATCTGTGATATGAGTGGTAATGAAAGATGTGTTTGGTCGGTTGGTGATATACAAAACCTGTCGTGTGTGCCAACAGAGGCGGGGTATTATGCCATGGCAGATGACTTGGTCGCACGGCGTTGTGTTGATGTATACAATGATGCCGAAGGTATGACAATCGGGTATTATTGTCCAAATACTGCAATGGATGCACCGTATGCATGTTATTCTATGCCTGCGTATATCAGGGGGGGGTGTCCAAATGGCACAACCACAGAAGTTTATGGTATTACTGGGATTGACAAAGATTCGAATCCAGATGAATTGGCAACCAGTATCACGCAATGTCACATAGTGCCAAGCGAAGAGTATGAATATAAAGATTCTGATGGTAATTGCTATAATTTGGTAGAAAATTGTAACTATGAAACAATAGATGGTAATGAGTTGGATGCACGTTGTCGGGATTATGGTGGTGTGTGGGTCGCGATGGGTAATGCGTCCGAATCATATTGTGATTTCGTGGACTATCCCGCAACACAATCAGAATGTGAAAATTTCCAAGGCTTCACAGGGCAATGGATTGATGGTTCGTGCGATTTTGGTGGGTCTGGTGACCTAAGAATCAATATGGTTGATGGAACCTTGTATTTGGCTGTTTAATAAATCCCCCGTTTGGGGGATTTTTACAGCGATAAATAAAAGTTTATTTAAGTATTTTTTACAATTTTTGTGAACAAAAATTGTCATCGCGAGGGGAGTGAAACGACCATGGCGATCCAGTCCATAGTATCATTATTATTTGTGCGCGTTTTACGCGCATATAACTGGATTGCCACGCTGCGCCGCGCAATGACAAAGGGGGAGTAAGTGGACAAAAATAAACTTTTATTTATCTATTTAAGCAATTGTTGCGGAATAATCCTCTTCGCTGGCGAAGGGGTGCCGATAAAGTTGGCAGGGTAGTGGCAGTTTGTGCCATTATTTTCATGGTCACCTGTGGGTCAAGAAATAGTTACTAAAAAAATTGTTATTTCTTGGTGGCCCAGAATAATGACCACAACCATGCAATTATTGACCATCCTAGTACCCAACTGCCCAGACGGACCGCATGCATTTGTGGTTTGCCATGGCCGTTTTGACGCGCAATCCATGATGGTGCCAATATGATGCTCAATACCAATAGTATGCCAAGCGCATATTTGATAATCAATAAAATATCAATTCCGTATATCATCTGTATAGAAATAGGGGGCATATGCCCCCCGTGTTTTATATTCTCGGGTTAATTTATACCATATTTTGCCGATTTGTCCAGTTCTTCTTCAATACGAATCAATTGGTTATATTTTGCCATGCGGTCTGTGCGTGACATGGAACCGGTCTTAATCTGACCTGCGTTGGTTGCCACCGCCAGGTCCGCAATTGTGGTGTCTTCGGTTTCGCCACTGCGGTGGGAAATAATTACACCATAATTTGCGTCTTGGGCCATTTTTATCGCGCGCAATGTTTCGGTCAATGAACCAATCTGGTTCACTTTTATCAAGATTGCGTTCGCAACACCTGCTGCAATGCCGCGTTCCAGACGTGCTGGGTTGGTTACAAACAAATCATCGCCAACCAATTGGCATTTTGCACCGATTTTATCGGTCAATTTTTTCCAACCGTCCCAATCTTCTTCGGCCAGGGCGTCTTCAATAGAGATAATTGGGTAATCTGAAATCAATTGTTCATAAAATGCAATCATATCGTCAGAAGATAGCTGTTTGCCTTCGAATTTATAGGTGCCATCGGAATAAAATTCAGATGATGCAACGTCCAGACCAATGGATACTTGGGTGCCAGGTGTGTATCCCGCCGCACGAATCGCGTCCATAATTGTGTCCAGGGCGTCGCGACATGAGTTAAAGTTTGGCGCAAATCCGCCTTCGTCGCCGACGTTTGTTGAATTGCCACTGCGTTTTAAAATAGACTTCAAATTGTGGAAAATTTCAGAACCCATACGAATCGCTTCGACTTCGGATGTGGCGCCATTTGGAATAATCATAAATTCTTGGGCGTCCAGACCGTTGTCTGCGTGTGCGCCACCGTTGATGATGTTCATCATTGGGCGTGGTAATACGCATGGATTTGGATTGCCATAAATGTTTGCAATATATTTATATAATGGTATATGTTGCGCGTTCGCAGATGCATGCGCCAATGCCAAAGATACTGCCAAAATCGCGTTCGCGCCCAGTTTATCTTTGTTTGGTGTCCCGTCCAATGCCAACATTTTTTCATCCAGTACGGTTTGTTGTGTCGCGTCCATGCCAATCAATGCAGGTGCAATTATTTCATTTACGTTTTTTACCGCAGATAATACACCTTTGCCCATGTACGCATTGCCACCATCGCGCAGTTCCAGCGCTTCGAATGTGCCCGTGGATGCGCCCGATGGAACAGCGGCACGACCAAATGCACCCCCAGATAATTCAATGTCACATTCAATTGTTGGGTTACCACGACTGTCCATAATTTGGCGGGCATGAATTCTTTTGATACTAAACATATTTTTTTCTCCCTTTTGTTGTGTGTTCAATACTAATTTGTCTTGCCATAATAAAACAAAATGTGTCATAATATAAACACATTTAGGATTGGATGAAAATAAAAAAATGATGAAAAAGTTAATTTCTTTGGTTTGCTGCCTGCTGCCAATGGGTGCGGTGGCTGATGTTTTGGTGCCAGAAATAGGCAGCGAGTCTGTATCAACTTCTCAATTTCCGACGGATGGATCGGCGATTATTATTGGTGCAGGTAATGGTATTGATGCGCCTGGGGGGCTTAGTGTCGCTGGGAATATGTATGTTGGTGCCGCAAGTGATATGGGCGCTAATGATGGAACATTGGTGGTGTTGAATACTGCAAATTCCAATCCTTTTACAGTATTGTCTGGTGGAAATGTTTCCATTGGTTCAATGTTACAGGTATTGGATGGATGGAATTTTGGTATAAAAACAACAGGGACTGGATGGGATGTCGAAATAGGTTCACTGGATAATAAAGGGATATTTAAAACAGAAAATATAAATACTTTTATTTCAAATGGCGCAATCAGCAGTAGTGGCGATTTAAGTATTATCGCAAATGATAAAGTTGAAATTGCTGGTGTGACGGCAACTGGAACTGGGACAACGACTTTGTTCGGGGGCGTGAATGGTATTGAATCCAGTGGTTCGTTGCAAAATAATGCAGGGCAGATGGATGTTACATCTGGTGCAAATATTACAATTGATGGCAGTTTGGAAAATTCTGGTTCTGGGCTGTTTGTTTCGGGTAAAGATGTAACTGTAAGTGGGACGATGAAGAACGATGCGCCGAATGCATCGATAAATGTAAATGCAAACAGTTTGGCGGTTGATGGGGGAACGGAATCTTCATATTCTTTTGTGAACAGTGGTAATGCTAATATTGTAGTTACAAATGGAACAACTTTTGCGCATGGTATGAACCTAAATAATATGGGCGCAGATAAGGTGTTTAATCTGGTTACAGGACAATTGGATTTGGGGTCAAACGATTCGTTAACCAGTCACCAGGGACAGTTTGCAATCAATGTGAAAAACGGCAGTTTGAATGTTGGGCAGGTGTTCAATGAAACTGTGTCTGATGAGTTTGTTGCAAATATGGATTTGCAGGCGTCTGGTGCGATAAATGCAGATTCTGTCATCAACCATGGTGGATTATTGACTGTGTCTGGGGGTGATGTTACGGTTTCCCAGGCAATCACAGGGGTATCAGGTTCTGTGACGAATATTACGGCATCTGATACATTGAAAACAACAGGAACAAATGTAAATGCGGCGATTTCTAATGCGGGGGATATGACGCTGAATGCTAATAATGTGCAATTGGGGGCTGTGGTCAATAATGGCGATAGTTTGACGATAAAATCTTTGACAGATCCGACAGGCTTGATTGCGATTGGTGGCGATGTTAGCAACGAAAATGGAAATGTTTTGATATCTGCCAAAGATGTAAGTGTTGATGGAACGTTGATCAATAACAGTGGAACCATGAATATTGTCGCGTCTGATACGGACGGTGGTGATGTTCAGGTTGGGGCCATAAATGCGTTGGGTGGTGTTGTGAGTATGGATGCGTTGGCCGGTGGCGCAAGTGTTTCTGGGGCATTGCGTGTTTCGGGTGGTGTATTTAATGCAGGGACCAGTTTGCGCAATTTGACAGTTGGTGGTGGTGCAAATATTTCAGGTAATTTTTCTGCCAGTGGAAATGTGACATCATCTGCGGGTGATATGAATGTGTCTGGGGCAGGGGTGCCTGGGTTTACAATGACGGCAGATTCTATATTTGTTGGTGGTAATGTTTCACTGGTTGCAGATGGTGTTGCGCGTAATGTAACATTTGATGCGTCTGATATTCAGATTTTAAAGGATGTGAATGTTGGTAATCAGACCACGTTCATCATGGGGACAAGTTCTACGGAAAGTGTTAGTGTTTGGGATAAGTTGTATGTGGCCCAGGCTGGTATGTTAGAATCTGCTGCAAATGGAATATATGTCGGCAATTTGGACGTGGATGGGCTGTTCGTTATGCGTGGTTCCAGTATTATCGCAAATGATGAAGATGCAGGTATAGATATTGCGGGTAATTTATATTTTGATGCAGAAAATGATGTCGATAATCCTGCCAGTGGTATGATGGTGCGCGATACGGATGTGTTGACATTACAAACCCAGAAATCTGGTGCAAATATTGTCGTGGGTGCGGTGTCTGTGGGCAGCGATAAAAAATTATCGTTGAATTCTGGTGCAAATGTCAGTGTTGCTGGTGTGTTGGATAATAATGGTAATACAACATTGCAGGCGACCAAGGGCGTTGATGTGACGGGCAAAATTACTAATACTGGGGTTGTATCATTGTCTGGGGCAACGGTATCAGGTGCGGATATAGAGAATACTGGGGATGTGTCTGTGGTTGCCAAAAGTGGTGATGCACAATTTAATACACTGGCGAATAGTGGGGTTTTATCTGTTCAGGCATCAAATGTTATTTCGGCGGTATTGATTGAGCAGGATGATGGCAAGATGGATTTAAATTCTGCAACGTTATCGGGGCAAATTTTGAATATATCTGGTGATGGAACTGTTGCAAATATCAATTCATTGGATGTCGTATTTAGTGATGATATCACGGTTGCAGGTGATGTTATACATGGTGGAAATGGTGGAATGCTAAACTTTGGGGGCAGTTCTGTTACAGCCAATAATTTAAGTATTGGTGGGGATTTTGGTCTAATATCAGGGAATATTGTGTATAATATTGGGTCTGATATGACGGTAAATGCAATAAGTGTATCTGATGCAGCAGATGTTGATTTTGATGTCAAAGGAACTGTGTCGGGGGGGGCGCTGGTGAATGCAGGCGATTTGGATTTAGTGGTTGGAAATGGAATAGGGTTGACGTCATTTGAAAATATGTCTGGGGTGGCACATTTGGATTCTGGACGCGGACTGTTGGATGTTGATGATTTTGCGGTCAATGGTGGTGCAGTATCTTTGGATGGTGTGGGATTATATGTCGCTGGGAATTTGGTATATGATGGAATCTTGACCCAGGGTGATGATACAGCAGATTTAAATATTGTGGCGTCTGATTACGAAATTACGGCATCAAAGTTGGATGTGACAGGTATCTATCAACAGGGTAAGTTGGTTGTAAATTCCAGTGATATTGATGTTGGTGGTGATATTTTGGCATCTGATTTGCGCTTTGTTGCACAAAAAGATATGGATGGTAATACAATATGGCAGAATGTTGTTGTAAATGGTGATGTTTTAGGTGCGGTTGATTTTATCGGATTGGAAAAATTGACAATAAGTAATGGTGATTATTTCTTTGACTTGTCCAGTCAAATTGATGCCGCAATATTACCTTATGCGCCAGGTGGTATGGATGCAACGGATATAAATTATTGGGCATCGGTCAGTTTGGCTGATAATGGAACATTGGGACAAATCATAAACCCAGATGGTGATGATGCGCGTGCATTGATTAAAGTGGATGGTTTGTTCGTTGGTGGCGTTGAATATAATGAATCTGCGTTTACATTGGATGCTGATGTTGCAGCATTGGCTGATGGACAGATTGGTATTACGTTGCGTGATGCAGTTGACCAAGGAACTGCGATTTGGTTGTTGCATGCAGACGGTGGAATTCAGAATTATGATACAGTGAAATTACTGCGTAATTTGAATGTCCGTTATTGCAACGCGAATGGTTCAATTTGTTATGATTATTTGACATCATTGGATGATTATAATAAGTCAGATGATGAATTGCCGGCATATGTGTCGGTTCGTGATTCAAATAATGATGGGGTATCTGATGATTTGTATATCGTGTTTGATCCGCGTTTTGGTGGGCCTGTATTGTTGAATGATTTAAAGTTACAGCCAATTGTTGGTCGTGTGGAAAATCATACATATGGTGAATATGTGTCTGCAGGGGCAATTGATGATATGATTACAGGACGTTTGAATCATACGCAATTTAATGGTAAAACCCCCATAGAAGTTTTGCCGTTGGTTTTCAAGGGAACTAATTTGGAAACAATGGCGAATGAATTGTATTTGCGTATGGAAGATTATGCACAGACCGCAGATGGAAATGTGTTGGCGCGTTTCTCTCGTTTGTTCCAAGTACATGAATTAGAACAGATAGTGGGCTCTATTACATTGAATGAACATACAACATTCCGTTCTTTTGAAGATCGTATGTTTGATGAATTTATATGGAATCGTAACAGAAGTCTGAAGAAGGTGTGGTTGGATGTTGACTATGGTATGTTCTATCAAAATATGCAAACAGGTACCCATTCTGATGGTCATCGTTTCAGTGTTATGGGTGGATTTGATTGGCAACATTCTGATACATTGGTGTTGGGATTGACGGGACGGGTATCGCGCACATCATCTGGTGCAGGTGATTCTGTTGATTTGGGTTACGCAGGCAATAAATCTGTGATTGGCGATGTGCACAGTGATGTCACAAATACAGATATCGCATTTGGTGGATATTTAATGAAAATATTGGGAGAAAAGTCCCGTATGTATGCAAATGCATTTGCGGATATACATTTCTTGGATATTGAACGTAACCAGAACTTTGTGTCGCAAATCGAAGGTGATGGAAATGCATTTAGTTTGACGACCGAGTGGGGATTGATGCACGATATCTTGAATCAGTATGTTGTGGGCAATCTGTATGCGCGTGCCGGGTATAACTTTGGGTTTGATATTACCGAGAAAGCAGGTGGTGCAGATTATATGAATATGGAATCTGATGGATACTTTATGTTGACACCGGGGTATTCGTTGGTTGCGCAAAAGCGTATTTATCCATCGGCCTGGTTCCAGATACGCCCATACGCATCGGTTGGTGTTGAATATGACTTGTTTGGTGCCCCTGATAACGCCAAGTATAAGTTTGCCATTGCAGATGCGTGGACAAAGTATGATATAGATATTGAACCATTGTGGGCGAATATTGGTGCTGGTGTTGAATTTCTGTCTGCCAATGGGGTTCAAGTTGGCTTGGATTATCGTTATCAGTATAATGATGCGATACAGTTACATAATATCAAGGCATCATTGTCTTATAGATTTTAAAAATCCCCCATCCGAGCCCCGCGCAAATATTTATTTGCGTGGGTAAACATCGGGGGATTTTTTTTAGACATGAGATATGAGACATGTGACAGGAATATTTATATAAATAAAAGTTTATTTTTGTCCACTTACTCACCTTTGTCATTGCGCGCGCAGCGTGGCAATCCAGTTATATGCGCGTAAAACGCGCACAAATAATAATGATACTATGGACTGGATCGCCACGGTCGTTTTACTCCCTCGCGATGACAATTTTTGTGAACAAAAATTGTAAAAAATACTTCGATAAACTTTTATTTATCAATGTATCCATTTACCTGTTGACCGGAATTGTCAAAAATGATAAAATTCTTTTGTCGGTGGGATTTTTCACCGATGGGGTGTCAGAACCCGTACTCTAAGCGTCTACGCACGACAGCGGACGCGCCAATGGCGTGTTTTTTATGTCGCAGACGAAAAATATACTCCTGACCCGTGGTCAGGAGGGATGTGAATATATTGAATAAGCACACAATTCTTAGAGATTGTTCTGAACCTCCTGGCCACCTTTTGTGAAAAAATGGTGGTTTTTGTTTTGTATATGCGTAACCGACGCAGAGAAAGGAAACAAATTAAAAAGGGAGTAAAACAATGAACAAATTTTTAAAACTAAGTGGTGTATCGATACTGGCGATTATCGCCACCGCAAACGCCAACGCCGCGGGATACACCTGTGAAGAATTAGTTGAATATACATCATGTAACGCGGGGTATTATTTGTCGACTGCGGATGCAACTTGTCCAGATGGGTATAGTTATGTTACTGATGCATGTGCTGGTGAAGACGACATACTTGGTGGATATACCAAGGAATCGTGTGCAGAAGAATATTGTGATCGTCTGGAATGTGAAGATATCAGCGAAGGATATGATCGATATCTGGGTGATGGGTGCGCGAGCTCAGGTTATGATGAAGAAACAGGGGAATATGTTGGTTATGATTTTATAGCTAAAGCTGGTACTACGTCGTGTTCCGAATGTCCTGCGGGCTCATATTGTGTCGGAGGCGACAAAACGGCAACCCCATGCGCGGCCGGTACGTATCAGCCAGAAAAAAAGCAAACAACATGTTTAACAACGCCGGTGGGCAATTACAGTTTGGCGGGCGCGGAAAATTATACCGCATGTCCAACAACAGGATTGAAAGACAAAGATGGCAAAACGGTCACGGCCACGACGTCGGGGGATGGCGCGACCAGTATTATGTCTTGTTATGTTGGCCCAGAATGGTATTTCAATGACACCAAGGGGACATACCATTTTACATCAAATTGTAACGCATTTGATTTAGCGACCGCAACCAGGGCGCAGAAAGAAGAACGTTGTACATCAATGGGTGGCAGTTGGAGCTCAGATGGATATTGCAAAATAGATTTTGTGTATCCAACCACAAAAAGTACATGTAATGAGTTTGATTTCTGTTATTGGCTACAGGATGACCCAGAAGACACTGGTGCGTGCGAGTGTGATTGTTCTGGTTATCCATCAGTTGATTTGGAGAATGGCCAACAATATTGTCATGAAGCACCATAAAAAATCCCCCGTTTGGGGGATTTTTTTATGAGTTTGACTTGCTAAGATAAATAAAAGTTTAAATCTGCATAATATTTTACAAGAATTTTTAATTCTTGTCATTACCGCGCAGGCGGTAATAGGGTCTTTTAACCGTGCGCAACGCGCACCAATTACGTATTCCAGAGAGTAAGTAAGTTTTATAGACCCTGTTCCTGCCTACGCAGGAATGACAA
>JAZNAO010000009.1:0-37108 GCA_045586565.1 Candidatus Enterousia sp. | reverse complement strand
ACATGAGCCATCGGGTTCGTTCGTAGATGAATTATTATATTTAATTTATTTAGAAGAGGATGTTGACACGGGCCCCAACCTGGGCATCGTCCGATTCGAATTCATAGTCCACATGCCCAATATACTGGGTGCGACCATATTGACGAACCAACTTCATATGCAACCATTCTTGGTCATAGTCTCTGCCAGAGATTGGATCTTTATGTGTTGCCTTGCGCACCGTCAGCCCTGTACCAAAACGAACATCCGGCGACAGTCTGAAATATGCCTCTGGTGTAAAGTCAATAAATGCGGTACCGCGCACATCATCAAACACCCATGTTGATTTGATTGTTGCCGCCAATGTCATACCAGCCCATTGTCGTCCAAAACGCACCCCCAAATAGTATGTAGAATCCGCATAATCAGGTGTTCTGACCTCTGAACTGCCCCCGAATTTAAACCCAAACAAAACGTCTGATATAACAGTTGAATCGGTGGCACCAGACATACGATATGTCGCACCTAAATCAATGGCTGAAAAACCGTCTTCATTACCATTAAAGTCATGCTGGTAATGAACATTTGCGCCAATCGCCAAATTGTTATTGATACCATAAGACGCCGATTGGCCTACCCGCAAGATATGATCCCAATATGTCAAAGACGTTTGGGTTAAAATTTGTTCTGCACTCTGTAAGAACAACGGATCAGAAGTATCCATCGACAAATCATTTGCACGCACCATTGACGGCACAGATACAGATAACGCAACCACAGATATTGATAAAAACTTACGCATGATAAAAATCCTCTCTCCTGAACAATATTACGCCCCCGGACACCCGGGGGATATTTTATATATTAAATTTAGAATTGGAATATTGCCTGTAAACCAATTGAAGTTTCCGCATGGTTATCCAATTTAACTGTTCCAATTGGTGTATACGCATCCAAACCAACATTTGGTTCCATCCAGTATAAGTCCAATGATTTATCATCAGCACTGTCATAGAAAGACGTCTTTGCATACAAATTTAATGCGAACCAATCATTTGGTTGCCATCCAATCGCACCTTTGATTGTTGCAGTGTTATGCCAATCATAATCACCATATACCGCTTCGACATTTAATGTCCAATCTTCGTTCAAGACACTAAATACACCCAATCCGCCTTCGATGTACATTGCGTTATCATCGCCAACCTGATATGGAATATATGCAGATGCATAAACCCCATCAGCGTCTGTACCTTCGACAAAGTTACCATAAGAATTTCCATCCAGCGCCAAATACCACGCACGTGCCAAACCATATATCGTAGACTTTGATAATTTATATCCTGCCTTTAATTCCAACAAGAAATTATCAGATACATCATTTTGATGCTGATAATACGCAGATGCCATTGCAATCCACTCATCCGTATCAACCGCACGCCATTGTGCACCCAATCCGAACATGTTTAATCCATCATCATCCATCTTGGAATCTGCGTGTCCATGTCCCCAATCGAACTTATAATCGTTCATATCGTATTGCAACATCCCCAGTACTGCAATCGTATCTGTGATACCATAACTAAAATCTTCTTTGATAGACAGACGCGTCATATCCCACTTTGCATCCAATCCATTTAACCACGTATCACCTGCAACAGGCACTGTCTGATTAATGACAAAATCATAAGAGCCCATATAATAAGATAAATCTGTCACAGATCCAAACATTCCCCCCAATGGTTGAAAGAATGGGTGTGCCAAATAATATTTACGTTTCATTTTGGCAACGACGGTTTCACTGCGTGATTTACGTGTTGTGACCTTGGTCGCACGTGCAGCAGATGAATTCGCCGCATCATATTGTTTATACATCGCACTGCGGTTTGCAGGCTTTGTGTAATACAGGTCTGCACCATCTGTTGATTCATATGTTCGCGTTGTTGTCCGTGTTTGATATTTTTGATAATTTATCGGTTGTGTTTCACGCACTGCCGGCATACCATCCAAGGTTGCGACCGACCCGGCACGTGTTCCCCAATTTGTTGCCGCATCTGCGCCACATGCGCCGAACGCGACCAAACCACCAACAAATACAGATACAAATTTGTTCATTAAAAAAACTCCTTTTGTAAAATTATACCACAAAAGCAGCGCATAACAAAGTATAAAAAATCCCCCATCTAGGCCCCGCGCAAATAAATATTTGCGCGGCTGGACATTGGGGGATTACTTTTATCTTCCATACATAGATGTACACTTTAACCCATCTACTGTAAGATACCATCCAGAACATACACATCTTCCCTCTGAACTCTCCACATTCCACACAGCGTTCTCTATTTTAACGCACTCTTCTTCGGTGATTGGTGCACTAGGATGTGTAACGATATCTTCATTGGAATACCCACATGAACATCCTTCATCACAAAGCCATTGATAACCAAAGGATACGCATTCTTCTTCGGTTGTCGGATACACCATCCATGGCTTTAATGCACAATCAGATTTGAAATGATATATCCCCTTGGTATCTGTGAAATAATATTCTTCACCGACATAACATGCCGCAGAACTGGCTGAACCTTTTTGCGCAGTTGTTGCCTTAACAATATCACCATCGTTATCCGTCAGTCCTGTTGCCGGACATGATGAACACGTGGTCGCACCAGTATTGGAATATTCGCCAATTTCACACAACGTATGTGTTGCCAGCCCAGATGTTGCACATTCCGACCCCGCCGGACATTCCAAACACCAATATTGCCCCGCAATTGGTTGATACATTCCCGCCGGACACGGTTTACATGTTATTGTTTCATATGGTTCCATGTACATAAAAGAAATGTCTACACCATCAGTGAAAATATCGGTAAAACATACTGCATCCAAATATTCAAACTCTTCAACCCCGTTGCTTTCTGCCAGGGCCGCACACTCTTCATAGGTAAAGCCTGTATAATTCTCCAAATCTTCTACAGTCGCAACTTCGCTATCATACGCACTGCAAAACCCCGTATAATAGCGGTCATCAGCATAATCGCCACATGCAGACAAATAATTCCCGGCGCCACATGTTGTGCCCAGGATACATTCGCCACCTGTTAAATAATATCCATCATTACATGATGTATATTCAATCAGTTCTTCACAGGTATATCCCGCGGCATGCGCATTTGTTGCGGCAACAATCGCCAATATAGACACACCACTTAGTTTTAATATTTTTTGCATATTACTTTCCTCCCTTTCGTTCTGCATACGCAAATTAAACAAAAAAACCGCGATATTGATTAAAGCGGTTGGAGGTTAGAAACTATAGTACGATATAGTGGGTTTATTCAATGTATTCACCGCCCTCCAACCACTGGTTGGAGATGTTTTATGTCCACACATTCGGACATCGTACTCAAGGGTTTCTACACCCCATCATCAGAAATCTCTGACGACAAATAAATTTTATCAGAAAATCTTATTCAATGCAAATACTTAGATAAATAAAAGTTTATTTTACAAAAAAAAATCCCGCGATTGCGGGATTTCTTTATTTTGCAGATTCTGGGGCATTCTTTTCACACTTGCCATCAACCACCTTGTACCCAGATTTACATGCCGTGATTACGCAATCACCCCATCCATTACCAACCCAGGTTTGTGTACCACTTGTGGCATTTTCATCTACGGCCAATGCTGCGGACACAGAACATTCCTGCGTCATGGCAACACATGCATTACCTTGTTTTTCATAGCCAGTCTGGCAGGCTTCTAACTGACACGCACCCCATTTACCCGTTGTGACATTTAATTCACGCGTTGCGGTCACAGAATTTTCGATTTCCGCACTACAATCTGTACTGGCGGCCACACAACGATTACCCGATACGATATACCCTGTCGCACACGCGGTTATCTTTGTGCAGGTCGTATCACCAGACTGTTTATACCCAGACAATGCATTTTCTGGTAATTCAGACAAACTACATCTTTCAGTATTATCTCCTTTAGGGGTCCAATTTCTAACTTCTTCGATACCAGAATCAATCAGACACTTTTCACGCATTGCGACCGACGAACCTGATGCACCCGCAGGAATATTTGCCGGTGACGCCGAACCCGTACCGTTCATAATTTCGTTCAATGTCACAATATTGCGGCATGTGTTTTTGGTATAATCCTGATCGTTCAAGCATTGTGCGTTATCAGCCAAATCTATAACCGCCCTGAACTGTGCAGTTGATGGATTGCAAATCATTTCTTCATAGCAATGCGGAACATTTGCAATCTGGGCACAGTATGTTTTGATACGTGCTTCTGTCCAATTTTCATTAGACCTTGCCTGCTGTTCATAACAATCCATAATTTCGCTGATACATTCGTTAAAGTTTGTACCCGCCGCCACTGCACGCGTCAGCACATTTTCCTGTTCTTCCAGTTGGAATTCCAGACGTTTCTGTTGCAACGCCTGTTGTGCAGCCGTCTTTTGATATGCGATATTCTGTGCGGCAGTGCGCAATTGTTCCCCATACAGGTCACAATCCGCATTTGCATCCAACAGATATTTATTCATAATACTGCGACGCGCATCTGCCACCGGTCCGCGCAAACTGGAATATGGGTCACCAGATGCGGTTGTATAACCGAAACATGTTGCACTGGAATTAGTCCCACTGACACTGCGTTCATTCAGTTCCACATCCCCAGATGACGATACTTCTATCTTTGAATTATAGTTAAACGGGCAATTTGATGATTGGCCATTTGCACATTTCGACACCGGTGAACCACATGCCTCGTAAATACCGTTAAAACACGAATCCAGAACGCGACTGCATACTTCATTATGCGCATGCGCAAACAATTCATATCCCCATTTCTTGGCCAAGTTATCAACTGTATTTTCAGACGCAGCCAATCCACCACCAATACCCGTCAGATTTCCAACAATATCATTGACACCGCCAAACGCGCTTAACAAATCTTCTTCGTCATCTTTCAAGATTGTAATTGTATTATCCTTGGCATCCGCCCAAGCCTTCAGTGATGCCAATATATCAGACCCAGACCCATCTAAATCAGCCACATTAAAACCAAATGTATTTTCTGTGCAATAACTTGGCGACTTTTTCGCAGAACATGTTCCATCAAAAATTCCATGTTCCGCACACCAATCACCAAAATCCGAATCAGATACACTACCATTCTTGCTGGCCTCGCGCCAGGAAACACAGTTCATAACTTTTTCTGCATCTGTTAATTGGAATGCACTGGACACATCTTTGCCCTTGTTCGCAATCAGCAACGCCAACTCCCCAGATGCTTTAATCAATTCTTCATTTGCTGTTTCCAGGGCGGCTTCAGCCTCGGCAAAGGCGGTCACACGTCCCGCACATGCGCAACGACGTTGTGCAGCATTACGCGCCGTACAAATTTCGTCCATACATGTATAATACGATTCCATACAGTTCTGATACGCATCATCAGAAATCAAACCCGTGGTTGAATCGATAATATTTGAATAATTTCCTGTATACAACTTATTTGTCAAATATGAATAAGATGTTGTGTTTGAACTGCTGGTATTACCGCGAATTGCACTGCCCTGTAAAGACACACGTGCAGAATTCGCACTTGGGGTCACCGCAGTCCGTGCACGAACATTACGTGATGATGTACGATTTGTAACATTTGTTGCACGCGACACAACATTTCGCGATGTTGTGGCATTGGCACGCGACGTTGTTGCACGACTGGATACCGCGCGCGCCGCATTTGCATTTACATTACGTGCAGATGTTGTATTCACATTACCACCCGGCACCGCAGTCCGCGCAACCGTCTGACGTGATGTTGCGGCATTACTACGTGGGCTGGTCCGACCCGACGTCCGTGCATTTGCACGCCCAGACTGTGTCCCCATATAAACCGTTGTTTCAACAGGCGCAATTGGATCCGCAAACACCGCACGAATAGACACCAACGTAGAGCAAACAAAGAACGCACCCGCCAGCAACATTACAGTTCCCATTGCATTTTTTATTGAATTTGCGATTTTACGACTGTTCATAATATTCTCCCTGTGTTCTGGCGAAATGTCCCAGAAACCCGACCTTTCGATAAGATTGCACCGCGCATAATGCACGTATACTTTGTATTATTATATCAATTTTTTACCACCCTGTAAACAGTTTAATGCACCCTACATTATCATTTTTAGGAAAAACAACACCTTGGCACAACAGCACAGATGGGTATAATTTATTTTATGAAACACGCAATTGTAATTTGTATATTATTAGTGCCGACAATATCGCACGCCCAACATAATCCAATGTTTGCAATTCACACCCGCAACAGCATTGGCATATACGCGGCGCAAAGTACCGGCCACGGCGACCTGGGGCATTTGGTGGCACCATGGGAATGGAATTTTTCACCGATGACATTGGTAATGTTTCAATATTCCCAACCAATCACTTTTCTGCGTTTACCAAGTCGCATAAATATTCATGCATTACAAAACTTTTCATATCACGGCGCACGCGGCACATCATTTGGCGCAATCGGCATATCACTGGACGTGTTATTTGCAGCATGGCGCGGATTTTATTTCGGTATCGGCATTGGTCCATATATGCGTGACAGTGGTGACAAATACGTTGACAGTCGTCTGGTATTTGGCGAACGCGTATTTATCGGCAAGAACATCACCCCACGAATACGTGGCGAGATATTCACCCTGCACTTTTCAAACGGCGATTTCACAGACCCCAATCACGGCTTTAACTTTGCCGGTCTGGGGATAAACGTCAGTTTTTGATTACAATATTTTTTAAATAAGACCCTGTCACAGTATCAACAAAAAAACGTCCCAAACGGGACGAATTATTAGTTTATAATTTTCTGCAACATTTTCATGGCGGCATCATCTTTTCCCAATTGCGAAACCGTGTCCGCCAACCTAACATTAAATTGTTGCACACATGAACTTACATCATCTTTTTTCTTTGAACCGTTTTTATCAACCGTGGTACAATGATCCATTCCTGTATACGTACCATTTGACCCTGTGACAATTTGCCACGTAACTGCTGTTTCTAAATCTTTTAATAATTGTTTACGTGCTTCATTGGTGTTACCGGCGGCAATTGCGTCACTAACAATTCGCACATTTGTTTGCAGACACGCGATTGCTTTGGCCTTGCTGTCCTGCATATTACAATTATTTGTTCCTGTCAACACGCGATATTTATCATCAGATTTATACGACGAACCACTGTCAGACCCGGTATCACCCGACGCAATCTTTAAATCATTGGTCAAAACCGCCTTTTGCAATTGAGTTTTTAATCGCCCCAACATTGATTCCATTTGTTCATACTGCTTATACATTTGTTGTGTTATCACGGTTGTTTTCATTGCGATAACATCTTTCATCAAAGCCTTGTCGGCATCACCATCCGGATTAGAAGTCAAACTAATATTATACGCATGCGTTGAACACAGCGCCAATTCCGGTCGCACCATATCATGTTCATCGCAACTTTCGTCAACAATTGCCGCCCGTGCAGATGACAGGCCCAATACCCCGACAACCGCCAGACATAAAAATTTAACAAAAATATTTTTCACCGTTTTCATTTTTTATCTACACACATAATCCAAAACTGTTTTCGTTTTTGCCAAGCGGACATTCACACGACCCATTATTATCCTTATCCCCATATCCATCTGGCATCCATTCGCCACCATTATATTCGCATATATACCTCTTCGACTTTGATGCTACATATTCTACTTGTTCAGCAGTGGGTTCAACGGCGTCAGCTTTATTTCCGCTTTGGGCAGATAATAAGGTTGCCCTGTTACCAATGCTGCTTTTAAACGCATTGCTTCTACCCCCCCCTCTGTTGACAAATTCAAACTCTGTCTACTGTTCTTGTATTTCCTTTCTTGGTCCAAGTGTTCTTCCCATGCTCTCTTTTGTTCGTTATCCATTTTTTTAAGCGAGCTACCTTCAAGATAACACACCTTATTTATACACTTCCCCAGCTCCTCATCCCATTCAAACTGCCCCTTACAAGCTTCATCGTCGTCATACCATACATATTTTTGGTCATACCCATAATCACCACATTCGTCCTTACTTTTCAACAAATCTATATACCCTGTTTTCACAGCATAACTATCCCCAGTGCTAACTGCACGTGCTTTTTTCGCCTCTACCAATGCGGCATTATCGCTGATACATATATTTGGCGGCAATTTTTTCGTATTTATCGCGTTCAACAGATTCTTGTACCCATCATTACTTAGCCCACAATATTTTAATTTCTCAATATCACCACCAGATTTTGTAAAACGATTGTTGCCGGCAAATTCTGGTGCATCTTGTAACAACATACGTTCCAACACATCCAACGTCACCGTGGAATTTGCATTTTTACTGCGCCGACGACCAAAGATTGCCAATGAATCCAACGCCGATGTCGCACACCCCAAACGTTCCTTGGAATCAGAACCATCCAACCATTTACGCATAATTTCATCACTTTCGGCATCCAAAATTCGAACCAACGAACAACGTGTATCATCCTGGGGCGGCACAGTCATACCATCTTGACACTCATAACCACCACGCACAAAATCACCCCGTACGGATTTTCCTTTCTCACATGTGATATCTTCATCTTTGTCACTCTCATTGTACTTAGCCAGGTCTTTTTTTTCATCAATCGTACACGCATACACCCCCCAACGATTACATGAACCGTTCAACATCATAATAACATCAGATATATCAACACCCACAGCCAGTGCTAAATCCAACGCATCGTACATTTCATCAACAATATCGTCATATGGTTGAAAAAATTTATGCGCCTTTTCTTTAAACAATTTTACACGTTTTGGTCCGCGACAATTATTACCACGCGGGTCACACCCGGCATATGTAAATGCCTCTTGCATGGTTGTATATAATTCTTTTAATTTCAATTCGGCATTTCCTACGGCCGTCAAAATTTCACCTGACATTTGTTGACGCGCCACCAGATTTGGGTCAATCCCCGCCGATACCGCCACCTGTTGCGCCGCCGTAATCGTTCCACCCGACACTGTTGTGGTCGCCGCCGCGTTTTGTGCCTGTTGCGCGGCCAATGCGTCGGCCTGGGCCTGGGCGGCTATTGCCTTTTGTTCATCCAGTGCCGCCTGCATCTGGGCCATCTGGGCGGCATTTTGTTCGGCCATTTGTTGTTGCATTTGCATCATCTGGGCCTGCATCTGTTGCATTTGTGCGCTGTTTTGTGCAGCAGCTGCCTGGGCTGCGGCGTTTTGCGCTGCAATCTGTTGTTCTTGGATACGCGCATTGGCATTTGCAACAATCTGGGCCGTGATATAATCAACCAATCCATCAGCCGCATATTGTTTACATGACGCGTTCGAATTTACACACCCTTCGACAATTGGACGCGCAATACTATCAGACGTACACCCCGAACACTTTGGTTGTGCACACCGCATAATCAGCGAATTACAATTACCAAAATCCGCCGTTGGCGCCGCACCGCCCGCCATCGTGCGAACGTTCATCATCGTGTTCCAGTTATTATTATTTGTCGCCCCAGAATTTCCGTTCCATGCGGTTAAATTATTACCAGCCGTCGTTGCAATGGGTTCGGCACCCACGACACACGGCATCGCGCAGAAAACCAACAACAAAAATCTTTTGACGAAATTCATACTCTCTCTAATATGTTTTATTCTATCACAAAACAAAATTATATAAAAGTAAAAATTATATAACTGTGATAAATAAAAGTATTCATATCACATATTATAAATCAAATAGAACCTGCACAAGATTCCCCCACACCCCAGGATTAGCAATAGAAATTAAATAGAATAATTTAGATACGATATGAACCCGATGGCGTAGTGTACAGAAGTTACATGAGCCATCGGGTTCGTTCGTAGATGAATTATTATATTTAATTTATAATATGTGACGTTTGTTATTCGCGTCCGGCGCAGACACAATCCCATCTTGCTCCATACGTTCCATAAATCCGGCCGCCTTGTTATACCCGATTTGCAAACGACGTTGAATATATGAAATAGTCGGTTTTTTATCACGCAAAACGCACTCTTTGGCACGCGCATACAGGTCGCCATCTTTGTCACCACCGGCGCCCGGCATACCCGGAATTGCCCCCGGCAATCCTGCCATATCACCGCCACCATCGCCGTCGGTGACCCCTTCGGCATATTCTGGGGCGCCCTGGGAACGCAAGAACGCACCAATACGGTTTAATTCATTATCATCGATAAAGGCACCATGGATACGTACAGGGACACGGCCGGCCTCGCTAAACAGCATGTCGCCACACGCCAACAATTGTTCCGCGCCACCTTCGCCCAAGGTTGTTGTACTATCGATACGGCTGCGCGCCTGGAACGACACGCGCGTTGGGAAATTCGCCTTGATAACGCCGGTAATTGTTGTGGCGTCTGGACGCTGGGTTGCCATTACCAGGTGGATACCCGCCGCACGTGCCTTTTGTGCAATACGTTGAACACACGCTTCGACGTCTTTACGCGCCAGACTCATCAGGTCGGCCACCTCGTCAATAATAATGACGATATATGGCATATCAGACAAATCAACCGCCTGGGATTCAAATAATAATTCGCCGGTTTCTGGGTCTGTTCCAACCGCCACCTGTTTTGTCATAACTTCGCCACTGGCGCGTTTTTGCGCGGCAATTTCGTTATAACTTTCGATATTACGTGCATTTAAAACCTGTAATTGTTTGTATCGTTCTTCCATTTCACGCACCGCCCATTTCAGTGCGTTCACCGCCGCCCCTGGATCCAGTTTTACAATCGGCGTAATTAAATGTGGAATATCATCCCAGAACCCAAAGTCAACCCCCTTTGGGTCAATAATCATCAATTTACATTTGTCTGGGGTAAAGTGATACACAATTGACGTAATAATCGATTGCACAAACACAGATTTTCCAGACCCTGTACGCCCTGCAATCAGCATATGTGGCATCTTGGCCAAATCAAAGTACATCGGATTTCCACCAATATCCACACCCAACGCCAATGGAATTTTATATTTTGATTCAACGAATATCGGATTTTCAACCAATCCACGATAACGCACAGTCTGGCGCACAACGTTCACCATTTCCACACCGACATAGTTTGTACGCGGGATATGTGCAATACGAATATTTTCTGTCGCCATGGCGCGCGTCATATCTTTGACAGTTTCTGTAATTTTTGCAATACGCATACCTGTATCAGGCTCAAACTCATACAACGTCACGATTGGCCCCGGCTTTATCCCAACGACACGACCAAACACATTATATTCTGCAAAATGCGTTTCCATATTACGTGCATTTTGTTTTAAATCTGCGGTCACAGAACACTTACTAAAACTGGATTTTTCCAACAGTTTTGGATCTGGCAATTCATATACAGACGCCACCGCACGCTTTGCCCGCACTGCGCCCACGGCCACAGGTGCGGCCACTGCTTTCTTTGGTGTGCGCTTTCGCAACAGACCGCGACGCGTTGTTTTTTCTGTCCCATCTTCTGATTCTGCGTCTTCGGTTTCTTCTTCTAAATCTTCATCTTCTTCTACTTCATCTGCGGGCATTGGCGTCGTCAAGTGGAACGCCGCACCAACCAAACGCACACCGCGCCAGAATACACGCAACGCGCCCCGTAAATGCGACCATCGAATATGCAACAATATCCCCGCCATAACAAAAAATACGACAATAAATCCAATCCCCAGAACCAGCGACATTCCACCAAATATCGCCACCAAATCGGCCGCCGCCACCGCCCCGAATATACCACCATAAGACGCACCCGGCGCAATCAAACCAAACCCGGTGGCACCTGCACATAATGCGATAAACCCGCGCAAGAAATCATATTCTGGTGTATCTGCGCCCGACAGACCAATCATCTTGGCCAATCCCCAACGTGCCACACACAAGAATAAAAACAGCCCCGGAATTGCCCCAACTGCATATCGCATACCACCAACAATATATCCCATCACAGATTGCGTACCAAACGTACTGGCCACGCCAACACCATCCAAATTCGGATTATAAAACACCAAACTAAATGCCGCCCAAACACCAAATACACATAACACCGCGCCCAAAATGCGTCCGGCCATTGCTTTTAACGCATTTGAAATACTGCCCGGTAAAAAAGTTGATTTCTTTGCCATAACAGGTTTATTTTATCATAAAATTCATAAAAAAAATAGGCGATATTTTCTATCGCCTGAAATTTATTTTGCGCTTTTTCGCAACAAGAACCACTTTACGATATCTGCCATTACCATACCTATAAACGCACCAAAGATAACATCACTGGGCCAATGCGCGCCAATCGCAACACGCGACAGACCAATAATAATCGCCAACGTCCACGTCAAAGGTTTATATTTTGGCGCCAACATGCCAATCATCACCAAACCCGCAAAACTGACCGCGGTATGTCCAGACGGCATTGAATTAAATGCCCAATCAAACGATGGTGGAAAGAACCCACTCATACCCAAAGCCTCAAAGAACACCGGTCTGGCGCGTCCGATTAAAACCTTTAAAATTTTAACAACAATGCCTGTGGACAAAACACTGCACAATATCAAAAATGCATAACTGCCCTTGGTCTTGACAACAAAATCACGAAACGCATACACAACGTTCATGCAATTTTTTGTTGTCAGACATTGACCTGTTGCCTTGGCTGTTTTCTTGAAGAAATACGCAATATATGCAATCAGTGCCACCGCAATCCAAACATGCCCATCAAATACAACGTCAATAAATTTACAGGCCCAACTATTCAAATGTCGCAATAATAAAAACAAAGGCTTGTCCAACCACGCAATCCCAATAATAACCAAGAACAATGTGACAATTGCCCCGATTCCCATACGGCGCCACAAGATTTTATTATCACTCGTCAAAAACATTTTCACACCCCTTGTTATAATTATTCTGCGACCAGACGATTATATACTTTATTATCTGTCAATATCTTTACAGATACCGCCGCTGCAACCGCATCTTCATCGGCGCCACTGGTTATAACCGGGCAACCACGACGAATATCCGCCACATTAACATCCGGTTCACTGTTAAAATCGCGTGCATTAAAATCGTTATTTATAACATTTAGAAAAAATATGTCTTGCTGTTGCGATGAACGAATATTAGACAGACATACAATCGGGAAAATTCCACGTCCATCAATCTGATTCCCCAGTCCTGTTTTAATAGACTTATTCAATAATTCCAATGCCCCACCATTATTTAATGTAATGCGTGTTGCAGTACGCGCGCTGCCTGCGGTTGGTGTTCCAACCAACACACCACGTACATTTTCATAAAATGCCGCAACCAATGCTTCGGCTGTACCCCGCGTCATATTTGACATCAATACAACCACAGGCGCATCTGTAACGGCATCACCACCGGGTACAATTTCGACTTCATCACGCGCGGTTTCAACGACACGCATTACGGGAACCTGCCCCATAAACAGGCCTGCAAACTTTGCCGCCGCCACTTCATCATCACCTGTTGCGGCACGCAAATCCAACACAATGCCCGACAAATCAGTATAACGCGCCAATGCTTCGTTTACGATATTTACGGCACCATCTGATAATTTGTGCACAACGATTTCCAAAATTCCACCTGTCTCAGGGTTGGTGCGATGAACAATATCCGCATCCGCCAATACAATTGATGCACGACGCAATACGACATCCCTGTCCCCAGATGGCGTCAACAATTTAATTTTTGATGTCCCCGAATTAAATCCACGCATTGCCTGATTTAATTCTGCATCAGACATATCTGCAATTGCAACCCCATTGATTGCCGTTATCAAATCACCATTTTGAATTCCCGCAACATCTGCCGGTGCACCTTTATATATCGCAGACACACGGAAATTCCCACGCGCGTCCCGTGCACCTTCTAAACCCACACTGGTTAACAATCTGCCATCTTCGGCAATTTCTGCAGTCTGGGAATAAATATATCGGCCATTTTCATCAACACCGCGCACCAAACTGTCCACAACCGCCTGATACACACCGCTTTCTGACAATGCACGTAATGCTGCATCTTGTTCGCGCATTTTTAATACCAATGCCGTTGTGATTTCGCCAAACCCACGCCAGTCGCCTGCATTTGGTCGCGGAAAATTCGCAACAATTGAATCGCCCCACACCAAAACGACCCGTTCATCAGTCGCCGCAATATGGGCAGATTTATGCAGATTTTCCAAACTTTCAATTGCAATATTTAAATTTTTCCCTGCCCAATTGACATCATTTAACTTCTCATAAATTTCCGCAAACGTATCAGACATATCAAAGACGTGCAATCCGCCCTGCACTGGTTCATCTTCAAAAAACAACCCATCTGCATAACACGGCGCCGCACATACGGCCAACATTAACCATACCAAGAATTTTTTTATCTTCATATGCCCTTTCCCCCCGATTGCAACATCTGCATAAATTATTTATCTGTATCACGCAGATTAAAGTTATACAGAATCATATTTGATATATAAATACTGGTGAACGTTCCCATAATAATAGAGAATCCCATTGCAATTGCAAATTCACGCAACATCTGACCACCGAACAAATATAATCCGAACATCGCCAACAATGTTGAAACACTGGTCAGCATTGTACGACGCAACATTTCATTTACAGACAAATCAATCAAATCGGCCATTGGCATCTTATGATATTTTTTTATATTCTCTTCGATTCGGTCATAGTTTACAACCTTGTCATTAATAGAGTAACCAATCGCCGTCAGAATAACCGCAATTGACGTCTGATTAAATTCCAAACCTGTCCATGAATAAAAACCGAACATCAACACAAAGTCCAAGAACAACGACCCAAAGGCACCAATTGCATATCCACCTTTGTATCGAATCCAGACATAAACCGCCATCATGATAAAGGCAAACAGAATTGCCAAAATACCACCACGAATTAATTCGCCACCAATCTTTGGCCCAACAATCTGCACCTGGGAATATTGAACATTGTCACCCAAAATATTTTTTATTTCGCCCACACGTTCATTTTGCTGTGCATCGGTTGAACCCTTTGGCAGACCTACACGCAACAAGATTGCATTTCCATCCACTTCTTGTAATTCTGGATTAAATTCAGACAACGCTGCACGCATTTGTTCAATACCATAATTTTCAACCACAGGTTTCACCTCCATAGAGATACCACCTGAAAAGTCAATCCCGTAATTCAATCCACGGAACAATAATGATACCACAGACAATGCGACCAAGACCCCTGAAATCACATATGCAATTTTGCGATATTTCATAAAATGCAGTTTCATATTAATCACCCCTTTGCATTATTATTTAATAAATCCAATTTTTTTGTTCTTGCCACCCATATACCAATCGACCAATAACTTTGACAAGAACACACATGTAAACAATGTCGTCAAAATACCGATTGACAATGTAACCGCAAACCCACGGATTGGACCCGCACCAAACTGGAACAAAACCAAGGCTGCAATCAATGTGGTTAAATTTCCATCCAAAACCGTTTTCATCGCGCGATCAAATCCAACATTAACGGCACGCAATGTCGGCGTACCAGATTTGACTTCATCACGGATACGTTCAAACGGCAACACATTTGCGTCCACCGCCATACCCAATGTCAGTACGATACCGGCAATACCTGGCAATGTTAATGTCGCACCGAATAACGCGGTTAATCCAACAATCATCCCCAAATTAACCACCAATGCAACCCCCGCCAGAACGCCAAACATATGATATACAATGAACAAGAACATAAATATAAATATTACACCTGCGATTGCGCCAACTTTACCCTGGGCGATTGTATCGGCCCCCAAACCGGCCCCTACAACACGTTCTTCGATTACCGTTAATGGTGCCGGCAACGCGCCCGAACGCAACAGTACGGCCAAATCTTTGGCGCCCTGCAAACTAAATCCCCCAGAAATCTGGCCACGACCACCCGGGATTGGTTCACGAATAACCGGTGCAGATAAAACCTTGCCGTCTAAAACAATTGCAAATCTTTCGTTTACATGTTCCGTGGTCAACTTTGCAAATCTGCGCGCCCCAGACGCATCAAATACAGTCGATACAACCGGCATATTATTTTGATCAAAATCCGCCTGGGAATCTTTCAAAGAATCACCCGACACCTCTACCCGTGAATACACCGGAATCATCTGATCTGGGGCATCAATATATGGCAAAAATTCTGTACCACTGGGCGCACGACCAGACGCCATTTGTTCTGGCGACACACTTTCATTTACCAAATGGAAAGTCATTTTTGCGGTCTGACCAATTAATTCTTTGATACGTTCTGGATTATCTACACCTGGCAACTGTACCATAATGTATTTTCCGCCCTGGGATTGAATCGCAGGTTCTTTTGTCCCCAGCGCATCAATACGACGACGCACGATTTCAATACTGCGTGCCAAGGCATCTTGAACCATTTCTGCCTTTTGCTTTTCAGAATAAGATAATTCTATCGTTTTTCCATCAGACGTAATATCCACAGTATTCCCAAAAGCGCTTTTCAAACGTCCCTTTGCCATTGACACTTCGTCATCATTTTTAACAACCAATGACACAACGCCATCATGATTACGCAGATTAGAAAAACGAATAACACCCTTATCTCTATCAATCAATGCACTACGCGTTTCTTCATATAATTGTTCTGTTTTTTCTTGAAACATTGTTGTTGTATCAACTTCTAACAACAATTGTGCACCACCTTTTAAATCCAACCCCAAAGACACAGGATGAATCCAAGATGGAAAATAAGGCGCCAATTTTGGTGACAGCGTCGGCACCGACAATAATACACAAAATACCGCCACAAAAATAATTGATAACTTTTTAAACATACCCCAAACCCTTCTTTACTCTACGGACGCCACTGCGTTTTTATTTACTTCGATAACGACGCCTTTGGCAATTTCTAAATCGATTGTTTTTTCATTTACTTTTTTAATTACGCCATAAATCCCGGCCGCCATCACACGGTTTCCCACCTGTAATGAATCCAGCATTTTTTGGTATTCTGCCATGCGCTTTTTATTTGGGCGCACCATAAACAAATAAATGATTGCAAACACAACCAGACAATACAGAACCATCCCCCAAAATCCATTCTGTGGCGCCACAGGCGCCGTCTGCACGACTGTATCGACAACTTGTGCTGTTTGTTCCATATATTTCTCCTTGTTTTAATACATGAACAATAGTAAAAAAAGCCCGTAATGTAAAGGGAAAAGAACACAAAAACCTAATTTACCAAATGATAAACATTACCATCAAATTCCACATTAAAAACGCCATTACCCTCCTCTAACTTTCCATAGCATTTTTGGTCATTATATTCCACGACCAATGACGGCTCTGTATATTTTTCTGCCCACAACGAAAAAGAATCCCCTGTCGACGCCATCAGTTTTGACACGCCTATTTCGCACAGCGTTTCCGTCACCCCAGGCGTAAACAATCCAGCCTTTATCGCAGCCAACTCTGCGGCAGTTCCACCATATCCCTTATGATAATTATCAAGCCATGCATTACCACTATTACCAACCAACCATAACTCAGCACAACGCGGAGTGCATATTTCATTATAACTCGCAAACGAATCACTACCATCACAATACCTTTCTCGCTCCGCAAAAACACCAAAATACACCCAAACACCTTCGTATGGCGCGGTCATTTTACACCAACAGTAGATATTATTTTCGTCATGATTTTCCGATGTATCAATTGTAGGCTGTGATGCTGACACATCGCCCACAACCCCACTTTGCGACGCGCATAACGCAACCCCAGTTACCGATTGCCCATCACATTCACTCCACCAGTTATAATTCAAGTCAACATAATTGTTATTCCACGGCGTCCATGTGCATACTGAATCCGCAGTAAAAACAACCGCATACGCACCACATGTAACAAAAAACATAAAAAACGCAATAAATATTTTTCCCATAATAAAAGACCGTCATTTTCTGGAATATGACGGTCGGGGTGTTCAAAAAATCATAATCAAAGAAATGACCCCGCCGGCTTTTGGGGCGAACCCCTGTTGTATGGCCGACGGCACCCCGACATGAAGTGGGAATGTCGGGAACACACAAAAAAAGACGCATCCGCGCCCAATATTTGTATGCGGATATTCAGTATGTTTTGGCATACTGCTTTGATTACGGGCTTTTGAAGACCCCGAACCCATATCCCTATGGATTCATCCAAATTATACACATATATTTATAAAATCCCAAGAAAAAAATTACAATCGTTCAAACCAAGTATCAATTTCTGATATTGGTATAATTTTATAAACCGGTCGCCCATGATTACACTGCCCGGCACGTTCTGTTTTTTCTATATCACGCAACAGTGTATCCATTTGAATTAAATCTAATTTTTGCCCTGCCCGCACAGAATGATGACATGCGTAATTCGCCAATTTCAAATGCAATTTTTCATTTAATCCCGATGAATGGCCGTTGGCACGAACTTCATCCGCAACCTGATGCAATATATCCCCCCAGTCCATATCCCAATCGGATGGCTTTTCAAAAATTGCAATTGCATCGTCACCAAATTCCCCGACATGTAACCCCGCCAATTTTAATTCATCCGCAATTGATGCAATTGCCGCAACATCTTCGGCACGCATATTTATCACAATTGGCGTCAACAACGGTTGGGTCTTGATTTTATGCGCACGCAGTTTTTCATACGTTATGCGTTCGTGCGCCGCATGTTGATCAACAATAATCATATTGTCACCATGTTGCGCAATTATGTATTTATTAGCCACCTGACCAACAACACGTCCCAACGGTAAATCCGCATTATCCGATTCCTTTATCGGCGTTTCTATAACCGGCAACGGTTCCTTTGGAATAAAAGATATCGGATTTAAATCGATATCATCACGCACAGTAAACGAGTCACGTTTTATACAAAAATCAAATCTTGGTGTAATACTGTGCACGAGTATTTCCGGCGTATCGACCACATTTACATGCTGTACATTTTGTATCATTGTCTGGGCCAATCTGTCACGAATTGTCTTGATAATAAAAGACCGTACATGTGATGGTTCCAAGAAATGCACTTCGGTTTTTGCAGGCGATACATTTACATCCACAAATTGTGGTGGCAATGTCAGATACAGCGCACACAGTGGAAACTCACGCGCATGCATAACATCCATATACGCCGCCCGCAATGCACCAACCAAAACCTTGTCTTTGACCGGCCGATTATTTACAAACAAATACTGATCCACAGATGACGCGCGTCGCAATGTTGGTTCTGACACAAATCCTGTCAATCTCATTTCCGCAGTACTGCGCGAAGTGGCATCAATATCCAACATGCGCCCACGGACATCATCACCCATAACCGCAACAATACGTTCAGACAAATCTTGATTTTTTGGAAAACGCCATTTGTTATTTAAAACAAAGCCAACATCAGGGCGCGCCATCGCCAATCGTTTTACCACATCTAACACAGAAATCAGTTCCGCCCTATCCCCACGCAAGAACTTTAATCGCGCAGGTGTTTTTGCAAACAAATTATGCACACGAATTCGCGTCCCAGCATCCCAGTCAGATGGCTTTATTTCCCCAGTTGTCGCATCAATCTGCCATCCATTTTCATCGGCACCATTATTCGTATCAATCGTCATATCAGACACAGACGCAATTGATGGCAACGCTTCGCCACGAAATCCCATAAAGTTGATATTTAATAAATCATCATCTGGTAATTTTGATGTTGCATGTCGTGTAATGGCGCGCGCCAAATCATCACGCGACATTCCGCACCCATTGTCCACAATACTAATCAGGGTGCGCCCACCATCGGTTACGTCGATAACAATCTGGTCTGCCCCCGCATCCAGCGCATTTTCTACCAGTTCCTTAACCACGCTGGCTGGGCGTTCTACAACCTCGCCTGCGGCGATTTGATTTATCAAAAAATCCGGCAATACACGAACTGACATATTCAACTTATTCTTTAAATTTTACTTCTAAAATTTCATATTCCTTTTCACCACCCGGCAGTTTAACAATGCACGTATCACCAACACATCTGCCAATCATCGCCCGTCCAACCGGTGACGTGCACGAAATCACTGTCCGACCATCCGATTCGATATCAGACAAAATTCTGCATTGCATTTTATTTCCATCTTCGTCTTCGGCCACAACACGCGCCCCAAACACAACACGATTACCCGACAAAGAATCGACATCAATAACGGCCGCATTTTCAATAACATCTTCGATAAAACGAATACGATTATCAATCTGACGCTGTTTTTCGCGCGCCGCACTGTAATCTGCATTTTCTGACAAATCCCCCAAAGACCGCGCCCACTGCACCGTTTTTAATATCTCTGGTCGCTGATTTTCTTTTAAATCTTTCAGTTCCTTCAACAGGTTATCAAACCCCGCCCGTGAAATTGGTTTCTTTTCCATCTCTTAATCCTATATTACATTTACCCAGAAATTATACGCTTTCATTTTAATTTTGCAAATATCAAATAAACAAGGTATACTTTATATAATATGTTTAGGTTAAATATCTTAAATAGATTTTTACTGCGCCGATTTTTTTCCGGCGTTGGCCTGGTTATGTTGGTTGTATGCGGCATCATTTTTGCCGTAACGTTTGTTGAACGCCTGCCATCAAACGCAGATGCGATTGCAGCACTACGGGATTCTTGGATACGGTTACTGGAATACGTCCCTTTATTTTTACCATTGGCGGTATTTATGGGCACACTATTGACATCATACAACCTGACAAAATCCAGCGAAAACATCATTATATCTGGCGCAGGCCGTTCCCCATTTCAGTCAACACGTCCATTTTTAATTGGTGCATTTTTAATTGGTTTATTTGCAACAACGGTGATAAATCCATATTCCGTCTATATCAGCACCCAGCATATTACATCACATAATCTGCAATTGATTGATGATATGATTTGGTTACGCGAATCAGGCGAAAATGGTTTTATCACTATGAATGCAGAAAATATGCATAACACCAACAATGCATTGGTGTTTGAAAACGCGACAATTTACACCCAAGACACAAACTTTAAATTGATTGAACGTATCAGTGCACCAACCGTTACACTGACAGATAACCTGATATCTGCTCCATCTGCCACCGTATGGTATTCAAACGGCACCGTTAAAACAGCAGATTGGGAAATAAAAACATTATTGACACCGCAAACCGTCCTGGACAGATATTTACAACCCGACCAAATTTCATTTTGGCAATTACCACAATTTATAAAAAAGATGGAATCAATTGGTGCACCAGTTCGCGGCCACCTGGTTCAATTATGGACACTGATGTTTTTGCCACTAACAATGATTGCGATGGCAACATTGGGTGTTGCGTTTTCCCAGACAAAACAACGCCGTAATTACAGTTTTGGTACAAAATTTAGCCTGGGTATCTTGACCTGCTTTGCAGTATACTTTTTGGTCAATATGTTTAACGCATTGGGTGCCACCGGCGCATTGCCACCAATGTTGTCTATTATTGCACCACCACTAATTATTATCGCGGGCGCCGGTATATTTATCACCAGTTTTGACACAATTTAATCGGGGGATATACATATGCCAATTAAAAAGAAAAAAAATACAAATTTTCATAAAATACTATTGTGGGGAATCTTAATCGCGCTGATTATATTGATGATAATATCGTTTCCGCCCACACAACACATGACAGAAATCGTGGTGTATCCATGAATTATATAGACATATTCTTAGAAGCCCTGTCTGCAGAAAAGGGACGCAGTTCAAAAACATTAATCAGTTATGAATCAGACTTGCGCCTGGCAGATAATGCGATTGCTGGCGGTTTGATAAACGCGACAGAATCAGACATCCAAAATTACCTGTCCGCATTACCAGATAAGCCATCTTCTGTTGCACGCAAGGCCTCTGCCCTGCGCGGGTTTTACAAATTTTTAATGCTGGAAAAAATAATCACACAAAACCCGACTGCAAATCTTGAATTACCAAAGCGAGACCGCACATTACCAAAATTCTTATCCCCAGACGAGATTGAATTATTGATATCCAGCGCGGGTGACATAAAAACATCTATCCGTCTGCGTGCAATGATTGAATTATTATATGCATCTGGCCTGCGCGTATCTGAATTATGCGAATTACCAATGACAGGAATACTGGGCGACAAATTATTGATTCACGGCAAAGGCGCCAAAGAACGTCTGGTTCCAATGCACGATGCGGCCATACACGCGTTAAGCAAATGGCTGGACGCACGTGGGGATGTTGATTCTAAATATGTTTTCCCATCACGCGGGCAATCGGGACATATTACCCGTGATGCATTTTTTAAGTTGATAAAAAAGTGCGCCGTGCTGTCTGGGATTGAACCGTCACGCGTATCACCCCACGTTTTGCGTCACTCGTTCGCATCACATTTATTGGCAGGTGGCGCCAATCTGCGTGCGATACAAACTATGTTGGGACACGAAGACATTTCAACAACACAAATTTATACACACGTTATGCCAGAAAAACTAAAAGAAACGATAAAAAATCATCATCCACTGGCAAAAAAATAAAGGTACAAGAACAATGATAAAAAAATGTGACAAACCAGGTTGCACCAAGGCCGGAACATGCCGTGCCCCAAAGTCACGCGATTTGCGCGATTATTGGTTTTTCTGCCAAGAACACGCGGCCGAATATAATAAAAATTGGAATTTTTATGCCGACATGACCCCCGAAGAGATTGAGGCAGACTGGGAACGTCAAACATTTGGTGAACCCCTAAAAGATAAAAACACTGCAAACACAGACGCGTCAGATTACGCAAAATTCATCAACGATTTTATCACCGGGCGCAGTCAATTTGACCGCATTCCTGCAAAAAGCAAATTACCTACAAACGTCGTTTCCGCGTTAAAAGTATTTGAACTGGGGATATCTGCCACGTGGCGCGAAGTTGGCACGAAATATCGCGCCCTGGCAAAGAAATACCACCCCGACACTGCGACAGACAAGAAAAACGCTGCAACAGAATTTGCGCGCATTTCTGCCGCATATGAAATATTAAAGAAACATTTTGGGAAAAAATAAAATCCGGCATCGCCGGATTTTTTTAATTTAGTGTTTACCGCCAATCTTGGTGCGTCCACCCATCAGCGGTTGTAATTTTTTTGGAATATTTACAGACCCGTCTGGGTTTTGATGATTTTCAATTACCGGCACAATTGCACGTGGCAACGCAATACCCGTATTATTCAATGTTGCACAAAATTGCATATTACCATCTTTGTCGCGATATCTGGTATTTGTACGACGCGCCTGGAATTGACCAATCGACGAACAAGATCCCAATTCACGATATGTATTTTCACTGGGGAACCATGCCTCGACATCGTGCATTTTAACCTTGTTAAATCCCATGTCGCCAGTACACGCCGCGATTACACGATATGGCAATTCTAAATCTTCCATAACCTCGCACAGGTTATTTAACAAAAATTCATGCATTTCATCAGATTGTTCTGGGGTACAATAAATATATTGTTCCACCTTGTGAAATTGATGTATACGCACTATTCCGCGGGTATCACGACCGGCGGCCCCTGCTTCTTTACGAAAACATGGCGAATATCCTGCATACATAATTGGCAAATCTTTTTCGTTCAACACTTCGTCACTATGCAACGAATTCAACACGATTTCCGCCGTTCCCGCCAAACATCTGTCTGTATCAGTCAGCATAAACACATCATTATTCATCACCGACAAATCAGACCCCATAAAATGCCCCGCATTAAATATAGTCTGTGGTTTTGTAATCGCCGGGCAGTTTACAAATGTAAATCCTTTGGCAATTAATTTTTGCAAAACATATGTTTGTATTGCCAGTTCTAATTCCGCGGCCTCGCCAAACAGCGCATATGTTCGTGCACCACAAATCGATGCGATTTTATCATTTTTCCACCACCCGTTCATTTCCAGCAATTCCCATTGTGGACGTGGTGTAAAGTCAAATTCACGCGGTGTTCCAACGCGGCGAATTTCAACATTTTCTGAATCATCTTTGCCAACCGGCGCCGCATCAGACGGGATTTGTGGCACGCGATGCAACAAATCTGACAGCATTTCTTCTTTTTCTGCCAATTCTGCCATATCGGCCGCAATCTCTGCATTGATTTCTTTACTGCGTGCAATCAGTGGCGCCTTGTCCGTCGCTGTTGGTATTTCACGTGTAATTTTATTTTTTTCTGCCGTCTTGGACTGTGTAATTGTTTTCAGTTCACGCACACGCGCATCCAATGCCAATATTTCATCCACCCTGTTGTCAAAGCCCTTTAATTCACATGCCTTCTTCACAACATCTGGATTTTCACGAATAAATTTCATATCCAACATAGTATTTTACCTTTTTGATTTATTTGGATTATATCTTATAACAGTTTGAATTTCTTGTAAAGAAAATGAATACGTAAAAAACCTATACCCCCAACGGGGATGAAGAACGACTAAAAAACACAAAATTCAAATTCATAACGCATTAAATTATAAAACAAATTTAACATCAATGCAACATATTCCGATTTTATTTGCATAAATTCATCTGTTTGTGTATGCTTGGCACAGAAAACATATAAAGGAAAGGTATTACAGTTATGTTAGATATTATTATTCTTGGCTCTGGTCCCGCAGGTTTGACTGCTGCATTGTATGCTGCACGCGCCAACAAAAAAACATACGTATTGGGTGGCGACCGCTTGGGCGGGCAAATGGCGGGTATCGCGGTATTGGAAAATTATCCTGGATGGGCCGGCAGTGGCATGGAACTGGCCGAATTTATGAAAAATCAATGCGAATCGTTTGGTGCATATGTTTTACCAACTTCTGCAAAAAGCATATCTGGCAATGCCGACAGCGGATTTACAGTCACATGCGACAATGGCGAACAATACCAATCACGTGCAATTATTATTGCCACAGGTGCATCCCCACGCAAACTGGAAATCGAAGGCGCACGCGAATTCATGGGTCGTGGTGTGTCATATTGCGCAACATGTGACGGATTTTTTTATACCGGCAAAACAGTTATCGTAATGGGCGGCGGCAACAGCGCGCTAAACGATGCACTGTACCTGGCAGACCTGGCGAAAACTGTAAAAATCGTTTACCGCAAATCAGAATTCTTTCGCGCCGAAGCCGTCCTGCGCGAACGCGTTGCCGAACGCGAAAACATTGAATGCCTGTTTAATACAGACCTGGCAAAAATCGCGGCAAAACCAGATTCCGAAGATGGCGAATTAATTGTAACAACAACCAATGGCGATGAAATGGTTGTCGACGGCGTGTTTGTTGCAATTGGTCACGAAGCAAACACGGATTACCTAAGCGAAGATATAAAACGCGACGGCATGGGGCGCCTGGCGCCAGACGCACTGCCGGCTGGGATGTTTGTTGCCGGTGACGTTCACAGTGATTTAAAAATGCAAATTGCCACCGCGGTTGGCACAGGCTGCACCGCCGGCATGGATGCAATTGCATTCCTAAATTCCAGAAATTAAAAATCCGCCATACGGCGGATTTCTTTTATTTAGACAATGATTTAAATTTTCTTTGAATAAATTGTTGGGCTTTATTTGGTTCATTCGCTTTGCGTACAGCCGCACATATTTTCGCGGTCTTAACAATTGATTCACTTAACGCATCTGCAAAATACCGTTCACTATTTTGTTCTGATGTACGTCCATATTCCCAATTTTGAACATCTAAACAAAAACGATAAAAAACCTTGTACGATTCAGGATTATAAATCCATGCCGCGCCTGCCTTTTCATAAACAACATCCGTTGGTGCCGGCACAATATAATATGCCTGATAGACATCTTTGATACCATGCGCCTGGGCATAATCATATGCACGCTTTGCCCAATCTGCCCCAGTATTTGCACGTGAAAAATATTTTGCAGGATTTGTCGCCAATTCACGCATAAACACCAAACTGCGCGCCGCCGCAACACGTTCTTTTTGTGTCAAAGACTTCCAACGCTTTTTCAACCCCAAACGCGCAATATTGTAAAATTCTGTAAACGCACCTTGAATTGAACTATATATATCTATTTTTTTCTGTGTCACTGTAACCTCCTTTGGTTCATCATTACACTCAACCCACATATCTAAATATAGACAAATTCAATCAAACGTCAACCCCAAAGCATAAAAAATATTGAAAATAAGAATTTTTAGGTATACCCTGTATCCGATTAAACAAAAAATGGGGCAAAATATGAAAATTCGCAATATTGCAATTATTGCACACGTTGACCACGGAAAAACAACATTGGTCGACAACATGTTAAAACAGGCAGGAACATTCCGTGAAAACGAACGCGTTGACGACCGCGTTATGGACAGTGGTGACATCGAACGCGAACGCGGTATCACAATTTCTGCAAAACCAACATCCATCCAATGGGGCGAATATAAAATCAATATCGTTGACACACCAGGCCACGCCGACTTTGGTGGCGAAGTTGAACGTATTTTATCCATGGTTGACGGTGTTGTCCTGTTGGTTGACAGTGCCGAAGGCCCCCTGCCCCAAACAAAATTCGTTCTGTCCAAGGCATTAAAACTGGGGCTGCGCCCGATTGTTTGCATAAACAAAGTCGACCGCGCAGACGCCCGCCCAGATGAAGTTTTAACAGAAACATTTGACCTGTTTGATAAACTGGGTGCCACAGATTCTCAACTGGATTTCCCATATTTATATTCTGTTGGTCGTGATGGTTGGGCGGTTCGTGATTTAAATGACGAACGCAAAGACCTGACCCCATTATTCCAATTGATTGTTGACCATGTACCTGCCCCAGATTGCAATGGTGAACGCTGTCAACTGGACGCGCCATTTACAATGTTGGCAACAACATTAGAAGCAGACCCATATGTCGGCCGTATTTTAACTGGCAAAATTGAATCGGGGACTGTTCGCGTTGGTCAATCGGTCAAGGCAATAAACCGCAATGGTGAATTTATCGAAAACGCAAAAATCACAAAAATCATCGAACATCGCGGCATTGAAAAGATTTCCCGCGACAGCGCATCCGCAGGTGACATTGTTGTTGTTGCCGGATTTTCCAAAGCGACCGTGGCGGACACCCTGTGCGATCCATCTGTGACCGAACCAATTCCTGCGATGCCAATTGACCCACCAACCCTGACGATGACATTCTTTGTAAACACATCACCATTGGCGGGCAAATCGGGTAAAAAACTAACATCTCGCATGATTGGCGAAAGACTATTCAAAGAAGCCGAAACAAACATCGCATTAAAAGTCGAACAAAGCGAAAACAACGAAGCATTCGAAGTATCTGGTCGTGGCGAATTACAACTGGGGATTTTAATTGAAACGATGCGTCGCGAAGGCTTTGAACTAAGCGTTAGTCGCCCACGCGTTGTTATGATTGACGGACCAAACGGCGAAAAACTGGAACCAATCGAAGACGTTGTAATTGACGTAGACGATGAATTTTCAGGCGTTGTTATCGAAAAGATGACCAAACGCAAAGCAACTATTTCAGAAATGAAGGCATCTGGTGGTGGCAAAACACGTATCGTATTTTCGGCACCATCACGTGGTTTGATTGGATACCTGTCTGAATTCCGCACAGACACACGTGGCACCGGTATTATGAACCGCGTATTTGCAGAATACGGCCCATATCGTGGTGCCATTGGGCAATACCGCCCAGGTGTTTTGGTATCTATGGAAAAAGGTGCGGCAGCAACATATGCACTGTTTAACCTGCAACCACGTGGCACATTATTTATCGACCCACAGACCGAAGTCTATTCTGGTATGATTATCGGCGAACACAGCAAAGAAAACGATTTGGAAGTAAACCCGATTAAAGGCAAAGAACTGACCAACATGCGCTCTGTAACTGCGGATGAAAAGTTATTCTTGGCGCCACCACGTCGTATTTCATTGGAAGAAGCCCTGTCATACATCTTGGACGACGAATTGGTCGAAGTGACCCCCGACACAATCCGCCTGCGCAAGAAAGAACTGGACAGCAATACGCGTAAAAAATTAAAAAAACACATTGAAGAATAAGACACCCCCACACGGGGTGTTATTTTTGGTTACAAACCATGTATTGAAAAATGATAATAAAACATGTAAATTATATAATATGAAACCAAAACCTAAGTTTGCCATACGTGCAGAATCAAAATCCAAGACGCTAACAAATATATTTGACGTCTTTATTGCCAAACGGCTATTTTTATTTGCAGGATATAATAAATTGGGGAACATTGACGATGCCCTGGTTTATTATATAAAGGCATTATCCAAATTTGGCGACATTGTGCTGGCAATGGATTCAAACTGCGCCGATACAGAACTAAAAAAAATCCAACCATACTGCCTGTACACATCTGGCGCGCGCCATGGCGAATATGACTTTGGCTCATACAAACGCGCATACGCATGGGCATCAGAAAATCTTGATTTATCACAATATGATTTTATATATCTGGTAAACGATTCTGTATATGGACCATTGTTTGATATGACAGAATATTTTGATAAAATGGAACATATGGGCTGTCATGCATTTGGTTTGGTAAAAAATCCGCACAAACGTCATCCACACATTCAATCATGGTTTATCGGATTGACACCATCTGTATTTAAGACAAAATGGTTTGATAAATTTATGCACAACATCACAAAATTAAAATCCAAAGGCGCCATTACCCGCAAATATGAACAAGGCCTATCCAATTTAATAACTAACCATAATTTGACATGGGATTGTATACATTCTGCCCCCGGGCGCAGTGTTTATAATCGAATCAAATATTTTTATCGTTCAAAAATGCCATTTATAAAAAAGGTTGCATTTATCCGTCATAATGGCGCATTGGGAATGCAAATATCATATGTCCTGAATCACATTTCCCAGGCGATACGCGATATTATTTTACATTCTGCACGCAATCAATATGGTGAAAAATATATTGACTGGCTTTTAACACGTAATCCGTTTAAAATATTACTAAGAAACATTTCTTATGTGTTTCACAAACTGTCACCAAACGGGGGATGATATGACAAAAAAGATTGCAGTTATAACCATGGCGCGCAACGACACGTTCTTTTTATCGCGTTGGATAAAATATTACGGCAATTTATTTGGCCCAGAAAATCTGTATATATACTTGGACGGCACCGACCAAGAAATACCCGAAAATGCCGAAAACGCACACATAACCAAATTACCACATACCGACATGTCACGCAGTGCGGGTGACAAATATCGTATTGGATTGATATCTGATTTGGCGAACAAACTGCTTGAAACATACGATATTGTTATCGGATGCGATTGTGATGAATTTTTGATTATCGACCCTGCCCTGGGGGTAACGTTGCCAGAATATCTGTCCAACAAAAAAATCAATACGACATTATCTGGATTGGGGCTGGACGTTGGTCAACATTTACAGCACGAAAAAACATTGGATACATCTAAACCATTTTTATCGCAACGTTCATACGCATTGCTGTCCACACGATATACCAAACCTGTTGTGATAAATCGCCCTGTCCGCTGGGGCAGTGGCTTCCACAGTATCCATGGTCACAATTTTCACATTGACCCGAACCTGTATTTATTGCACTTTGGTGCGGTTGATATGGACATGCTGATATCTAAGGCCGCATCCCGTGGCCCCGACTGGGTCAATCATTTAAAGCGACGTGGCAACGGCACAATAAACGACGTCACAAATCGACCGGCACATGGTGAACACTGGATGCGTATTGCACGCGTAATGCAACGCATATTCCGCCCAATTTACGCATGGGATAAACCAGGCATGTTGGGGCTAAAAAGAATTGTAAAAATTCCACAACGCTTTATCAAATCAGGGGTGTAAATAATGCACAAAGATATGAAAATTGATTTAGTTTATCTGTGGGTGGACGACACCGATAAAAAGTGGCGTGCCCAGAAAGACAAATGGCTGGAAATAGTCAAAGGTGCAAAACCTGTATACGCAGATGCTGCCATAGAGGCACGTTGGCGCGACAACGGCGAATTTTTATATTCCCTGCGCAGTGTTGAACAATTTGTTCCATGGGTAAATCATATTTATATTATTACCGGATTTAACCAGGTTCCAAAATGGTTAAATACCGCGCATCCAAAAATCACAATTGTTCCACACGAACAAATAATGCCTGCGGATGCAATTCCCACATTTAATGCCACTGCGATTGAAATGTGCATACCAAACATACCCGGCCTGTCAGAACACTTTTTATTAATGAACGACGACATGTTTTTCAATCGCCCATTAAAGCCCGGCTATTTTTACGACAAACACGGCCGTGCCCTGGTCAGATACAGCACGCATTCCAAACGTTCCCGAAACATTGCACAATGGATGTCACGGGTAGACGAATACACCCAGACCCTAATCTTATCCGCCAGTATCATACATAAAGTATTCAAAAAACGTGTATATAAATACCGTCCATCACATGGTGTTGACCCATACATAAAATCATCATGGATTGAATGTCGCAATCACCCAATGATAACGGGGCTGATTGATAAACAAATTCGTAATAAATTCAGAACAAATAATGAAGTTCAACGTCAAATGTTCAACCTGTATGATTTAATAAACAATCGTGCAGTATACATTCATTCACGTGCGCGCAAACATACACGCCATAAAATAATAAATGCGATTTATAATTTATTGTATTATTTTCGCATAAAAAATTCACCTGTATGCTGCACTGACACATCTGCGGCATACGACGCATTAATTGGCGCACCAACATTTTGCATAAATGATTCGCGTGATACAGATGACAAGATATTGCGCACCAATGCAGAATTTATGGCATCGCGCTTTCCCAACAAATCATCATTTGAAAAATAAAATCCCCCAATTCGGGCCCCACGCAAATATTTATTTGCGTGGGCGAACCCCAGAGGATTTTTTACACCATAACCAATTAAAATGACTGTTGTTACCCATTGTCATTCCTCAAACTAAAGGGTCCCCATCCACCACCAATACAAATCCCCAATTCATCATTCCAATAGGCACCATCACCTGCACCCTTTTCACATTCTGATTGTGATAAGTGCGGATTGGAATAAAGACACCCCACTTCTTCATAATCACCCCATACGCCATCTAACATGGTGGTGCATATTTCTTCATCAATCTCCATACCATATTTTAATGTTACAGCCGAACAATTAGATGTATAATGATATACACCCTTTTCATTTTCAAAATATGCATTTGGATCAATGTAACATGAATTTAGACCAAATGAACCCGGTGTGGATTTTACCGTTACCGCATTACCATCCTTGTCCGTCATACCAACAGATGGACATGATGTGCAACTGATGTTTGCGGGATAAAATTCCATGTCATAATAACAATACCAACCATCGCGATATGTAAAACCACAGTCTTCCCTAAGCACACCAACGGCAGTGTCACCAGTTTCATCTTCAACGCATACGCCAAAATATGCCACTTGATTATCATCACACGACACCTTTAAATAACTGCCCGATGGACATGTTGTGCTTTCGATACATTTACCCGCATTTAAATAATAACCTGAATTACACGATGTGTATTCAATTAATTCTTCACATGTATATCCCGCCGCATTTGCACCTGTTGTGGCAACAATTGTCAACATGGATACGCCTGTTAGTTTTAATAATTTGTTCATCTTTTGACTCCCTTTGTTTAATTTGTTTCCTTTCTTTGCGTCGTTTTACGCGCATACAAAACAAAAACCACCATTACAAAGAAAGGTGGCCAGGAGGTTCAAGACAATCCAATGAATTGTGTGCTTATTCAATATATTCGCAACCCTCCTGACCACGTAAGATCAGGAGAAAATTTTCATCCACACATAACACCGCATAAAAAATACGCCATTGGCGCGTTATGCTGTCGTGCATGAACGCATTGGAAACGGGCCTTGACACCCCATCGGTGAAAAATCCCACCGACAAAAGAATTCTATCAAATTTACATAATTGAATCAATACTTAAATAAATAAAAGTTTAGCATGGTATTCATGTCACATGTCTCATATCTCGCCTGTCCTACGAAGCCACAAAGTGGCAAAGTAGGATGTCTCAAAAAAATCCCGCCGTTTGGCGGGATTTTTATTTAATAAATTCGCAAATATCACGACGCAGTTTTCGCGCCCACCGATACGGTGGTCGATCCAACGCACCAACATGTTCCAATTCCCGAAAACATTCACGCGCCGCAGCCATATCTTCATCACTGGACATATATTTAATTTTACGAAATGCCCAATTGATAAAATACCATTGGAAATTTTTTGACCATTGTTTCATCTGGTATTCCGTGGCCGATTCTTGATATTTTAAAAACGCTGTTTTAATCCCTGTGCACAGACTTTGCATAATACGCAACTGCTTTGCACTTAAAACAATGCCACCAAAATTTGGTATATAGAAATACAATGGCAACGGCGCAATTGTCACACGCGGATTACGCAACATAACCTCACTCCACCACGGGAAATCTTCAAACAACAATCCCTTGATAAAAGGAATATCTGCAATCAGTTCACGTCGATACAGATTTTTCCACACCTGGCAATGTTTAATCAGCCACTTCTTTTTTTTACCCGGCACGTTATGCGTGCGTTCTGTGGCATATGCATACACATCATCTGTAATCAGTGTTTTGATTTTTGACACATTATATTTTTTTCGAATTCGTTTTGGGATAACATTATCTGTATCCAAACCCAACACATGACGCACCATCAATTGCGGGCGATAAATCCGATCATATGTAAATGACACAATATCTGAATTATCACGTTGTGCAAAATGATATGCGATTTCCATTGTCTGGGGATGAATAAAATCATCACTGTCCAGATACAAAATGTAATCCCCGGTTGCAACCTGCATACCGGCATTACGCGCATCAGACAACCCACCATTTTTTTTGTTCACAATTTTAAAGCGCGTATCACGTGCGGCATATTCCGCCAATATAACATCACTGTTATCCGGACTGCCGTCATTTACACAAATTGCTTCCCAGTCAGCAAAGGTCTGATTTAACACACTGTCCAGACATCTGCGTAAATATTTCTCCACATTATAAATTGGAATAATAATTGAAATCTTTGGCATAAAATCCCCCCATATTATTTATTCATATCACAAATTGCCTGGGAAAAAGTCCCGGGACGTGGCGCGTCTGCATACGCTGTCTTTTGAAAGAACGCGTCCTTGGTTAATTTTTTGAATAACTTTTCATCATACGGTTGGAATTTATATTCATGCCATAATGTATGTGTTGGATATTGATCAACATGTGGCATTTCCGCAAAGTATTTCATTGCGCGTGGTTCATTTTGCACCAACGTCTGGAACAACATCTGATGCATAAAGTAATCAAAGGATTTATTTTCATGCATCCAGTAATCCAAAATCATTGCGCGCCATGCCCCCAACAGGAACGCCCCCTTGCGTCCACGGATAAAACAGTTCTGACAGAACATATATTTTTGCCCAACTTTATCCCCCACCAGATACATAAAGAAATCTTGGTCAATAATCCATTTTGGAATTGGCGACACAACAAAATCTGTTGAATCCAACCAAATACCACCATATTGATACAGCAATTCCACACGGCAAATATCTGCGAAATGCGCACGACGAATTTTACCTTCTTTGTACTTTTTCACGATAACATCTGGCAAAGTAATATAATCAAAAATTGTTTTGTCGTCTAAAACTATCAGTTCTTGTTTACAGTGTTTTCTGATACTGCGATAACAAGACTTTACCAGTTCCGGTGCGTTTTCTTCGCCCTGTTGCCAGATTGTAAAAATCTTTTCATTTTTATCATCTTTGATAACCGGTGTTTCTTTTACCGCCATTGCCGCCGGCAGATATCTTTTAAAGTATGCAGGCGCCACACGCGACAACACATTTGTTCGAACATCACGTCGATGTTCACGTGACCGCCATGGCCAGTTAAATATATGCGATTGAAAAAATATTTTTGTTAATGCCCATGCCCTGTCAATATTCATATTTCACCCCTTTGGTTATCATTTATGACAAATTACCCCAACCAGGTTTTCCCGGTCGGGGTTAAATCTTTACTATTCGTCAGCATCTGGTTTCATATGTGCCTCCTTTGTTTATCCTTCTGATAAATCGGTCATTTAAGCCTCCTTTGATTTATTCTTCGACTTCGCCAACGATTGCATCATCCCCATCATCAATTGGACCTGTTGTCATTTCTTCGGCGATACCAGACGCACGTGCCATAATTTTATCCAGCAATTCTTTCTGCACATCTTCGTGGTCTTTCAACCATTGACGTGCATTGGCTTCGCCCTGGCCCATACGTTCACTGTTATAAGAATAGAAACTGCCTGCTTTTTCAATTAGGTCATATTTCACACCCATATCCAAGATTTCACTGATGCGTGAAATACCTTCGCCATACATAATTTTAAAATCAACAGTACGGAACGGTGGTGCAACTTTGTTCTTTACAACCTTGACACGTGTTTCGTTACCGATAATATTTTCTTTGTCTTTAATTTGCCCTGTACGGCGGATATCCAGACGCACAGACGCATAGAACTTTAACGCATTACCCCCAGATGTCGTTTCTGGATTTCCGAACATAACACCAATCTTCATACGAATCTGATTGATAAAGATAAGCAATGTATTACTGCGTGATACAGACCCTGCCAGTTTTTTCAACGATTGCGACATCAAACGCGCGGTTGTTCCAACAAAAGAATCACCGATATTACCTTCCAGTTCTGCCTTTGGTACCAACGCCGCTACAGAATCGATAACAACCACATCCACCGCCCCAGATTTAATCAAAGTATCTGCGATTTCTAACGCCTGTTCCCCAGAATCAGGTTGTGATATAATCAGATTTGCAACATCCACACCCAACTTTTTTGCATAACTTGGGTCCAATGCATTTTCTGCATCGATATACGCGCACGTGCCGCCTTTCTTTTGTGATTCTGCAACCGCGTGCAATGCCAACGTTGTTTTACCAGACGATTCCGGCCCATAAATTTCAACGATACGTCCCTTTGGATAACCACCGATTCCCAATGCAATATCCAACCCCAGCGACCCAGATGATATCGCTTCGATATTCTGTTGGGAACCATCACCCATTTTCATAATGGCTTCTTTACCGAATTGTTTTTGGATTTGTGCCAGCGCAGATTCCAGCGCCGGATTTTTTGCAGGTGCGCCCGCTTCTTTTGCAACTTCTTTCTTTGCCATAAATTTCCCCTTTTTTCTTACAAAAATCATACAAAGAAAAACCCTAAAAAGCAAGTATCACTTTCGTTTTATCAATATTCCAACACTTAACGCGCCGATTGAGGCAGTAATTGCCCACACCGCCGCCGTCGTGCCATATATTGCAATCATGGCCGCCCCCAACGTTGGCACAATAACACTGGGCAGATTTACACTGGTGCGAAAAACACCATAATACTTTGCCTGTTGTGATTTTGTCACATTATCAAAGAACAATAAATCATGCACAGATTCCATCAATGCACCAGAAATCTGCCACACGACAAATATCACCAACAATGGCACCCCGGTCATAAATGTCGCCAACATCGATAATACTGCGAACGACCCAAATCCCCACATTAACCAAATCGTTTTGCCGAATCGTTTTACCAACCGCCCCATTAAATCACTAAGCGCCAAATACGGAATAATCCCCAACGTCAGAACCCACCCCAACGCATCTTTGGAAAAACCATTTTCAATCACAATAATCGGAACATATAACACACGCAACGCACGCAAAGAATAATACGCAAAGTTTATCGCATACGCGCGCAACATATGTGGCAACCGGAAAAAGGCAACTGTATTTTTCCACAACGCGCGAAACGTACGTCGTGGATTAACCGCTTTGATTTTTTTGTCTTGCTGAACAATTTTAAAGTACTTAAACACACCCCACGCAATCAGGTATATCACCGCCGACCCAAAGAACGCCGCACGATTATCAAAACGATTTGCAATAAATACCGCAACCGTTGGCGCAAACAATGCACCCACATTTAGCCACAAATGATACCGCGAATTTAACCGCGCCATACCAATATTTTTTGAAAAATCCGACATAAACAACGGTATCAATGCAGATGATAATGTAATCGCAATCCCCGTGGTCCAATCCAAGATAATGAACGTGCGCGGCAGTATTGAAAAACTCATCATCGCATAGCAAACCGCCAACATCATCAACGCGAAATAGAACACACGTGTCTTGGAAAATTGGCGCAGTATTTCATTTGCGAACAACCCAACAATAAAACAAAACACAGAATATAACGCAACATAAATACCGACAATGGCACTGCTGCGAAAGATTTCCAAAATCACTAATGAATATACGGCATTATAAATACCATCTGCAAATCCTGTGAACAGCCCCAGGTTTGCGAACGAAAACCCGTTTACTTTTTTACCAATTGAAATATATTTATCTCCCGCCATGGTCTGTAAATTATACCACAAGAAATACAATTTTACTAAGACAAATAAAAGTTTAGTTAGGTAAAGTTACTCACCTTTGTCATTGCGCGCGCAGCGTGGCAATCCAGTTATATGCGCGTAAAACGCGCACAAATAATAATGATTCTTAAGATGCAGAACATAACAATTGAAAGAGCTGTTTCTGCACCGTATGGCGAAATCGGGGACAAATCCAAATGCAATGTCATATATACTCTAAAAACACCCGCAGGTGCGGCTATTATAGAAAGCGTAAAATACGATTCCGT
>JAZNAO010000008.1:0-56211 GCA_045586565.1 Candidatus Enterousia sp. | reverse complement strand
TTTGACATTTGGCAAGAAGAAATATAGAATATGTCGTCGCAAGGGGTTGTAGCTCAGTTGGTAGAGCACTTGCATGGCATGCAAGGGGTCGTCGGTTCGAGTCCGATCAGCTCCACCATAAAGATTCAGTATGGCGCGTATAGCTCAGTTGGTTTGAGCGTTGGTTTGTGGTACCAAATGTCGCCGGTTCGAGTCCGGTTATCCGCCCCATTATAAAAAAGCACCCCAACGGGGTGTTTTTTTATGATGTGTGGGCGGTTCGGGCGAGAACCGGAGGTTCGGAACGCCAGTTGGTGAAAACAAGCGCTGCGCCGTTTGAACCTTACGTAGTGAATGGGGCCCGTGGAGTGACAACGAACATGGGGATTTACAGTCCGGTTATCCGCCCCATTATAAAAAGGCACCCCGACGGGGTGTTTTTTATTGATTTTCTGTGCGTTTTATGATATAATACACATATTCAGCAGACGACACAGGTCGTCTTTTTTAGCGCAACAAATATATAAGGAGGATTATTATGATGAACACCGTATAGGAGAAATTGAAAACGAAAGAATCGCAATGGCGATATTTGATATGGGACTTATGAGTAGTTTTAGAAACGTAGGAAAAATGGTTCAGGAAACATTAAATGATTCAATGGGTGAAAGTTTGAAAGTGGACGGAAAAATTGGAAATAATACAATTGGGGCGCTAAATAATATTCCAGAAAATAAAGTCGATAAATTTATGGATGACTTAAAAGAAAATAGATTAGAATATTTGCAGAGACTGCCGGATTGGGAAAAATATGGTGACGGTTGGGCAAATCGTACAAATAGATATTGATTTTTTATTATCTGATTTGTCATAATGCCAGTATGAAAAAGATGGTGATTTTATTGACTTTATTGATTCCTGTGGCTTCATGGGGGCATCCAATCGACACTTGGATTGATAAAATCATTGAATATGAAACAGCTAATAAAAGAACTAACCCTGCACTGATAAATGCATACGCTGTGAATCAGGAAAAACTGGATATGTATCGGGCGGCGCATCCACGGTTTAATTTCCCAGAACATATCAAGGATTTAACGGAACAACAGGCAGAACAAATATTGTATTATTTCTGGGATAATTACAGATTTAGTGATTACAAGTATGACGAGATATTGGAACGGGTATGGGATTTGATGATACATATGTCAATGGCGGATATAGATGTTGCGATAAACAACTGTATCCGCAAATACTATGATTTTGACGAAGGTTTTTATGCGCCATTTGGCTCAATCGCATCGGTGCAACTGCTGAACGGAATGGCACCAAAGAACGTCCCAGAATTTTGGAAAATATTAAATGAAGTAAAGTACTAACTTGCTGTTTCAATTTCTGCTAATATCTTGTTCAACAACGGGCCTAAATCAAGCACTTGTTGCACATTTTCGGTTCGAGGCGTGTCAAATTCGGGGCCCCATTATAAAAAAGCACCCCAACGGGGTGTTTTTTATTGATTTTTGGCACGTTTTATGGTATAATACACGGCATCAGACGGACGACACAGGTCGTCTTTTTTTATTGCCCGCAATCGCGGGTGTTTTTTTATTTAACAAAAGGAGTTATAAATGGGACCTACTTATGTATCCGCATTTCCAGGGATTGGTACAACCAGAATGTATGTTGGAAACGATGGAAGCATATACGAAGCAAGTGGCGGCAGCCGCGCATGGCGTAATAACAACCCTGGGAATCTGGAAGATGGAAAATTCGCACGCAACAATGGTGCAATAGGAACGGACGGCAGGTTTGCTATATTTCCAGATACTGCGACAGGTTTTAATGCCATGGCTAGTTTGCTGGCGACAAATTCGTATCAAAAACTAACAATAGAAGGCGCAATAAACAGATATGCACCACCAAATGAAAATAATGTTGAAAATTACTTAAAATCTATTGAAAGACAAACTGGCTTTCCGCGTTCAACACCGATGAATAAACTTTCAAAAGATAATCTGTTAAACCTAGCAAAAGCGATGGCTAAACACGAGGGAAATATGTCGGGCAAAAAACGTCTGGTTCCAAGATATGAAAAATATGTTTGGGTAACAGTTGGCGATGATAAAGTTCGACCAGAACATGAAGCACTGGACGGCGAAGTCAGAACATGGTATGATACACCACATCCAGGTGAAGAATACGGATGCAGATGTCATGCGGAAAGTGTTGATTAATTTTTTTATCTTGTTAATGTGTGCAGCTTGTACGAAACAGGTTGAATATACTGGTGATTTTTCTGATGGTTTGCCAGCACCAGAAAAAACAGAAAATTTCAATTTGTCGGATGGGTACGGAACAAAACAAATAGATACTTTCTATATTGATGTTAATAATGACGGTGTAAAAGATACTATTAAGCGCGGTCGTTTTGTAACAGGCACCGCACATTCTTACACTTTTTATGATATATACCTTGATAATGGTGAAAAACTGGCACGATTAACAACCCAAGAAAGTGCCGATTGTATTCTGCGTGCTTATAAATTCCAAACTCAACCATTTTTAATAACAAGCGCGGCAAGAAATGTCGGTGCTGATTATACAGAACCCACAAAGGCCAAAATTGAAAAATTTGAAATCAAGGATAATAGAATAGAACCTGTGTACAATAAAGAACATAAACCGATTTGTGATGTCAGGTATTTATTGTAAACAAACACGTAAAAACATTTTAAATTCTTTCCCAAACCGCAGCAAATCGTACAAACACATATTGATTTTGCAGGTCTTTATTTGTCATAATATCTGCATGGCGGGCATGGAATCGCACCCAGGGAAGCGTATCAAACGGTTTAACCCACCGCAGGCAAAATGAGTGGAACATGTATACCCACGGGATATATATCGCGTAAAATATCACGACAGATAAGGGGGGTGAACAGAATTTTAAAACCCTAACACAATTGACAAAATAAAATACGGTGCTATTATCTTGTTTAAGATGATAGAATTAAAACCGTTAAATTTTAAAACGTTGTTCCGCCAGTCTTACGATTTTTATCAATTGTTGGAACATAATCGTAATCGTTTGGCGCCATATTTTTGGTGGGCTTCTGCCCAGGTGACATCCAGTTTCCCAAAAACATTTTTATTTATAACTGGCTATATCTTGGATACATATCGCAAACGTATATTACACAAAATAAATTCAGCCCCATATGACGAACAATTTATTATTATGTCTGATAACAATGTGTCGGGTATGATTGGTCTGGATAATATTTGCACCAGTGCCCACGATGCCGAAGTTTGGTGTTTTGTATCGCATGAACAAGAAGGCCGTTCTGTTGCCACCAGCGCATTACAAAAACTGGAAGAATATTCTGTAAATACATTAGGGCTGGATTCACTGTATGCCAGTATTGTTCATACTAATTCTAAATCAAAACGTATCTTGGCCAGGAATAATTATTGCATAACAGATATTAAACATAATGTTCCGATATCGCGTCGTAATCCAACATTGACCGATTTAATATATTACAGAAAATCAATTACGAAATAAATCCCCCGAATGGGGGATTTTTTAATCGCGACCAATGTGATTTTGTGTCAACCAGTCTATTGTTTGTTTTTGTTGTTTTGTTGGATTGTCTATGGTGGCCCCTGTTATTGGGTTTGTTATTGATGGTACACCTGCAGGTTTGTCGGCGTCTTTCTGCACCTCGGAGTGTCGCGCAAGGATATTATAATCCTTGGTATTTGTGGACGTATTTACGTTATCCCAGAACCCAAACAGGTATTCCATTTTTGCACGCTTGTCGTCATCTGCATAATCTGGGCTTTCTGTGATACGTTTATCCAGTCGTCCCTTACCACGACCAAATTTTACACCGTGTTCATTTATTGCGTTCTTGGCCAGGTTTCCAATTTCGAACGCGCCCAACATTATACCACGTATAACACCGTCGACTGCGGCACTGATATGTTTAAATGGGCCTTTGTTATACGACATGGCGGGGTCTGAAAAGATTGTCACTTGGGCCTTGTACATTTTGTCGCGTATTGATGACGTGGTCATTGTATATCGCATGACCGCCAACATTTCCAATGCTACTTCTGCAGATTGCATATCAATCCCGTCGCCACGTGACGCTTCTTTGGCAATTTCTTGGACCAGTTGTCGCATTTGGTCGCCATCATGTAATGCTTGCTGAAAATATTTTTGCTTGGAATGTTTTTCAAAGAAGGTCTTTATCTTTTTTGCTTTATCTTGCACAGGATTTGGTAAACCACCCATTATTGCATCCAATGTGTTTAGAATCTTGGCGGTACCATCTGTGGGTTTCACACCTTTATCTATCAGTCCTGCAACAATATATCGCGCATCGGTTTGATATTTATGTCGTGTATGTTTCTGGGACAGTTTGCCCAACGTATCATTATAAAAATCCTTAATCTTAGATTTTGCGTTGTCCCAAAATGTTTTGCGATCATCATACTTTGGCTCCAACGCATTATCACCAGTCTTATAGTTGGATTTATCTAACCCTGCATTAATCCACCTTGTTATATCGCCGTCTTCGTCTTTGCTCAACACTTTTTCGCGCAACTTGTCATTTGCGACCAGTTTTCCGAACATTTTTTCTATGCCGGCCCCCAGTTGCGTTTTTTGTGTATTGGTTGGTGGTACTGGGGTGTTTATAGTATCACGTACAGTCAGTACCCCGTTATAATCAATCCCGGCTGTGCCCCCCAGTGCTGTTGGGAAATGCGCCATATCTGGCAAAGGACGTCTCCCGCCGTTATCGTTCCAGTTATATAAACCAACCAAGAAATCATTAAAGGTTTTCAGCACCTTTGGGTTTGTGCTATATGTCGGCGGTGTGGCTAATAATGCAGTCTGCAGTTTTCCCAGGTCGGACTCTTTGATGCCTGTACCTATGGCCAACTGTCCTAAATTGGTGCCGTTGGCGATATAGGTTCCAATCTCTGCGGCATCGGTGGGTGGAATGGTCTGGGATGCGTATGGTTCAACAGTCAACCCCGTGCCATAGAAATCATCAACGAACGCCTTGACCTTGCTGTCTGCCATCAACTCGTTGTCTGCCGCCACGTCACGCAGGATTTTTACTAACTTGCCATATATTTCATCCAACGAATTTTCTGCATTGGGGACAACTACGCCTGGTGCGCCAACGGTATCACCCGTGTATCTGTATGTGCTTGTACCTGTGCCTGGTTCTTGTTTGTCTAATTTTGGGGTTAGGGCGCCTGGATGCCATGCTTCTTGATCAGATGTTGCAACATGTTTCTTTTGCAAATCTTCCAATCGGGCACGCGTGGCATCATCCATGTTGTTCAAGTTCAACTGGATTATCAAATCAATAATATATGTTTTTGAATCAAATGTCATGCTGTGTACAACCCTCTTTTATCTATCCCATAAATTATAGTGCAAATATCATAAAAATTCAATCTTTTTAGTGATTTTTGTCGTTTAAGGGTATATAATTACCCGCATAGGGAAAAAGAAAATATGAAACGTTTATTATTTGCAATCTATGGATTTTCATTTTTTAATAAATTTTTACTGTTGGCGCCGGTTTATGCAATCTTTATGCAACAAAACGGCCTGTCTGATTTACAGTTGTCAACAATGTTTATCATAATGTCTGTGGCAACAATCCTGGGCCAGGTTCCGATTACATACCTGACCAACCGGCTGGGGCAACGTAACGCCATGATTCTGGGCCAGGTTTTAAAAATGTCGGCGGTTCTGTTATGGCTGTATGTGCCGGTGTATGCGGGCTTTGTTGTTGGTATGTTTATGTGGGGATTGCAACTGGGGTTCCGCAGTGTTTCTTTCGAAGGTTTAATGTATGATTCTGTGGCATCATATCGCCGGGCGGCCGAATATCCGCGTATTCTGGGACGTAAATTTACCGCAGAATCTGCCGGGGTGGCACTGTCTGCGTCGGGATCGCTGTTGATGTATCGTGGATATGATTGGGTGACATGGATGTCCGTGCTGTCTGTATTGGTGTCAATTGTGTGCCTGTTGATGATACGCAACAGACCCGGTCATCGTGTAAAAAAAGTTCAAAAGACCCAGTTCAAAAAATTATTCCGTACGGGACTGCGTGTGTGGAAACGCACACCATGTCTGCCATCGGTCATGATATTGACACTGTTGGTGGCAAACGTGCCGTTCTTGGAAGATTATTTTAGTCCCATTGGCCTGCAAATCGGGATTCCTGTGGAATTTGTGGGTATAATATCTTTCTTTATGTTGGGGTGCGCCACATTGGGACAACGATTTGCGTATAAATTGAACCGCCTGCCAGATTGGGCGCTGTATGCTTTGATTGCTGTGGTGGGGGCGGGGTACATATCATTTGGATATTTGTATACGATTAATACTTTGTGGATTTTGGGTGCGGCATATATGATATCTTATGGTGTGGATACATTGCTGTACGCGCGATTCCAGGCCATGATTCCATCGCGATATCGGTCTGTGATTTTGTCTTTGTTCACAACGTTTACGCATGTTGTCTATATTATGGTATCTGGGATAATTGGACTGGGGGCCACATTGGGCAGTTGGCGTTACAGTATTATGATTCTGGGGGCGATAATGATGGTGATTTGTATGTGGGCGCTATCATTGGTGCGTCCGCGGTGTGATTTAAATCCACAGTCTGTGTAACAGGCTTTTGTTCCTATACATATTGCCGCAGATTTTTTGTAGTATATGTATATGAAATTAAACGTTCGAACCGTATTTTTAAAGTCTTTGCCGTATCTGATGTCAATTGCTGGCGGTATTATTTTATACACTGGGGCCATAGATAACGCGCCAAATGCCAACTTGCGCGATTTAGTAATAAATGTGTCGGCATCGTTACTGTCGATACCGTTGGTATTTTTGTTGTATGATTATATGAACTATCGCGTGTCGAACCAAATGAAGAAAGCACTGGAAAACAGTACTGCCGATAAACTGAATACATTGATGTTAAATATTATACTAATGTTACGCGAATCAATGTCTGTGCGTGGAAAGTTGACCCAAGAAAACTTAAATCGTATGTTGATGTGGCGCACCCCCGAAATTTCACGCCGATTACAGATAAATACAAAACTGTTAAATAAAATGCATGAATATCATAATGAACTGGATACAATATTGTACCGCAATGGTCAGAACAGTGTTCTGACCGCAGACCAGGCTCAAATATTGACATCGTTGGCACGTGATATGACACGTATAATAAATGAAAACAAATTTCACCGTGGAAAACGTATAACGTCCAAATATATTGAAAATATGATGTCTCATATTCTGGATTGGTTGGATTCTGACAGTGTTGCCGCATTAAGTTTGCAACAACATTTCTTGGCATCAAAAGACACAGGCCTGGTCGATATAGAAAAATAGAAATAAAAACGAAAAAAGTTGTATTTTTTCTTGATTTTTATTTTTTTATATGTCAAAATTGTCCCCGAACCTTGGAAACAGAACCACGCGTTCTCCCTTTCCAGGTCCGTTTTTTGGGGACATAGCTCAGTTGGTAGAGCAAATGACTTTTAATCATTGGGTCCAGGGTTCGAGTCCCTGTGTCCCCACCAAAAATTCAACGACCGCATGCCGGTCGTTTAATTTTTATATGGGGCGCGGACGAGAACCCAAAAAGGGTTCGGAACGTCAGTTGGAGAAAACAAGCGTATGCGCCGTTTGAACCTTACGAAGTGAATGGGGCCCATCGCGCCGACGCGGCGCAGATGGGGATTTACAGTCCCTGTGTCCCCGCCACGATAACCTGCTGATTTCAGCAGGTTTTTGTTTATTTGCCCCGGCACCCTGAGTTATGGGGTGGCGATGCTGCGCGTGGCAATGCCGAACAAACTAAAAATGGTCAAGTGGTGGCCTGGTGCGTGAACTTGGACTGTCGGCACAACTAAAACGCGAATATGAAACAGAAATCAACTCTGCGGACGACTATCAATCCCGCCTGACCATTATGCAAAAATGGTTTGGGATTGTGTTTGTGGAATAACGCTAAAAACCATGTTGATTTATGGGGATTTATTCATTAGACTTTACAGTAGTATAACAAGAGGATTGTAATGAAAAAGTTTGGCATTTTACCAATTCTGTTTGCTTTATCAGCATGTGGTACATTGGGTATCGGTAGCAATCATGAAACCCGTTTGTATAACAATTCCAAAGATACGATAACCGTATCTGCCGATAGCGGTGTGTACAAGATAAAGCCAGACCAAGATATGGTTATATTTTCAAATAATGATTTGACTATCAAGTCGTCTAATTCGGCTTGTTCTGAAAAGACTGTTATGCGCCAGTTAAACACACCTGCGGTTATTCTGGACGTGTTTCCAATTGGCTGGATGGTTGGTATTTTGCCCGTGTTCATAGATGCAATATCTAATAACATGTACAGAATGCCAGAAACATATTCGTATTCATGTGTGGAATAGGGACTGAAATGAAAAGATTTCTTATATCGTTATTTAAAACAGTAAAAAAGATTTTCTTTTTTTTATTGTTTTTGATGTTTTGGCCTTATGTGTTGTTGTGGTGGTTATTTAATAAAATATTCTATTCTCAAGACCAAAAAGCACAACAGACAAAAGAGAAGGCAAAATAACAATGTCTGTAATAGTTATTGTATTTTTAGTATTCGCTGGATTGTTCTTGTTGTTGCGGCAAGAGAACAAGCGAAAGATTGAATATAACAATCATAAAAACGAGCAGATTGAATCTGTAACTGCACTGGACCGTGGAACATGGTCTGAACGCAACTTGGTTTATGAATTATTGGAACATGGTATCGCACCAGGTGCAATCTTTCATGATTTGTATGTCAAAAAGGCAAATGGACGATATGCACAGATTGACCTGGTTGTGGCGACCAAAGTCGGTTTGATTGTGTTTGAAGTTAAAGATTACAGTGGCTGGATTTTTGGGCGTGGCAATCAAGACAAGTGGACCCAGGTTTTGGCCTATGGTCGTGATAAGTATCGTTTCTATAACCCGATTAAACAGAATGCGGGGCATATTGCAGAGTTGCAAAAACAGTCCAAACAGATGTCTGAAATCCCAATGTTTTCGGTTGTGGTATTTTATGGTGGTTGCACATTGCGTGATGTCAGCATTATTCCGCATAATACCTATGTAACAACATGGCGTCGGGCGCTGGATGTAGTGGACACGATTTTGGAAGAAAACGAACCAGCAAACTATACCGATAAACACGAAATAGTTCGTATCTTAAGGGCGGCTGTTGAAAATGGTGCCAAGGAAAATATGGCCGAACAACACGCAGAAGCAGTTCAAGATATGCTTGGCCAGGATAGAGTTTTTGATTAAGATTCTATATAAAGTGTGGTGTTTCGGGGGACAAAAATCGTTTTTTTACAAATGCACAACTTCTATGTCTGGGAATTGTGATGCGATGTATTCGGCGGCCAAGCGGCGGTGGCATTGGTGTGCGGTCTTTTCTGTGCACATCAGGCATATGCGGTCCAGTTCGTCCGGATTGCGCCCCGCCAATGGCGCACGCTCCGCAATCAGGCGTCTGTAAATCGGTTCGGCATCCGCCCAGGTTGCCTTTTTATCCTTGAACGCGGTCAGCATTTCAAATTCAGGCGCAAATTCCGGGTGGTATTCATATCGGTCGCCCAAGACAGTCGCCAGGTTTTCGCCACTGTAATAAGGAACATACTTGCTGACCCGCCACAGGCGAATGTCCCACACGCAGCGAACACGCGCCGCATCCAGCACCTCCAGAAATGCGTCGGGGCTTTTACCACTAAACCCGATTGTAAATATCTTTGGCATGTAATAACGATAGCGGATTTTACATCGGGTGCGCCATACATTTTTTTCGTAGTAATAAATATGTTTTCCCGAGCGGTAAAAAATCAGATAAAAGAGTATTCTTTGGAAAAGACATTGGACGAAGAAGCGGGATATATTGACAATCCTGATTTGATAGACCAGCCAACCAATTTTGGTATAACCCAACCAACATTGGATAAATACAATGCAGACCATCCACGTTTTAATTTCCCAGAACATATCAAAGATTTGAGTCGTGCACAGGCAAAACAAATATTGTATTATTTCTGGGATAATTACAGATTTAGTGATTACAAGTATGACGAGATACTGGAACAGGTATGGGATTTGATGATACACATGTCAATGGCGGATTTAGATATCGCAATAAACAACTGCATAAGAAAATACTATGATTTTGACGAAGGTTTTTATGCGCCATTTGGCTCAATCGCATCAGTTCAGTTGTTAAACGGTATGGCACCAAAGAACGTCCCAGAATTTTGGAAAATATTAAATGAAGTAAAGTACTAACTTGCCTTTTCATATCTCATTCAACAACGGGCCTAAATCAAGCACCTGTTGCACATTTTCGGTTCGAGGTGTGTCAAATTCGGGGCCCTATTATAAAAAACACCCCGCCGGGGCGTGTTTTATTGACACACAATCACTAATGATGTAATTTTCTCCAAAAAGGAATCTTATGATAGATCAATTAGATTTTGCTGTAACAGAAATAAAAAAAAATTCTCAATCACCTAAAAAATATATAAAAATAACAGAGAATGAAATTTTTTCTCATAGAGCGCGAGTTGGGATAAATTTTCCAAATGTTTCTCTTTTTACTATCCCTACGGGCAAGGTTTATGGTGATGTTATGCAAGATTTAATCATAGCGAGTTTTATGGATGTGCGTAAACATGTCGCAGACACAAAATATGATGCTGAATGTGATAGTTTAAAACTAGAAATAAAATCTTTGCGTGCAATAAATGGCAAAGAGAATAAAGATTCATATATAATTACACGTATATTTAACATAGAAGATAATCCCAAAACAAGCATGTTTTCAACAGCTTCATTTCAGCAGTCCAAGCCAAGTTTCTGCGATTGGTTCGTTTTTCATATTTTATATGGTAATGCAGATAGATTATTTTTAATACCAGCAAAAATAGTTAGTGCTAAATCTGGGAAGAACAATAAAGAACCAGGAAAGTTGTTGTTGTCGAAACAACATGGTACAAGTCCAATAGAAGGTCAAATAAATCTTTCAGAGGTTTTGAAATATAAAGAGTATTTTGAAATAAAAAATTACGAACATTCTGGGCGTTATAATTTTTTTGATTTAAGAAAACAAATTGAAAAAAAATTACAAACGATAAATTGGATTTTGCCCGAAAATCCGGCTATATCAAGTTGTTAGTATTTGTTCGTTTGTTTTTAGGAATGAATTCCATAGGAATAGCAAAGTAAAATCTTTTGTTCGTTTTTTTCATGTTGTTATACCATGGGGTTTTTGAAACGTAGATTATATAGTTGAAAATATCAGAGAACGGCTCATTTGTATGTTTGCGCCACCAGTCTTTAAAAAAGTCAGTCAGATTTGTTTCTATATCATCAATTGGCACTGTTCGATTGGCGCCTGGTGATACGTTACGATTGCAATCATAGTCACAGAAGCCGAAATAGTCCGTAGAGCTATGAGAAGGGTTGCCAGTAAAGTAAAATGATGGACAAGGGTTGGGATTTAATTCGTATACGAAATTTTTATGTTTTTTTATTTTTTCGCATCTAAAATAATAGTGTGAAACTTCTCTTCCCATGATAGGTTTATAATTCTTTTTGTCTAAAAACTCTTGTAGTATACCATCTTTTTCTTGAATGTTTTTTACATAGGATAAAATTATTCGTAATTTATTTTGTACAATTTCAGAATCATAAGGGTTATCAAAAACTTTCAAGTGTCTTTTTCCATTGTATTGAAGCAATTTATATAATCGTTCAGTTGAGATGTTTTTATCTTCAATAATTTGACACAATCTGGTTTGAAAATGTTCGAGTGGTTCACCCGCTACGGACATCAGTAGACTTTCACAAGGAACCGAACCTAAAAATGTTCGTTTAAATATTTTTTGAAACGGTATAAAATTTGTGTTGGACAAGCATAGGTATTCGTCAAGATTTTTTTTGATGCCGTCCACTGTAACGAATTTTTCAGTAATAGGCTTGTCGTAGTTTAATAGATTATTACTTACTTTGTTTTGATGGCGTTCTATTTTTAAAGACAAGCAGACTAAATCTTGTGATACATCATCAAAATCAGTTCCTTTTATGGTCATTATGTTCAAAAAATAACATGTTTCTTTTAGAAATTGTTTAAAACGAACAAAAAATTTTGAATTATTCTTCAATATAGATTCAGGAATAATGTAATGGATTTCGCCATTCCCCCCATTTTCCAGAATAATATCTATGGTATGCAATATAAAAAATACAGCTTCTTCTCGTATGCCAGGTATATCATATTTTTTTGTTATTTTTTGTATGAGCTGTTTATGTGTAGATAACGAGTGCGCCGGTGTTCTATATGGAGGATTGCCAATAAAAATTAGTTTTTTATCAGTTTTTATATTAAAATCATAAAAATCCATATTTAATAACTTAGTAGAATTATCTTTATACTTAGCAAAAAGGTTTTTGTCTAATTCTATACCGATTTTATCGTTTGGAATATCAGACATTGTTTTTAAAAAATTTCCAGTTCCATATGATGGTTCTATAATTAAAGAATCGCAAAAATTTATATTGTCAATAATTTTCTTACATATAAAAAGGGGGGTGAAAAATTGCCCTAATATATATTTGTCAGACTGAACGTTCTTCCTTTCTATCATGTTGTCCATAGTAACATCAAAGAAAAATCAATTCAAGATAATAAAATTATAAATTAGATAGCGTATAAAAAGAGTCCGGTTATCCGCCCCATTATAAAAAAGCACCCCGCCGGGGTGTTTTTTATTACCCGCAATATGCCGCAACAGGTTTTAATGCCATGGCTGGGTTATTAGTAACAAGTTCATATCAAAAATTGACAATCGAAGGTGCGATAAACAGATATGCCCCACCACAAACAGTGTCCTGGTCATTTAGATACCACTTCCCCGCCCACTTTTGGTTTGTGTTTTCACATTTTGCCGACTGATGAATCAGCATACAAGAACATAAAATGTATATAAAAAAACGCGCGTTTTTAGTCATCTATATGTATTATATTGCTATGCTTAACAGGTGCCAATTATGAAAAACAGATTGTACAAAGGCAATTGATATTGATTTTTTATTGTCCTCTTTGCCATACTGCATTGTATGAAAAGACTCGTCTTATTTTGTATGCTTTTGATTGGCTGTGTTCCCACAGACAGCAAATCTTGCGAGTTCTGTGGAAAATGGTCTTTTGACCGATTTGAATATGCAGGGCATAGCGGTATCGTCCGAATTAAATGCCGGCAAACCAGAATTGATGTTACGCCAGAAATATGTATAAAATACAAAAATCCGCAAAACATTGTTGCAAAATAACAAAATCAGTATAAAATATAGCGTGTTTATAAATAACAGGGGTGAATTATGCCAGCAAAAACAGTAAATGATATCGTTGCATTATGCAAACGCCGTGGTTTTATTTTTACAGGTTCTGAAATTTATGGTGGTCTGGGCGGAACATACGATTATGGCCCATACGGCGTTGAATTGATGAAGAATATCCGCAGCGCATGGTGGAATTCGATGATTTATTCCCGTGATGATATCGAAGGTCTGGATGCTGCCTTGATTACAAACCGTTTAATGTGGAAATATTCTGGCCACGAAGCGGGCTTTTCAGATCCATTGGTCGAATGCAAAAAATGCGGCACCCGCATGCGCCAGGATAAAATGAAAGACCAATCAAAATGCGATAATTGTGGCAGTACGGATATCACCGAACCCCGCGCATATCAGTTGATGATGGGACTGTCCATTGGTGCGACGGCAGACGGTGCGATAAACGCATACCTGCGCCCAGAAACCGCAACAACAACATATACTAACTTTAAAAACGTTCTGGATGCCAAACCGCATAAATTGCCATTTGGTATTGCCCAAATCGGCAAGGCCTTTCGTAACGAAATTTCCCCACGTGGTTTTGTATTCCGTATGCGTGAATTTGAACAGGCCGAAATGCAGTATTTTGTAAATCCATCTGATGATGAAAAGTTCCATAAAATGTGGATGGATGAACGTATGGCATGGTGGATAAATGTTTTGGGTGTTCCTGCGAATAAACTGCGTTTCCAACCACATGATAAATTGGCGCACTATGCCAAGGCCGCATATGATATCGAATACGAATTCCCAGATGGCTTTGACGAAGTCGAAGGTATCCATAATCGCCAGGATTTTGACCTGGGGTCACATACCAAGGCCCAGGGTGATTTTAAAATCAACGCCAATGTTTTGGAAAACAAAGACAGTACGACAAAATTGTCTTATTCTGATCCACAAAGTGGCGCGAACTTTATCCCATATGTAATTGAAACAGCGATGGGGATGAACCGCGCAATGTTGGTTGTTATGTTGGAATCGTATACCGAAGAAGACCTGGGTGATGGCAAATCACGCGTTGTGTTGAAATTAAAACCACAATTATCCCCGGTCAAGGCTGCGGTTATTCCATTGGCGCGCAATGTGCCTGAATTATTGGAAATCTCTAATGACATTGTGGCAAAATTGCGTAAAATGGGCATTGGTCGCATTGAATTGGAAAATTCTGGTAATATTGGTAAAAACTATCGTCGTCATGATGAAATTGGCACACCGGTATGTATCACAGTTGACCACCAGACAATGGAAGACGGCACGGTTACATTACGTCATCGTGATACAATGGCCCAAGAACGCATTTCGATTGATGCGGTACCATCACGATTACTTGAAATCGTAAACGGTTAAAAAAATCCCCCGTGCGGGGGATTTTAACATATGCCATCACATATTAAACCTTGTCTGGTCAAGAACCACTGCCCACAACCGTTTTTGTTACACTGGCACTGTCCATCTTCGGTCCATCTCGTTTCGTCAGCGGCTTCACATTCTGCCTGTGTTAGCAAGGATGTGACTGCCTCTTCATTATATCCGGCTACTCGACATGCGTTATTTTCTTCGTCATAACTCCATGTGCTATTCGCGGTATCACTATCTGCCAGTTTGTCACAATCTGATTCATCCTGAAAACCCACTACCCACCAATCAATCTCACAATTTGATTTGAATCTATATATACCATTTTCGCCCCTGATATCAACCCCAGACGGCACATAGCAGTCTGCAGCACTGGTTGCGCCCGCGTTTGACGTTGCCAGAATTGGTGTGTTGTTTGGCGAAACCAAACCTGTATCTGGACACGATGCACATGTGTATTCCACCGGGATAAGATCTGTTATTTCATAACTACCTTCATCTTCTTTATTAATTAGACAACCCATCCCATAGGATTCACCAGTACAATCGTTGCCTCCGCCGATTGAATCCCAATAACCATCTTCCCAACACCAGTCGCTAGAATATGTGTATCCATCTGGACATGATTGTGTTGAATAACTGCCCGCACTGCATGTTGGCATATAAACACATCTGTGCGCAGATAATGTATATCCCGCATTACATGATGTGTATTCGATTAATTCTTCACATGTATAACCCGCGGCATTTGCGCCAGATGCGGTGATAACCGCCAAAACGGACATTGCACTTAATTTTAAAATTTTTTGCATCAAAGACTCTCCTTTTCTTGTTTTGTTCGTTCAGTAAAACAAAAACCACCGTTTTTTACAGGTGGCCAGGAGGTTGGAAACAATCACTACGAATTGTGTGCTTATTCAATATATTCGCGACCCTCCTGACCAAGTTGATCAGGAGAAATTCGTCCAAGACACAAAAAAAACACGCCAATGGCGCGCCTGTCCCAGACGCGTAGTGCACGGGTTTCCACACCCCATCGATGAAAAATCCCATCGACAAATGTATTTTACCAGAAAATTGGATTTAAAGCAAATACTAAGATAAATAAAAGTTTATCTTTGTCCACTTACTCCCCCTTTGTCATTGCGAGGGAACGCAGCGACCGCGGCAATCCAGTTATATGCGCGTAAAACGCGCACAATAATAATGATACTATGGACTGGATCGCCATGGTCGTTTCACTCCACGCGCGATGACAAAAAATGCAAAACATTTTTTGTAAATTAAACTTTTATGTATCAATGTGTCATTTCACTATTGTCCTAGGAAGCATTTGTGCTTGTGTTACAAAGTTTTAACGAAGTAGCAAAGTAGGGTGTTTTAGAAAAAAAATCCCGCGATTGCAGGATTATACAAACTTTTCTGGAACCAGATTGCTGATGTTTTTCCAAATGCGTCTGAATATACTGGTGTCCGGGGCGTGTTTGTGAACCTGGGGGGTAATGTCGCCGGGACGACTGCCCGTCCATATTGGATTACCACGTTCGTCCAGTGTAACACGCCATGATGTCTGTGTGTCTTGAATTATCATTTTGCGTAATTTATTCGCAAAGTCGCGACTTTCAAAAATGGCAACATTTTCTGTGTTATAGTATGCGCTGCGCGGGTCCAAATTAAAACTGCCGATCCATGAAATGTCGTCATCAAAAACCATTGTTTTGCTGTGCAACACAGAAAAACTGGATTGTTTGCGTTCGCGATCGTGTTCTTTGCCGCGCAGATTTTCTGCCGAAACCATAAATTCATATACGTCTGCCCCGGATTCAATCAGTTGTTTTCTGTATTTTTCCCATTTTGCATAAACAGTCGGTGCATTTGTTGATGCCAATGAATTTGTAACAATTGTCATATGAACACCTGAATCTTCTTCGCGTAACATATGTTCCAAACCGCCCTGGCCGGGAACAAAATATGCCGCAGACATGTATACAGAATCAGACGTTTTGTCCCACAGGTGTTGTAATGCACGGATAATATCACCACGATATGTTTCTTTTTCTGCCAATGTCATTTCAACTTTTTCCGGTGGGTCGGCCAAGAATTTTCCGCGTCCCCAACTGAAATCAAATTTTTTGTTTTTGTATTCGCGCATTGCCATGTTTATAACAGTGTTATATCGTCTGATGTCTTCGGCGCTGCGTTGTTCGATTTCTGCAAAAGATTTTTCCAATTTCCGCATTGCTTTTTTTGATTTTGCCTTTGGGAATACGGATGCCGGTATCGATAAATGATGTTCCCAGTATTCATTAAAACTGTCTGTGGCATAGTGTGTCATATCGCCAATAAACAAAACGTCGGTATCTGAAAAGTTTGATGCAGTTTCTGGATAAAAATAATTAGAACCAACATTCCGGCCACCTGTGATATATGCAATATTATCAACGATAAATAATTTATTGTGCATACGCGAATTCAGGCGACTAAAATCAGTCAAAAATTGTGGATAATATAATAATTTTGAACGATTGCTGACGGTGTTGAAAACCTTGACCTCTATATTTGGGTGTTGGTTTAATAACATAACATCAACAATATCAGAATTTGTTCCATAATCATCCAACAAGATACGAACCTTTACACCACGATCTGCGGCGTTTTTCAGTTCGCCAATTAAAACCTTGGACGTAAAATCATTACTGTAAATATACGTTTGTAAATCAATAGTTTTTGTCGCCATACGCGCAAATGCAGAACGAATGATAAATGCAGATAATCCGTCTTCAATCAACGTTGCCCCCGATACATTTGCCCCCGTGGCTAATTCGGTATTGTAACATTGGGCAATCGGGGTGTCGTATGGGTTATAGTTGAAATCAGATGATGTAACCTTTGGCACATATCCATTCAGACGCGCGTCGTTTGTCGTTGTTGGAACAGTTGTGCATCCCATCAGTGGTAACGCCAATATCCACATTGAAATCTTTTTTGCTATGCCCAAGACAAACATCCTTGTTACGTTATGGTTGCGATTATAAAACAAAAGTTATCATAACTGCAAGCAAAATTCATTATATTTTTTAATAAATTATGAATTATTTCCCAAACACCGTATTCAACTGATTGTTTACCCGATAAAACGTTGTGCATTTTGATATGTCTTTTAATCTGCGCGCACCAATGTATGTCATACATGAACGTAATCCGCCCAAAATATCGTGATTGATTTTATCAATTGATTCTTTTAATGGAACCTCTACGACACGACCTTCGCTGGCGCGATATTGTGGCATACCACAATAGTGTTTGTTTTGTGCGTATTCAGACGACATGCCATAGAACACCTTAAAGTGTTTGGTTTCGACAATCTGGTTGCCGTTTTCATCAATTTGATTGGTTAAAAATTTCTTTTCTATGATATCGCCTGTGGCTTCTGGGCATCCTGCATAAAACCCACCCATCATAACAAAATCTGCGCCGGCCCCAAATGCCTTGGGTACGTCGCCAACGTGCACAATACCGCCATCGGAACAAATCATTCCACCAACACCATGCGCAACATCTGCGCATTCAAAGATTGTTGATAATTGTGGACGACCAACCCCTGTAATACGACGTGTGATACATGCACTGCCACTGCCGATGCCGCATTTAACAATATCTGCGCCTGATAAAATTAAATCTTCAACTAATTCTGCGGTTACTGCATTGCCGACCATAATCAGAATATCTGGAAATTGTGCGCGCATTTTAATAACCATATCCTTGACACGTGGAATATATGCATTGGGGACATCGATACATATATTGCGACATTTTTCAGGGTACTGTGTTAAGATTGTCGATATTTTCTGGTAATCTTCATCACGAATACCCATCGATAAAAACACATAATCGCGACAATCGTTTTCAGATATAAACGCGACCAGTTCTTCCAGTGAATAATGCTTGTGCAGACAGCAGAACATTTTTTGTTCCATCATATGTTTGGCGATTTCAAACGTTCCAACTGTCGCCATATTAGAAACCATAACACCTGTTCCAACGATACGACGCGGACACCATTTAAACTTATATTCACGTGTTACATCAACTTCGTTCCTGGAATTTATATAAGAACGCTTTGGTTTGATTAAAACATCTTGGAAATCCAGCTCTGTTTGTTCATAAATTTTCATGGCAAATCCTTTCCTGATACACTGTATCATAGGAAATATGGATTATTTACGCAAGGCTTTAATGGTGATGTGACACAATATGTAAAAGCAGACTGATTATAAAGGCGACTGTAATCACGCCCAGTATAATTTTCTGGGTTCGATGAGATTTGTTTGCACCACAGTGTTCGCATATGCATCTGCAATCACGTACCACCATATACCATGATATCCCCAGCATTGCCCCAGAAAACACAAACAGCCACGGTTCCATCCAGCGGGGCAAAATATGAAAATGTGCTGCGTCTGGCGCAATCAGACCAATAATTGCCAAAATCATCGGAATACCACAGCAAAATATATGTGGTGCAATTGTTGCAATAATCCCCAGTTTTACAGCCTTGTTTTTCATTTAATTGTCCTTTGTGTTGGGGGATTATAATGATTTTATATAAAATCGCAAGCGGGAAAAACTTGACAATATTCCTGTTTGTGGTAATTATGTGTGTATGACTAAGTCAAAAACTAATACTCTTGACATTCAAAAAAGAATCCTGCAAGCACAGGCAACGACCGACGATTTTTACGATTGTGGGCCGGTGTATTTATTTTCTAATGAAAATATCGCTGGATATATGCCTGCATTGGGGAAATTTCAGGACACGAATGTTTTAACAGTATGTGCATCTGGCGATCATGTGTTTGAATCATATTTGCGTGGTGCAAAAACAGTTGACACGTTTGATATAAATACTTTTCAAAAATCTGTCTTAGAATTAAAATCGCATATGATACGTGGTCTGGAATATGAACAGTTTATGGATTTCTTTTTCGGCAAAAGAAATTTCTTTAACACACGTATCTTGGCGCCTGTTCGTCGTAATTTTTCGCCGGAATTAGCAGGGTTTATCAGTAGATATCAAAGAATTGGAACATCCTTGTTTCGATATCATGCGTCCCAGCATCATTCAAATGACGCATTCAAAATATCCTATATTGCCAATCCAAATGAATACTATCGTTTGCGCAAATTACTACCTGATGAAATTGTTTTCAAGGAATGTGATTTAATGCATTTGTCAGAAAACTTTACAGATAAATACGATATTATAATGCTGTCCAATATAATCGATTATATGTATCCATTTTCACAATCAATGAATGAAAAATGGAATTGGTTTTATCGATACAACCTGTGTCCGTTGGCCCAGAATGTTTTATCGTCTGACGGCGGCAGAATTTGTTTTTCATATCAATGGAATGTGCGCAGTGATGTTGCATGGAAGAATTTTATACATATGTTTGAAAAAGAAGTTATTCATAAACAATATGGCAATACAAACCATCTGATTTCATCGCGTTGCATAAAATCAATATTACGCGATGCGGATTGGGATATGGTCACAATATTTCATCAAAATAAAAAACAAAAATAAAGTAAATTTGGCGTCCCCAGCAGGACTCGAACCTGCATCTAATTCTTAGGAGGAATTTGTTCTATCCTGTTGAACTATGGGGACGGAATGCGCATATACTAAGACAAATAGCCAAAATATTCAATATTTTTTTATTTGTTCTATTGACAAAAGTTGCTTTTGTGCTATTTGTATAGGGGTAAAGAGGAAAAACATGGCAAGAATTAAGTTATATGATGCGATTATCTGTGAAGACGACAAAGATAAAGACATCCAGGTTGATGTGTTCAACCTGCCGTATGATAAATTTAATCACGACGATCCGATTTGGATTATGGAAGATGTAGATTTGGGCAAAAGTAAAAATCGACAGTGGCCCGATTTATCAAACGTTGCAATCGCAGGAACTTTTGATTGTTCCGATTTTCCTATTACTGCGGATACAGTTTTGCCGTTCTCTTTTCACACATTGATTTGCAAACATTCCATCAGCGACCTGGGGGTATTAATCGGGCGTATACCGAACAAGGCAAACGAAATAGAATACACCGGCAACATATCGGTGGTGGTAAGACCTGCGATATTAAATAACATAAAAAAAGACAAAGATGGCGCGTTGGAAATTGCACGCAATTTCGCCGCGGTGCATCCGGACGTGATTGTCACTGACGGCAAACAAACATTAAAGCAGATTTTTAATGACTTGGAAAAAGATATTTCTGCCCAGGAAAAACCGGCAACACCGGTTATGGTTGCCGCACCCGATATGCCAGAAAAAACACATGAATGGCTGTCTACTGACGAGTTGATTGAAGAATGCAAAGCGGTTTCTTCTTCGATGTCTGTGCTGGATTGTGATGATGTTGCCCCAGAATATTAGAACAAATCAGGGATTCTTCCCTGATCGTTTTTTTGTTTTAAAAAATATTGCAACTTATGATTTGCATATGTATAATGCGAATACAAAAAAAGAAAGGTATAAAGGTAAATAAAATGGCAACAGTAACAAGAAGTGATTTTGCAGACAGATTACGTGAACGTTTTGGATTCACATCGGCAGATGCATACAAAATGGTCGATGTTGTGTTTGATGAAATTCAACAGGCACTAATCAATGGTGAAGAAGTTAAATTTGCAGGATTGGGGACTTTTAAGATTTTAGAAAAAAATGCGCGTATGGGGCGCAACCCAAAGACCGGGGAAAGTGCGCTGATTACCGCACGTCGTGTGGCGACATTCCGCCCCAGTAATGAATTCCGTGAACGTGTGGCAAATAAATAAAAAACCGCCCAATCGGCGGTTTTTTATTTTATGCCGAATTTATACGCTGCGCCGAAATAGAATTCTGTGGCATCCACGTCCGTGACGGCGTATTCTTTATGATGACGCTGATGTTCAACTTCGCCATAGTATTGATATTTGACGCCGATATTCAAATCAATTCTGTCATTCAGTGCAAAATTTACACCCAACATGGCACTGAACGATAAATCAAATACACTGTCCGACATATGGCCATACGGCGCATTTACGTCACCCCAAATACTGGCAAATCCAATCCCCAGTCCTGCATACGGTGCAATTGCATTATCATATTCCTGGAACAGGTATACATTTAACATATTTGCCCAAACGTCAAAGTCGTACTTGGTCGCGCGTTTTGTTTGGGTTGCGCCAGTATACATTGTTTCAAATTCAACTTTTACATGGTCGCTAAGCCGATTTCCGGCAACCAATCCAAATCCCCAGTTATCTTTGCGAATTGTTGTATCGCCACCGTTATAATTGTCATACTTAAACGCGATACGTTCGTTTTTATGTAATCTGATACCAACATATGTATCACGCTTTGGCGTTGATGCGTAATCATAATCGTCCCAGTAATCCTGAGCCAGGGCAGGCGACATAACCAAACAAGACAGTACAATTGCTAACTTTTTCATATGAATCAATTCCTTTCGTTGTTATGATGGGATTATAAATATAAACACTGGTCAAAGGCAAGATAAATGTGCTATGCTGTTTACATCACAGGAGAAAACATTGCGACAAAATACCCGAAATAACACCCGTAAAGCCCCAGAAACACCATCAATTTGGCATCGTGTTTTCGTGTGGTGTTTTAACCTGGCGTTATTGGGTGGTGTTGCGATTGCAGGCTATGTCGGGTATATCTATTTGCGTATGCCATCACTGGATGCGATATTGCATGAAACACGTACTGCGGCAGTTGTCTTTTTGGACCAAAACGGCAATGAAATACGCAGTGCAAATCGCATAATGGGAACACCTGTATCGGTGGAAACGTTGCCCCCGCACGTATGGCAGGCCATTGTTGCAATCGAAGACAAACGTTTTTTTCAACATGGCCCAATTGATATCCGCGGTATATCGCGCGCATTGGTGTCAAATATTGTGCGTGGCCGTGTGGCATCTGGCGGGTCGACCATAACACAACAAACCGCCAAGAATATATTCCTGTCGCGCGAAAAGAAAATATCGCGCAAGGTCCAAGAACTGATTTTATCATATTGGTTGGAAAACAGATTTAACAAGAACCAGGTCCTGGATTTGTACATGAACCGCGTATCATTGGTTGGTGGCATGCGTGGAATTGATGCGGCATCGCGTGCCATGTTCCAGGTGCCTGCCAATCAAATGTCCATTGCCCAGGCCGCACAAATTGCCGCCATGTTAAAGGCGCCCACAACATACAGTCCCCTGCGCAACCCCGAAAAAAATATCCAACGTGCGCGCGTGATTTTGCAAGAAATGGTTCGCCAGGGATATATCACGATAAATCAGGCCCGTCTGGCGGCCCAGACCATGACCCCGGCGACCCCGGCGCCAGATACAAATCTGTATCGATACTGGACTGATTTTGTAATGGATGAATTGCGTTCGCGAATTGGCGAATTTGAATCTGATATGTATGTGTATACCACAATGGATACGGGGTTACAGTCACGTGTTGCCGCAGTTTTGCCAGATAAAGTTTCAGAATATCAGGGTGCTGTTGTCGCCATGACCCCGGATGGTGCATTGCGCGCAATGTCGGGCGGTACTGATTATCAATCCAGTCAATTCAATCGCACCACATCCCCGCGTCAACCGGGCAGTGCCTTTAAGCCTGTTGTATATCTGGTTGCACTGGAAAATGGTATGTTGCCAGATTCATATGTAAACGATTCCCCGTTCGCGATTGGCGATTACAGTCCAAAAAATTATAACGAAAAATATTACGGCGATATCACATTGGCGACCGCGTTTGCGAAAAGTGTAAATTCTGTACCATTAAAATTGACCCAGACATATGGCATTGATTCTGTGCTGTCTATGGCGGGCAGACTGGGCGTGGGAACAAAGTTACGCCGCGAATATTCGACCGTATTGGGGTCATCAGAAATGACATTGTTGGATTTGACAAACATTTACGCGGTTATATGGAACGATGGATATTCTGTGCGCCCATATTCGATAACCCGCGTCACAGATATGCATGGCAACGTGATTTACGAACGTAATCCATCAGACCCAATACAGGTTTTGCAACCGCATACTGTTGAATCAATGCAGGCTCTGTTGGCAGACGTGATTGCGGTTGGCGGCACCGGTGGTCGCGCACGTGCATCTGGGGTTTTGGGGGGCAAGACCGGCACCAGTAATGAAAATCGCGACGCATGGTTTATTGGTTCAAATGGTGAATTGGTAATTGGTGTTTGGATGGGCAATGACGACTTTACACCAATGAGTTCTAAAATCACAGGTGGTACCATCCCAGCCGAGATTTTCCGGGAAATTATTGCTAATTAGTTCTTGACAATTGTTGACAAATATGTTATAACCGTGCTCAGTACTTCATTTAACCAAAACAAAAGGATTTTCAATGGGATTGTTGTGCTAAGGTTCCCCGATTAAATATTTGTGGCCGTTCGGTCAGTGGGGGGCAAAATTTAACAAATAATTTATATGATAAACAAAGGGGGTAACTTATGTTACGCAAGAACATTGGAAAATCGAAAAATTCCAATAAAAAACAGAAAACACATGGTTCGGTTCTGCCGAAGTCATTGTGGAAATTTTATATAAAATATGCAATTCCTGGCTCTTGGGGGGCTGTCATTGCGTGGGCAATCTTTTTTCTGATTGCGGTTACAGATGACGTAATTTTCCCAAATGCCCAGCGTTGGTTTGTCGCATTGTTCGAAGCGGATATTCCGTCCGGAATGAATATATTACAGTATTCTATACCGACAATTGGGTTGATTGTTGGGTTGTTACTGATGGTTGACAGCGCGCGTTTCATGCGCGGTATGTATCATGCGCGTTGGTCTGCACGTATTCGCAATCGTGCATCTGTTGTTTTGAATGATTATGTCAATAATCAGTCTATGTCATTCTGGACCGGTCGCATGGCTGGCAAGGTTCATACACAAATCGGCTATGTTTCAGATGGGGTTTTGTCGCTTTACGAATTATGGATGATTGTGTGCATTTTTATAATGATGTTGACCAACATCAGTATGATATTTTCTATCAACAGTTATATCGCGATTATCTTTGCGTTCGTATTTGTCCTGCGTGGGATATACAGTTGGATAATGTTAAAACCGATGAACAAAGCGTCCAAAGACGCCAGTTCTGCCGCCAGTGAATTGGCCGGGAAAAATATCGACAGTATATCGAACTTTTCTGTTGTAAAATTGTTCGCCGGCGCATCACGTGAACGTAAGTATTTAGAGCCTGCACGCGAAAAACGTATCCAGACGCATATACATTCATACTTTATGCAGCGCCTGTTTTCTGCGATACCAATTATCGTTTGGGACATATGCTATGGTGCAACCCTGCTGTTATCGGTATGGTTGTATATGCAGGGACGTATGACGGTATCAGAAATCGTGTATACGAATTCTGTATTCTTTGGTGTTATGGGGTCTATTGCGATGATTGTTCACCAAATCCCAACAATCGTAGAGCGCACAGGTTCCGCCGCCAAGGCGTATTCTGAATTGGTTGTGCCAATTGACGTTATGGATACGGAAAACGCACCAGATTTGGTGGTTACGCATGGCAAAATAGAATTTCGTAACGTATCGTTTCGATATAAACGCAAATGGGTTTTGCGCAATTTAAATCTGACGATAAATCCAGGCGAACGCGTTGGGCTGGTTGGGCCATCAGGGGCGGGCAAGACCACATTGGTCAATTTGCTGATGCGATTTTATGATCCGACCAATGGCGAAATCTTGATAGACGGTCAGAATATTCGCAATATTTCCCAAGATTCTTTACGTGAAAACATTGCGTTTATTCCCCAAGAACCCACGATGTTCAACCGTACATTGCGTGAAAATATCGCATACGGTCGGGTTGGGGCAACCGATGCACAAATTCGTCGTGCATCGCGCCAGGCTGCTGCCCACGAATTTATCATGGGAACCGACAAAAAATATGATTCCATGGTCGGCGATCGTGGCATTAAATTGTCCGGCGGCCAGCGTCAGCGTGTTGCAATCGCACGTGCATTTTTGAAAAATGCACCCATCTTGGTCCTGGACGAGGCCACATCTGCACTGGACAGTGAAACCGAGGTAGCAATTCAATCGTCTTTTGACGAATTGGCATCTGGTCGCACAACATTGGCGATTGCGCATCGTCTGTCGACATTGCGTAATATGGACAGAATAGTTGTTTTAAAAGCGGGCCATATCATAGAGCAGGGATCGCATAAACAACTGTTGCGCAAATGCGGTGAATATGCCCGTTTGTGGAAAATGCAATCAGGTGGCTTTATTGCCGAAGAATAAAATCCCGCATTTTTGCGGGATTTTTTGTTGACTTTACTGATATTTTGTTCTTGAATACAAAGGACACAAATAATCTATTTTTTACGGGGTGTGATATGCAAAATAAACGCTTGTTCCTGTTCGCAGGATATGACAAAGATGGTATTATTGATAAAACATTGATACATTATCTGACATCTTTATCTGTATTGGGTGACATTATTTTGGTTATGGATTGTGATGTATCTGACACAGAATTAAAGAAATTATCTGAAATTCCAAATATATTGCATATATCTGCCGCACGTCATGGTGAATATGATTTTGGTTCGTATAAGCGCGCATATGCGTATGCCGACGAACACAAACTGTTGAATCAGTATGATTGGATATACATGGTCAACGACAGTGTTTATGGTCCATTGTACGATATTGGTCCAATTTTGTTTGATTTGGAATCCCGTGGGGCTGATTTTATTGGTATGACAGATTTTGAAAACAAATGGACCCCGGTTCAGATTCAATCTTGGTTTGTTGGCATGTCACGCAAATTGGCAAACAAGCAGTTTATTCGTGAATTTATGGCGTGTGTCACACATCAGATTGAAAAACAGTTGATTGTTTTAAAGTACGAAGTTGGCCTATCCCAATTGGTTTTGCGCCACGGATATCAAATGGCAACGTTTGTCAGTGGTGAAAACGGCGACATTACACACAGCATGTATCACAGTCCAATAAAGATGTTAAAAAAGGGCATACCGTTTGTTAAAAAGAACGGCCTGGAAAATCTGGCTGGGTGGCAATATCTGTATCCATATGCATCAGATAAATTGGTTGATGATATGTATCGTCATTCCATCCGTTGCGGGCTGCATATTGCTGCTGCAACACCATATAATAAAATATACCGAATAACATTGTTTGGCATACCGTTGTTAACACTGCATCGTCAGAAACACGAAGGGTCACATCAATTATGTTACAAGGGATATTTGTTTGATTTTATCCCAGTATGCAAGATATTCAAACGTATCTAAGGTGTAATAACATGGCGTCTGTATCTATTATTATACCTGTATACAATCGCAAATCGATATGCCAATCTGCATTGGATACGTTGTCACACCAGACATTGTCTGATATTGAATTTATTTTGATTGATGATGGTTCTACTGATGGGACGTATGAATATTTATTAGAACAGACCGCATCAGATTCCCGATTTAAAATAATGCGTCAACCCCAGAATATAGGACCTGGGGCAGCACGTAATATGGCAATTCCGAATGCGACGGGGCGATATATTGGTTTTTTTGATATCGATGATAAAATACCATCAGATTACTTTGAATTATTGTATAAAAACGCGATTGACAATGATGCGGATATTGTTTTTTGTTCTTATAATGGTCTGCGCCATTCCAAGACAGGTATATTGCCAAACAATGCGACCAAATTTGACATTATTCGTAATGGGGCGCTATGGGATAAATTATTTGCAAAACAATTGATTATGGACAACGGCATTACATGTCCTGTTGGATTGTATTGTGCAGACAATGTGTTTGTATTTTTGGCATTTTATTATGCCCAGCGTGTTTTTGCATGTGATACACCGGTGTATTCTTATGTTTTAAGTCCCGATTCCATCAGTATTGATACCGCCAAGGTGACAAAGCGTAAACGTGATATTCAAACAGTATGCCAAATGATTATTGATTTTGCGCATGCGCACCAATTTGACGACACATATATTGATGCGACATATCACTTTTTAAATCGCACATTTAACATTTATGCAGATGACAGGCTTTTTTTAGACGATTTTAATCGTGTTTTGCATAATTTATGTCCAAACAGAAATCGCACATTGCCACGGGTGCGCAATGCATCTGTATTCACCAAAATAAGATTAAAGTTATTGTATTTGTTGCATATTATCAATCGACAACAGTATGATTTGTTAAAACAAGTATCGGTCATTCGTCGCAGTGGTTTGTTCGATTACAATTGGTATACAGAACAATATGCGATTACAGCCGAAAAGGACCCTTTAAAGCATTATTTGACAATTGGTTGGCGATGTGGTTATAATCCATGTGAATTATTTGATGGTAATGCATATTTGCATGATAATCCAGACATTGTATTGTATGACATCTGTCCGTTATCACATTACGTGACACGTGGACATTGGTCTGGTCGTTATGTAAGAATGGCTAACAAAGGAACGGTAAAATGAAGCGTATCAAGCGTTCGGGTTTATTTGATAAAAAGTGGTATTTAAAAACATATCCAGACGTTGCACGTGCGCACGTCGACCCATTAAAACATTATCTGAAACACGGCTGGGTCGAAGGGCGCAATCCGTCCCCTAAATTTGATGGCAACGCGTATCTGCGTTCTAATCCGGATGTTGCCGCGGCCAAGATGTGTCCGCTGGTGCATTATGTAAATCATGGTCGTGCCGAAGGACGATATGCGGTCACCTTGGATGCACAGCCGGTTGTTGCCCATAAAAAAGACAGTATATTAAAGCGCATTTTAAAATATCCAGAACGTGTTTATGATGAATATCATAAATTAAAAGATGAACTGCGCACCATAAAATAGGGGGGTGGGTATGCGGGTAAAGATACTAACCGAATTACCAACAATAACTGCTGAACATTTTATATCGCTGGGAAATGCGTGTCGTCCCGCATATTGGTTGCAACGCACAGGACTGCGCACATGCGCATTACCATTTGATTGGATGATGTCGTATTCGTTTGATTTGGTAATAAAATCATTGCGTGATGGCAATGCGGATTGGTTTGCAGATTTTTCTTTTAAAACCACAACAAACCCATTCCATCTGTCTGTTGCGGATAATCGCAGTGGCATGATATCTTTGCATGCATTTCCGACAGGGAAAACAGTCGATGAATATTTGCCAACATTTCACAAGATTTTTGGCAATCGTATGGCTCGTTTCCAAGAAATCTGTGCCAATGCACGTAAAGTATGCTTTGTATTTAATCGCGACAAAGATATAGATGGTATTATTGATTTTGCGCGCAATATGCACAAAATGTACCCACGTATGAAAATGACAATATTACAGGTAATTCACAGTGATACCGAAAAATCCACTTGTGAATATCGTGTAAACCGTTATTTGACGATATATACAGTTACCGATAACGATGTTCATAAAAACAAGAATATAAATGCGGAAAATCCACGGTTTTGGATTGGTAATATAAATTTATGGGATTCCATTTTATCGAAATGCCATCGAATAACATACATAAAAAAGTATTATTTTAAAAAAAAAGAAAATATTATTCCTCAAAATAAACATCCAATTGAATGGCGGGTTGATATTAAAAATCATGGTGACACAGATAATAAAGTTACTGTGAACATGGATGGCGCCAGGGTCGCATATCCATCATGGTTTACAAATGAAACTGGTGTTGGTGCATCTGTATCTGCGAACTTAAGCTATGGTGATATAGAAATCACTGCGGTAAATGATGGTGTGTTAAAATTGTATTTCCGCGGTCCTGACCGTCGTGCGGATGGGAAACGTTTCCCGTATTGGGTTGATTATTCATCAATTGTGATTGATGATAATGAGATTTTAACTGCGCCGGTGGCGACATGGCATGATAAACCATTTGTTTATGAAATGCCCGTAACCCATGGCCAGGTTGTTCATATTAAATTCACCCAGACACCGCATAAATATACAAAAGACGAGATAGATGATTTAATAAATAATATATCAGAAAACGACGAAATGACAGAATCAGAAATCATAAATATGCGTGCGTATTTATCCGGGGGTAATAAATAAAATCGGGCAGGGCGCCCGATTTTTAATTTGTTTTTGGGTATTTGTTTTTAATTTCTGAAATAGTATCCAACCACACATTTGTACCGTTTATTTTATCCCAATAAATCATATCCAGTTGTTCGGATATGTCTGGATATTCGGCAACACGTTTCTGGATATATGTTTGTTCTGGGGCACTTGGCGCAAAACCGCGTTCCCACATTGAACCGTCATACGCAATTTCAATTTCATCATCATTGCGCACAATTTCAAATCCCAATGTTTTTGCGACATCTGCGAATGGTGTGTTGTCACCGATTTTATGATTTGTGATTTCTTTGATATATATCATTACATTTCTCCTTGGGCATAATGAAAACGACAGTATTTTGTATCACCTGCGACGGTGCACCATATTTCCAATTGGTCATTTTTTGCACACGGACATTGAATAATCAGGCTTTGTGTTGGTATGCATGCGTATTCCAGTATGTCAATGCCACTGGTGGCGTTTTTGACTTCCAGATACTGTCCGACTGCGGTTGCTGCCTTGCGTATCATCAGGAATCCGTTGGCCGGCGCAACAAACATTGTGCCATTACCTGTTTCTGAAATATTGACATATCTGTCGCTACAACATCCCAATCCCGACAGTGTTGCGCGTCCAGTTGCAGAAAAATTATCTGCATCAATATTTGCCTTGTTTGAAATATTGCCCAGTGCATCAATTGCATCCATTGTTGCATCAATCCGTTCAATCAGTGCTGGGGTTGCGATTTGTGCGTATTGTGTTTCAAAAACATTTAATTTATCTGAAAAATCTTTCAGTACTTCGATAGTAAAGTTAAAATCTTGGTTCAGTGCATCTGTATCGATTTTAACGGTTGGTTGATAGTCTACAACACGTACCAACTGTATTTCACGATATATTGTGATAACGTCTGTTGATATTGGTGGAACACTAAATTCAACCCCAGATACACAATATGGAATATCTGTGTTTTCACTGGTTTCTGTTGTTTTTACGGTATAACCATCGGTTATTTGTCGTCCGTTGATACACACACAAACATCTGCTGTATCAAAGCATTGGGTATTAAAAACAAAAAATCGTGTTTTTCCATCCCCGACGTATTCGATTCTGTTCATAAAATTCCTTTTGGTTTATATAAAACAAAATGCCACCAAAAAATGGTGGCAATATACAAAAACAGGCGCACAAATGCACCTGAATCTTGGTTTGTATTATATCATAAACAGCCCAAAAAATCAACTAATTATTTGACTATTGTTTTATTGTGTCCTAAGATATACAGACATTTATTTCTGGGGGTATAATCAAAGAGGTTCATTTATGCCAAAGAAATCTGCAAAGCAGTCTAAAAACACAAAACAATTTACGGTAAAAAGTGCTGGCGGCGAAACAACGACCGCGACAATCATTGTGCAGAATAAAATTGCGCGCACACCGCTGGTTTCGGTGATTTTACCAGGACATAATGTGTCACCGTTTTTGGACCAGTGTTTGTCATCTGTATGCAATCAGACATTACAGGACATAGAAATCATCTATGTTGATGATGGGTCTACGGATAACTCTTTGGAAATTGCCAAAAAATTTGCGGAACATGATAAGCGCATCACCGTTGTGTCCCAAGAAAATCATAATGCGGGCGTTGCGCGTAATGCGGGTTTGGCAATTGCGCGTGGAAAATATTTATCATTTTTGGATTCGGATGACTTTTTTGAACCAAATATGCATGAAACATTGTATAAACGCGCGACTGAAACCAATGCAGACATTGTTATGTGCGATACGTTTTTGTTTGATGAACAGAACCAATGTGATATGAATACGCCATGGACATTTGATACCAATGGATTGCCGCCTGTATTTAATTACAAAGATATCCCGGAACGCATATTCAAATTGACTAATTGTTGGGTGTGGAACAGGCTGTATCGTGCAGAATTTATTCGGGATAACAAAATATTATTCCAAAGTTTGTCTTGCTGTAACGATAGTTATTTTTCATGTATTGCCCAGGCATTGGCGCGTCGTATTGCTTTTTGCCCAGAACGCCTGATACACTATCGCACAAATCAGGTTAAAAACACCAGCACCACTGCGGTTTCTACACGAACCAAGCATCCTGTGGATTTGTTGCGTTGTTTTGCAGAAATCTATAACCAATTGAATAAATTAAAATTATACAAAGCCGTCAAACATTCATACTTGCTTGTTGCGACAGAACATATTTATTGGTCAAAGTTGGGTATGGCAACCAATCCATCCAGCCTGGCAGAGTTTAAGAAATTCTTTGCAGAAAATTTTGCGCGCATTTTTGCAGATGAATTTGACTTTGACAGCAATACGTTAAACATGAAATATTCAACACTGCGTAATATCTTGATTGATGCGGGCGTAATTAAACAAATTCCAAAGCGTATATTCTATGTCTGGGGTGCCGGCGAAGCCAAACGACCCGAGGTTCAAAAGTGTATCGATACCTGGAAACAATTCTTGCCTGATTATGAAATCGCAGAATTAAACGAAGACAACAAAGAATATTTCGACTACGAACACGAATTAAAAACCAATCATTGGTTCAAAACGGTATACAGTCGTAAAATGTGGGCATATGTTGCCGACTATATCCGTATCAAGGCATTATATGAACATGGTGGAATTTATTTTGATACTGACGTATCTGTGGTAAAGAACATGGACAAATTCCTGCACAATCCGGCATTTGTTGGCATGCAAAGTTCATCATTGGATGGATGCGGTGATTTTGTTGAACCGGCTATTTGTGCGGCCCAACGCGGAAATAAATTCTTTGGTCAGATTGTTCGCTTTTACGACAGTGCAATTTGGACCGAATCCGTATACACAATGCCGCTTGTTTTTGACCATTTTTTGCGCGAATATAAGATATTCCCATTTCCGATTAAATCAGAACAGAAAATTATAAAATTGCCCGACCTGACAATATATCCAGAACGTTATTTTATCCCGTTCAGATATGGTGAAAAATTTGACAAATCATGCATTGAAGATTCTACGCATACCGTTCATTGGTGGGGTGCCAGTTGGGTCAAAGAAGAAAATAAAAAGTTTTTGAATCACAAACATTTGCTGGGGTATTCTGATAAGTATACCTCTGCCCCCGCGGTTTCTGTGATTGTGCCTGTTTATAATGTTGCAACATATCTTCCAAAATGTTTAGACAGCCTGATAAACCAGACACTGCAAAATATTGAAATTATCTGTGTAAACGATGGTTCTACCGACAATTCATTAGATATTTTAAAGGATTATGCCGCGCGCGACAATCGCATTGTGGTTTTGGATCAACCAAATCAGAAATTGGGACCTGCCAGAAACACAGGGTTGCGATTTGCACGTGGTGAATACGTCTGTTTTGTGGACAGTGATGATTGGTTGGATATAACCACATTGGATAAACTGTATAATAAGATTGTATCGGATAAGTCTGAATTGTGTTTGTATGGAATTACGACATATCATGAAAATACTGGTCAGACAGAAATTATGCCGGCGCGCGATATGTCAATTTATCGCACCAGAAAAAACGATGTATGCACATGGCGTGACATCAAACATGCAGTATTTACTCATTTTGGTGCTGTGTATAAATTATATAAACGCAGTTTGTTGATTGATAACAATATGTTCTTTCCGCCGGCTGTATGTTTTGAAGATGTGGTATACAGCATAAAGTGTATTTTATTATCAAAACGTATATCTGTTCTGGATGAGAATCTGTATTTTTATCGTGTTGATGTACCGACGTCGATAATGAGTAATGCAAAGGCAGTTGATAAAACAGATGATGTTATATGTTTTATAACCCAGGCATATGACTTTTTGGTGTCAAACAATTTTTATAAAGAATTAGAAACAGAATATTTAGACTTTGTTGTCAGTCAGTTGAATTATCATAATGGCCGCATATCTGATGAACAGATTAAGCTTATTCTGCAGAAAAAAGCTGTAAATTTAATACGTGATAAGAAGTTGAGCCTGCAACACGAAAAATTAAACAATCTGTATCAAACGTATTCTGAAAATACAAAGAATATAGTTTTAAATACAACAAGCAGATTAAATTTGGATGTTAAGGCTCTGCCTGTTCGTGTAATATGTGATAACTTATCATTGGCATCAAAACCGTGTGTTTCTGTTATCGTTTGTGCATACAATGCCCAAGATTTCTTGCATAAATGCCTGGACAGTTTATTGGAACAGACATTACACAATATTGAAATTATTTGCGTAAATGACGGTTCCAGTGACAGCACCTTGTCTGTTCTGCAACAATATGCCGCCCAAGACAGCCGCGTTCGTGTCATAGATCAAAAGAACGCCGGTCTGTCTATATCGCGTAACAATGCGTTAAAAATCGCACGTGGCGAATATATCCAATTCGTTGATGCAGATGATTGGTTGCGCGCGGATGGTCTGGAATATTTGTATTTATACAGCAAATATTATAATTTGGATATGTGTTGTTTTGGTGGTATAAACTTTGATTTGGCGACCAATCAGTTTGTGCCAAATCCGTATTATCAATTTGAATACTTGCCGGAACGTTTCAAAGACATATTTAACCTGTCGGACTGCAAAGATTTTGCACATCGTATGGCTGTTTCGTCGTGTCTAACGTTTTACAGCAAATCATTCCTGGATACAAATAATATACGCTGGGTAAACAAAAAGTTATGTTTCGAAGATAATTTGTTCTTTACCGAAGCGTTATTCAAGGCAAAACGGATATCGATATTAAAAGATAAAATATACCAGCGTACAATTCATTCTGGATGTATCACACGCAATATTGATAAAAACTTCGCCGATTATTTGGAAATCGCAGACAGGGTTATTCAAATGATATCAAAACTGACAACAGATAAAGATATCATAAAACTATACACAAACGCATATATGGGACGTTGTCGCAGTCAGTTTAATGGATTGAATAATAAAAAGGCCTTTGCAAAGCGAACCGCCGCATTGTTAAAGAAATACAATTATTCTGCAACATTGCATGTCCATCGTATGCCCAAACGGATTAAGCAATATGTTTTATTCCCATATTACTTATGTGCGTATCTGTATTTGTGCGTGATAAAAAAGCCATATATAAACATGCGACATGCGATATATGCGCGTTCTTATCGTGGGCGCACAGAAATGCTTAATAATAATTTTGCGCATATTATGAATGCGATTTCTGCCCTGAACCGTCGCCATGATATGTTGCAAAAACAATTAAACGATATGCGCGAATTGATTGCTGGGGGGACACAACAGAATGCGAAACTGATGTCACAGCTTGGTATTGTTTCTGATAATATTACTGCCATGGGCAAACAGTGTTCGGGGGAATTTGCGGGCAAGAAACATGGGCGTTGTTACAAAAAAACTGACCGAAGATAACATACAATTCTGTTCAGGAATATATTCCAGTGATAAATCCATTGGTATATTGTGCAGTCTTGATTTGTCATTCTTGACCGGCTTATAATGGTAATCTGGTGCATATATTCCTGTGTGCCAGATATAAAATCAATTGACCCATATAAATATAATTGCTAGGGTAGTAACACGATGAAATAAAGTGATTTTGACGATGAAGATTACTAAAAAAACAGTACTTATTTTTATTTCTTTTATACTGGTTGCGTGTTGTGTGTTGTGGTGCGCGTTCTTGTCAACACCGGGAAAACAAAATAATATGGTCCCCCGGGACGGGTTTATTACATACCATACCGCTGATACGATTTTGTTTAATCAATCTGGTAACAGTGATCAATATATATCTGGTAATGTTGGTTGGGGCGCCCAGGAACCAAAACACAGATGTATTGTGGGTAAACATTCCGAATTGAAATTATTTGTCGCAGATGCGGATGGTTCTGATTTACGCCTGTTATTTAATGGGTTTGGCGCTCGTGCCCCAGATACCCCGTGCCAGGACATTACCGTATACGCGAATAATACTGTCGTCGCCCAATGGTGCGCGGCATCACGTGATATTTATACTGCGATTATCCCTGGGACCTTGGTTCCTGATGGTAATTTGCATATACGTTTTGATATCGCCAACCCGTATGTCAGTGAAAATGACCCACGTCCGTTGGGGGCGGCGGTGCGTGAAATCACACTGGAAAAAATGCACGGGAATCAAACCAAAAAGAAATTAAGTCTGTGGTTACAGAAAAGACTGTGGGGTGGCCCGGTTCAAAATCCATATGCGCTAAATAACGCAACAACAGAAAAGTCTAAATAATGGCAAAACGCGAAAATATAATTCTAAGGAATTCTTTTGTGCAAAATTATCGGCGTATGTGGCCGTATGTAAAGCCATATTGGTTTCGTGCATTGTTATCTGTGTTGATGGCGGCGCCGATTGGTATGCTGGACGGTGTTATTGCAATGTCTTTAAAGCCATATATGGATTTGGTTATGGTGGAAAAATCGTTGCAAACGGCGTGGTATATCCCAATTGCAATTGTTCTGTTTACATCTGTCCAGGGTGGTTTGACATATGGTGCAAATTATTTAAATACTTGGGTTGGCGCAAAAATCACCAATTTGTTAAAACTTGACTTGTATAAAAAGATGCTGTGTTTTGAAACAGAATTTTTTAACAAGAAAAATTCAGGCGATATATTGTTTATGTTCAATAATAATGCCGATATGGCATGTTCTGGACTGCTGACGAATTTAAAGAATTTTGTGCAAAAGTTTTTTACAGCATTTTCACTGATTTTTGTATTGTTTTATAATTCATGGCAATTGGCGCTGGTTTGCACGGCGATTTTGATTGGTGCGTTTATTCCAATGATGTCTTTAAAAAAGCGTATCAAATCAGTTATGGATAAAACTGTCAAAACCGAAGCCGCCCTGATGACTGTTTATAATGAATCATATGCGGGAAATAAAACAATTACATCATATAATTTGGCGGATTATCAACGGGATAAGTTTGGTGTTGTATTGGATGGTGTGTTTAAATTGCGTATTCGTATGATGCAAAAGACGCGTTGGTTGACACCTGTGATGCACATTATTTTATCTGTGGGAATCGGTGTTGCAATATGGTATGGGTCTTATTTGATTCTAAGTGGCACGATAACCAGTGGTGGTTTCGTATCGTTTTTGACAGCATTGATAATGTTGTATACACCGATGAAAAGCCTGGGGTCCAATTATAATTCTGTTTTAATGGCGTTCATGGCGATTGAACGTGTGTTTAATATTCTGGACAGTTGTCCTGCAATTATTGATAAACCAGATGCAATTGAAATGTCGCCCCAGATTCAGAATATTGAATTTCGTGACCTGTCTTTTGAATATGTCAAGGGGCGTCCCGTATTAAAGAATATCAATCTAAGCGTGACCCAGGGACAGACAATCGCATTGGTTGGCAATTCTGGGGGCGGTAAAACTACATTGGTCAGTTTGTTACCACGTTTTTATGATGTAACCGGTGGAGGTATTTATATTGATGGTATAAATATTCGTGATTTCACCCTAAATTCATTGCGTGAAAATATTGGTGTTGTTTTCCAAGATAATTTCTTATTCGCAGGGACAATTCGCGATAATATCTTACTGGGTAATCAAAACGCGACCGAAGAACAAATAAATACGGCATTGGAAATGTCGTGTTTAACGGATTTTATCGCCAGTCTTAAAGACGGCATAAACACACAAATCGGCGAACGTGGTATAATGCTGTCTGGCGGGCAAAAACAGCGTGTTGCGATTGCGCGTGCATTTTTGAAAAACGCTCCAATTTTAATTCTGGACGAAGCCACATCGGCGCTGGACAATAAATCCGAAGCCGTCGTTCAACAGGCGATTGAAAATCTGATGCGCGACAAGACTGTGTTTGTTATTGCACACCGTTTATCCACGATTCGTAACGCATCTAAAATTGTTGTTGTGAACCATGGTGAAATTGTTGAATCAGGCACACATGATGAACTGGTTTCTATTGAAAATGGCGCGTATCGCTCTTTGTATGATATGCAATTTAAAAAACAGGGGTGATTATGAAGGTTGCAATTGTTGGAACAGGCTATGTCGGGTTGCCAACGGGTGTTGGGCTGGCAGAACTTGGGAATAATGTCACATGTATCGATTATGATACGCATAAAATCGACATGTTGCGTGCGGGACACGTGACATTATTCGAAGATGGTTTGGATGATTTGTTGCAGAAAAACATTACTGAAAATCGTATTCATTTTACAACATCGATGGCAGATGCAATACCAAACGCAGATATTGTTATCCTGGCGGTTGGAACACCACCGCATCCTGAAACGGGGGCTGCGGATATGAAATATATCCATGCGGCGGCAACTGAATTGGCGCAACATTTAAACGGATATACTGTAATTGCGACAAAATCTACTGTACCGGTGGGAACAGGGGACAGAATCGAAGAAATTATTCGCGCCCAGAACCCTGATGCAGATTTCGATGTTGTGTCATTACCGGAATTCCTGCGCGAAGGTTTTGCGGTATACGATTTCTTTAATCCTGACAGAATTATTGTTGGTGCAAATTCGGAACGTGCACGTGACCTTTTGCGCACATTATATGAACCATTTGCCGAAAAATCGCAAATTTTGTTTGTAAATCGTCGTTCATCTGAAACGATTAAATACGCATCAAATTCGTTTTTGGCGATAAAGATTCACTATATAAACGAAATGGCCAATTTTTGCGAGGCCACCGGTGCCGATATCAATGAAGTTGCCCACGGTATGGGATTAGATACGCGTATTGGGCCACGCTTCTTAAATGCAGGACCTGGATACGGCGGTTCTTGTTTTCCAAAAGATACATCGGCCATGGCATATATGGCGGACGAATACGGTGTCGATATGACATTGATAAAGGCGGCAATCCGCGGTAATCGTGCGCGCAAGACAATGATGGCAGAACGTATTTTAAACGCGGTGTCAAGTATTGATAATCCAAAGATTGCGGTATTGGGACTGGCGTTTAAAAATGGAACAGACGATTGCCGTGAAAGTCCTGCGATTGAAATTATTTCTGATATGTTGCCACATAATGTACAAATTACTGCATTTGATCCCCAGGCAACAGAAAACGCAAAACGTGTATTGCCGGCAGATTCGATTGAATACGCGCCGGATATGTATTCTGCGCTTGATGGGGCTGATGTTTTGGCGATATTGACGGAATGGGATGAATTCCGTGGGCTGGATTTGGCGCGTGCATCTGAATTGATGCGTGGTAAAATCATTGTTGATTGCCGTAATTTGTTAAATCCAGACGAAGCCATGGCACACGGATTTAAATATTCGCGCATTGGGCGCAAATAATCAGGAAAATAAACAAAGCCCGCAATAATTATTGCGGGTGATTTTTTTTCATGGTATATTTTATCTGTCCAATACAGAATAACAACAAAGGAATATATAATGTTATTACAGGGAAAAAAGATTTTAATTACAGGCGTCGCCAATGATTGGTCAATGGCATGGGCGATTGCCAAGCGTGCACATGAAATGGGGGCTGAAATTGCGATGCCATACGCGATGCCTGCATTGGAAAAGCGGGTGCGTCCATTGGCGGAATCCATTGGTGCAAAATTTGTCCAGGAATGTAATGTCCAAAACGATGAACAAATGGATGATTTGTTTAACAAGATTCAGGCCGAATGGGGACACTTGGACGGTATGTTGCATGCAATCGCATTTTCTGACAAAAACGAATTAACCGGTCGGTATGCAGACACAACGCGCGATAATTTCAAGAACACAATGGATATATCTGTGTATTCTTTGGTGGATTTAACGCGTCGCGCATCTAAATTGATGACGAACGGCGGTTCTATTGTGACATTGACATACTATGGCGGTGAAAAGTCTGTGCCAAATTATAACGTTATGGGTGTGGCGAAATCCGCCCTGGACAGCAGTGTTCGCTATCTGGCATCCGACTTGGGACGTGATGGTATTCGTGTTAATGCAATCAGTGCAGGCCCAATTATGACATTGGCATCCAGTGGTGTTGGCGGGTTCAAGGCGATGTTGCGTTTGAATGCCGAAACAACCCCGTTGCGTCGTAATATGACACTGGACGATGTGTCAGGGGCGGCCATGTATCTGTTCAGTGATTTGTCATCTGGTGTTACCGGTGAAACACATCATGTTGATTGTGGATATTCCACAACTGGTATGTTGCCAAATGAAATGAAAGATATCTTGTTAAATAATCTGGATTAAGAAAACCGAACCCGCACATGCGGGTTCTTAAAAATATAATATGCCAAAATATATTGATGCACATTGTCATTGTAAAGAGCAACCCACAACTGGGGCGATTGTGAACGCAGCCAAAATGTCTGATTGGGGTGGGGTGGTAAAATTATCAAAAAGTGGCACATATGGCGCAATTGGTGTTCATCCATGGTATATTTCAGATTTGCCAACAAATTGGCTGCAACAATTACGCAAAACATTGATTGATAATCCAGACTTAATGGTTGGCGAAATCGGTCTGGATAAACATAAACCAGATATGGATTTGCAAATATCTGTATTTGAACAGCAGTTAGAAATTGCACATGACCTAAATCGTGGTGTGTGTATTCATTGTGTTGGCGCATGGGAACGTGTGGCACATATATTAAAAACCTACCAGAACAAATTGCCGCGCTTTATTTTGTCGCATGGATATAATGGTCCCATAAATCAAATCCAAAAATTCGCAGATTCTTATAATATGTATTTTTCTTATGGCCCACGCGATATGCGACATTCTGACCACATACTTAACACCCCAATAAATCGAATTTTGGCAGAAACAGATTCTGATAATCCGTCGGGTGTAATTGATTCGGTAAATAGAATTGCAGATATTTTGCATGTTGACCACGATAAAATGGCCGATATAATATACAACAATACAATTGAGATGTTAAAAAATGGACAGACTGCATAGAACACGTTTATTATTTGGTGACATTGGCACCCAGAAATTGCAAAACGCAACTGTTATGGTTGTGGGGTGTGGTGCGGTTGGTTCTTTCGCGATAGAAGCCCTGGCACGGTCGGGCATTGGTCACTTAATCGTTGTTGATTTTGATACTGTGGAATGCACAAATATCAATCGTCAATTATTTGCATTAGAATCAACAATTGGCATGCCAAAGGTAAATGTTGCGGCAACTCGTATCCGTGATATTTGTCCAAATATACGTGTTGATACGTTTAATATGTTTTTTGATGAAAGTCATGCGCCTGATATAATTCCTGATTATATCATTGATGCGATTGATACTGTTGAATCCAAGGTTGAATTATATCAATGGGCGCACGAACATAATATTCCGTTTATATCATCAATGGGCGCGGCGTCAAAGACAGACCCAACACAAATCAAAATTGCGCCAATATCAAAAACAACGGTGTGCCCATTGGCATCGCGTGTACGTAAATTGGTCCGCGGTATGGAATTGCCTGATTTTCCGGTGGCGTATTCGACCGAAACACCCGCCCCGGTGACGGGACATGCAAAAAACCTGGGGTCTGTGATAACAGTAACGGGAACATTTGGATTAAATCTGGCAAATTGGGTAATTGGGCAAATTATTCACAATAATTGACTTTGACATTTATATAACTTTTGTTCTAGACTAATGCATGTAAAGGGGGAAAGTTATGAAAACGTCAAATAAATCAAAATCATTATCTGGTATTTGGGTTATTGTATTATCATTGGGCATTGCCTTGGGCGGATATTTTATTGGTAATGGCATATATCGTGCAATGTCTGGACGCACTGTGACGGTCAAAGGATTGGCCGAACGCGACGTTATTGCGGACACTGCGGTATGGAATATCAAGATAAATGACGTTGGCGGTGATTTAACGGCCCTGCAGGCGCAAATTGATTCTGATATTGCCGATATCCACACATTTTTAACAGACGCGGGATTTGCGCCATCTGATATCCAGAATTTACGTGTCCAGGTTCGTGATAAATACGCAGGCTATTCTGATGCGGAATTAAAGAATCAGAACAATGACGGCCGTTACGTTATTGAAACAGGTGTCATGGTTCGTTCAAATGATGTTATGTTGGTTGATGCGGTATCGCGTCGCATGGGTGAATTGGTTCGTCGCGGTATTACAATTACCGAAGATTATTCTGGCCCCATTTATATCTTTAACGGATTAAATGACATTAAAATTTCAATGATAGAGCAGGCAACCAAGAACGCCACCGCCGCCGGTGAACAGTTTGCCAAAGACGCTGACGCGCGTCTGGGTAAAATTAAAAGCGCGAACCAAGGCGTATTCAGTATTGAATCCCGTGATCCCACAGATTCATGGTCATCCAACGAACGCCAGGCGATAAATAAAAAAGTTCGTGTTGTCGCCACAATAACATTTTATTTGAAATAAAACATAATATTGCAATAAAATCCCGCCATCCGGCGGGATTTTATCAGAAACTTATTTTTTCTTTTTTGCCGGTGCTTTCTTTGCAGGCGCAGACTTCTTTACACCCATCGCCTTGTATTCTTTATACAATGCTTCGACGCATGTATATGCCAACAGTGCAGACACTGCCGTAATCAACCCAGCAATCAGCCCATCAGAAAATACTGCAAACAGCAAAATTGCCATTGCCAACACAATTGTGTATCCCATGTTCTTTGATAATACTTTCAATAATTTTTCAAACATTTTTCCCTCTTTTTTTTGTTTGGACGAACGTATTATATCATATTCTTGTAAAAAAATCATCAAAAAACACCGCCCAAATTGGGCGGTATTTTTATAAGACTATATATCCGCCAACGCGTGCGGTCTTTGGAATGGGGCCAAAAGATGAACGTGGGCTGACATATATGTTTCCTGTGACCACAAAATCCCCACAGAATTGCAACATATTGACATCACGCAGGAATAAATTCCCATCAATACGCACATCGCATGGCAATACAAATTTACGCATGTTTTGTAAATATAAATTTCCGCGAACCTGGGTCCCAGATTGTATAATTGCACCTGCGCCACGACTGTCAATTACAACATCGCCCATCAGTTTATTGCTTTGTTGTGCTGTTTGTTGTTTAACAATTTTTGCTTCTGCTTTTTTTACAGGCACAACATTTACGATTTGCTTGCTGTTGTGTGCAATTGGCAATGTCGGATGTTGGTCATGTGTTGTTTTGTTGTGTGTTGCAACCACCGGGACTGGTTCTGCGACGACAATAATCTGTTGTCTGCGACAGTTCACCACATCAATAATCAGCATCGTAAACAATACGATAATTGCGATAATCAGTGTGCTGTTCGCCAGGCATACTAAATCCAGTTTTTTTACCCAATTCCACATACGACGACACAGTGTTGCCATCTTTTTAAATGGCCAACACAGTATTGACCACGCATGTCCCCAGAAATTTGTGCGTTTTTGTTTTGTTGTTGCACGTGTATTTTTTACTTTGCGCGCCGCTTTTTTGATTTGTTTTTTATTTGCCATGGTATTCTCCCTTGGTTAGAATTTGTTTATCTGTGGTTCCATAATACGGATTCCGTGATGATGTCTTTGGGTGTCATAGGTATCCCAGGTTCGTGTTTTTTTATTATTGACCAATCCAGGTGTATTTGTTCTGGGGCCGGACCATAAATATATTCAACATATCCGCATGTTCTTGGAGTCAATTGTCCGTCTAATATAATGTCCAGTGTGACCTTTTCGCATTGTGTGCCACGGCGCGTCAATCTGTCTTTGTATATTTCACACTGTTTTGTTTCTTTGTTCAAATATTGACAAGACTTAGATAGATAGGCGGTTTGACCATCTACAGGCGCTTTATACAAACAGCAAATACCGCATTGTTTACACAACGATTCCCATTCTGTTGGTGACATTTGTTTTAATTCTTCAACACGTTGGTGTTGTTGCGGTGTTAAAAATACTTCCTTGTTCATAATTTTGTATCCTTGTTGTAATAACAATATAGAACAAAAAATAAATTTGTCAATATTTTTTCTCTTTTATTTTTATATACCTCGGGTTACAATATTATACATGAAACAAGGAATGTTATTTTTATCGTGTTTATTGTCTGGATGTGTGTCATCATGGGTTGTGCCGTCTGACTTTACATATAATATCGTTCGGTCGGGGCGTTATGACATCGTCACGTATCATCGCATATCAGATAACACATCACCAGTACACATCTATATCGAAGGTGATGGTAATTCATTTGATGCGTATGGTCGCCCGACATCAGATCCAACACCAACTGGGACATTTGTGCGCGATTTGGCGGCACGTGATACATCACCAAATGTGGCGTATATTGCACGCCCGTGCCAGTATATTAAATCATCGCAATGTGATGTTTCTGATTGGACAGACGGTCGTTTTTCTGAAAATGTTATTTCTGCTATGTCTGATACGGTACGTTATATTGCAGACAATCGTCCGGTTGTTCTGATTGGATATTCTGGGGGCGCGATGATTTCTGGGCTGATAATTCAAAATAATCCAGATTTATCTGTAAAACAGTGGATAACAATCGCCGGTGTATTAAACCATTCTGATTGGTCGTCATATTTTGAAGATGCGCCTTTATCTCGTTCTTTAAACATGAACGCATTGCCGCAGATTTCGCAATTGCATTATATTGCGTATGGTGACCGTGTTGTGCCAAATGGGTTATCAGAACGTTGGGTTGATGACGCAGACTTGGTTGTGGTGACTGATGCGACTCACGATTATTTTCCAAATTTAAATCTGCAATTTGATTTTTGATACAGTGTTTAATCACAGCCATAAAAAAACCGCCATTTGGCGGTTGGTTTAATTTTTTGGTATCTCTGTCGGAATCGGTTCAGATAATGGTTCTGCATCCATTTCTTGTTGGATAATTTCGTTACGTAAAGTGCTTTGTTGAACCGCCATATCTGATTTTGATGCCACCAATGCCAATGCCGCACACAATACAAAGAATATTGTTGCCAACCATGCGGTTGCGCGGGTCAAGAAATTCCCCGCTGCCGCCCCAGTCAATGCGCCACCAAACATAGATGCCGCCGCCGAACCAGACATCCCAGATCCCTCAGATTTTTGTAACAAAATTAAACCAATCATCATAACTGCGACGATAATCAATAAAACTAATAAAATTGAAAACATTTTTTTTCCTTTGTTATTTATGCAGTGATTTTAATGTCCAAAAACCTAAAATGCAAGGATTTTCAACAATTTTTCTGCCGCATTTATGCTGGCGGATTTTTTTGATGTCCCGGCCCCTGTGGCAGATTTTCCCATTGCAGACACGCGCACATTAAATACGGGATTATGTGACGCGCCCGTGGGTTCCAGATATTCATACACCGGCAAATTCCCATTATCTGATTGTTGAACCAACTCTTGTAATGCGGTCTTTGGATCTTTTGGTGCCACGGTGTCCTGGGCTGCTAATTCACGCCAAATTTCGACGATAATATCGCGTGCCACTTCAAATCCGCTGTCCAGATATATTGCGCCAAATATCGCCTCCATCGCATCGGCCATAATATGTACGATTCTGCCTGCGGTCATATGCCCGTGTTTAATATGTTTGTCCAGCCCCAGTTCTTTGGCAACCCCGCCCAACGTTTCTGTTGATACCAACATTGCGTGTCTTCGTGCCAGTTCGCCTTCGGTTTCATCGGGATACATCTCATACAACAACCCCGCCACACTAAGCCCCAATACACGGTCACCGATAAATTCCAGACGTTCATTGTTGTTATCGGCATTTGCACCACTTTGGGTCAGTGCCAAATCCAACAGTTCTTGATTTTTAAATTCATAGTTTAATATTTTCATTTTAATCTATACCCATTCCAAATCTGTCCCAACGCATTTTATTACCCCATGACCACATGGCCAACATCGGCGCATAGTAGTTATGGGAATACCATATAAACCATACCTTGCCCAGGACATTATCGCGTGGCACAAAACCGACATCGCCACGACTGTCACCACTGTTATCACGATTGTCGCCCATAAAGAACAAGTGATTTTCAGGTACAGTAAATTCAACTGTATTATCAAAGTGCCTGTCGTCGCCAAATTCCACAATACTGTGCTTTACGCCGTTTGGCAGGATTTCTGTGTATTCTGTGCCATGAAATACCCCGCACGCCCCATTATACATATTGCAGATATCATCTGATTTGTATTCGATGGTATAATTATATGGCGCAGGCTGATTATCAACCCATATTTTATTACCTTTAATCGACATGTTGTCCTTGTAATATCCGACCCCACGCATAGATTTTGGTAACACGGCCCAAACATACGGTCGTTCGTTTTCGCGCACAACTTGTTCGCCGTTTATATGTAATCGACCATTTATCATTTGAATCTTGTCGCCCGGTTTTCCGATTAAACGTTTAACATAGTCCTGGGATTCATTGATTGGGTTACGGAAAACGATAACATCGCCGATTTCTGGTTCTGTGGCCCAAAAACGTCCGTTCCACAATTTCCACGATCCAAATGGGAAAGAATAACGTGAATATCCATATGACCACTTGGTCACAAATATATGATCGCCAACATGCAACGTTGGTATCATTGACCCAGACGGAATATTAAACGGTTCCAACAACAGACTGCGAAATATAATGGCAATCAGTGCGCCATAAAATATCGTATTAAACCACTCGCGTGCGACGTTTTTATTTTTTGCCGGCATATAAAATCCTTTCTTTATCAGTGGCTATAATAAAACTTGCAGAAATTTAATTCAAGTTATAATATGCACATAATGATATCTTTGAATTCAATCATATTTAATGGTATGGATGCGACACCTATTGATGTCCAGGTGCAATTAGCGCCCGGCCTGTCAAAGCCCGAATTTAATATCATTGGTCTGGCGGACAGGGCGGTCAAGGAATCTGCGGAACGTATACGTAATGTTCTGGGGGCATTGAATTTAACAATGCCATCGCGTCGGTTGACTGTAAATTTATCGCCGGCAGATGTGGAAAAAAGCGGTTCGCATTTTGACTTGCCGATATTATGCGGGATTTTGTGTGCATTTGGTGTTTTGCCCGAAGATAAACTGTCTAAATACATAATCCTGGGCGAAGTCGGCCTGGACGGCGCGATTGTTAAAACAGATGCTGTCTTGCCGGCCAGTGTTTGGGCCATGCAACATAATATGGGCATTATTTGTCCCGCATCCCAAGGGGCCGAAGCGCGCTGGGCAGGGCACGATAATATACTGGCGCCATCGCATGTCTCTGAATTGATAAATCATTTCGCGGGCACGTGCGTGTTGTCTGCCCCACAGTTGTTTGCACCCCATACAATAACTAATTCAAATTTGGATATGTCCGAAGTTCATGGCCAGTCTGCGGCCAAGCGTGCGCTGGAAATTGCAGCTGCGGGTGGTCATGCAATGTTGATGGTTGGACCGCCAGGGTCTGGTAAAACGATGCTGGCATCACGTCTGCCAACAATTATGCCAGAGATGACTGCCACAGAAATATTGGAAACCTCAACCATATACTCAATCGCGGGGCAATTGAATAATACAGGTTTAATATCAACGCGCCCGTTCCGCAGTGTTCATCACACATCCAGTCCTGTTGCGCTGGCGGGCGGTGGTTCTGATGCGCGTCCTGGGGAAATATCATTGGCACATAATGGTGTGCTGTTCTTAGATGAATTGCCGGAATTTAACCGCGCAACATTGGAAATTTTGCGACAACCGATGGAATCTGGTCGTATTTTAATATCGCGCGCCAAACGAAATGCAACATATCCTGCACAATTTCAATTGATTGCCGCCATGAACCCGTGCCCATGTGGCCATTTGGGTAATGCTGCATTGTCTTGTTCGCGTGCGCCACGTTGTGCCGAAGCATATCAAAATAAAATATCTGGGCCATTATTAGACAGAATTGATTTGCATGTTGATGTTGATGCAGTAAATCCATGGGAAATGACATCTGATAATTCACCACGTGAAACCAGTGCCGAAATCAGGACGCGTGTTGTTGCCGCCCGCAATAAACAGATTTTGCGCCAAGGCAAGGTCAACGCCCGTTTAGACGGTGCAGAACTGGAACAATATGCCGCATTAAATGATGAATTGACCGCGTTTTTAAATGGTGCTGCGGAAAAAATGGGAATGTCTGCACGTGGATATAATCGTATAAAAAGATTGGCACGAACAATCGCTGATTTACGTGGCTCAGACGATATCACTATGTCAGACCTGGCCGAGGCCTTATCATATCGCCCCATAAATCGGGGTAAATATGGTGTAAAGATATAATTTGTTGCGGTATTATAATACCGTATTGATTTTTCTTGACATTTCTGCGCAGTTGATGCATAATAACCGCGCTTTAATTTATAAACCAAGGGTAAAATAAAATGGCAGCGACAAAATCGTTAAAAAAGTGTGAATTAGATGCCAAATGGTATTTGATTGACGCCACTGATTGCACGCTGGGACGTTTGGCGGCATATACTGCAAATATCCTGCGCGGCAAACACAAACCAACATGGACACCAAACATGGATTGTGGTGATCATGTAATTATTATCAACGCGGACAAGGTTGCATTGTCTGGCCACAAGGCTGACAAAGATCGTTTCTTTTGGCATTCATTGTGGACTGGGTCATTAAAATCCCGCACATTGGGTCAGATGCGTTCTGAAAAACCAGAAAAATTGGTATTCAACGCAGTGAAACGTATGATGGGTCGTCGCACTGCGGTTGCATTGGCGAACCAACGTTTAACAAAACTGCACGTTTATGCAGGCAGTGAACACAAACACGAAGCCCAGAAACCAGTTGTTATTGATTTCGCAGGCTTGAACCGTAAAAACAAAAGGGGCGAATAATGGCAGAAGCAAAGAAAACAGCAACAAAGACAGTCAAAAAGGCTGCCCCTGCAAAGAAATCAGTGGCCAAGGTTGCAACACCAAAATTAAACGAAGCCACATATGCAACAGGTAAACGTAAAGATTCTGTTGCCCGTGTATACTTGATGCCTGGTAAAGGTAACATCACTGTGAACGGTAAACCATCTGCGGAATACTTCCGTCGTGCTGTATTACAGATGATTATCGCACAACCATTTGGTGTGACAAAACGTGAAACATCATATGACATTGTTGCCATGGTCGAAGGCGGTGGTTTATCTGGTCAGGCGGGTGCCGTAAAACACGGTATCTCTAAGGCCTTAGAAAAGGTTGAACCAGAATTGCGTTCTGCATTAAAGGCCGCTGGCTTCTTGACCCGCGACAGCCGTGTTGTTGAACGTAAACACTATGGTTACCGCAAGGCACGTCGTTCGACACAGTTCTCGAAACGTTAATACGTTTGGAAAACAAAAAAAACTGTTCTTCGGAACAGTTTTTTTGTCTATATAAATAAATGTAAAAAACACTTGATTTATCTGAAAAAATCGTCATAATATGTGCGTTCCTGCTGATGACATGGGGTTATCGGCTGACTTAAACCAAAGGAAATAAAATGGCTTACTATGAAAGTGTCTTGGTTTTTCGCCAGGACCTGACCGAACCGCAGGTTAAAGACAAGGCGGCTAAATTTACAGAAATCATCAAAGAATTGGGTGGCGATGTTAAATCCACAGAATTCTGGGGATTGAAAAACTTGGCATACATCATTCGTAAAAATCGCAAGGCACACTATATCATGCTGAATATCGAATTGCCAGGTGACCAAATCGCAGAATTGGAACGTCGTTCACGCATTGACGAAGACGTTATTCGTTTCTTGAACGTTCGCGTTGAAGAATTGGCGACAACACCGTCTATCATGATGAAAAAGAATACCGAGGAGGCAGAATAATGGCAGTTCGTGCGGCAATTTTGCGTAAGAAATCAAACCCATTAAAGGGCAAGGTTATCGATTACAAAGATATCAAAACATTGTCACATTATATCACAGAACGTGGTAAAATCGTGCCATCTCGTATCAGTGGTGTTACCCAGAAAGATCAACGTGCGTTGGCGACTGCCATTAAACGTGCGCGTCACTTGGGCTTGATGCCATTTGTTCGTAACAATTTGGGCTAACCCCCCTAACTTATTTAACACTAAGGACAGATTATGAAAGTTATTTTAACAGAAAAAATTACAAAACTGGGCAATATCGGTGACGCAGTCGAAGTTAAAACAGGCTTTGCGCGTAATTATCTGTTGCCAAACGGCAAGGCGATGCGTTTTACACGTGAAAACGTTGCATTGTTCGAAGCGAAAAAGGCAGAATTGACCGCTCGTCAAGAAGCCGCCAAGAAAACAGCAGAATCAAATGTTGACGCGGTTAAGAACGCAAAACTGCACATGATTCGCCAGGCGGGTGATACCGGCCAATTATATGGTTCTGTATCAACACGTGATATTGCACGTATGTTGAAAGAAGTTGCCGGTGTGTCTGTTGAATCCGCCCAGGTTATGTTGGGTGCACCAATTAAAACTGTTGGGGCATTTGATACACAAATCGCATTGCATCCAGATGTAATTGTGCCTGTAAAAATCTATGTTGCACAGACACAAGACGAAATTGATGCATTGGTTTCAGGCAAGGTTTTGACATTTGGCTCTAAAAAAGTTGAAGAAGAAGTTTCAGAACCTGTGACCGAAGAAACGGTTGCGGAACCTGTGGCTGAACCTGTTGCCGAAACGGCACCTGCTGCAGATGCAGAATAATTATCTGTATTCTATATAAAGAAATCCCCCCAACGGGGGATTTTTTTATGCGTAATACTGTGATAAAAATAAAAGTTTGTTTTTTTGCTCGCTTAGTCGCCATTGTCATCGCGCCGGCTTTGCCGTGGCTATACAGTCCATAGAATAATTATTATTGTGCGCATTTTACGCGCATATAACTGGATTGCTCCGTCTTCGCTGTTGCTACACCAAGACTTCGCGCACTACGCCACAATGGCAAGAATCACAGAATATTATAATAACGTGTTTCACATGCATCTTGCCCGGACGTTCCGCATGTGCATCGATATCCGACAATAATGCCTTTGTGTCTTCAGAAGTTGTATATTACTCTGCATCAACTGGGATTTGTAATTTTTGTTCTGGGTAAATCAGGTCTGGATTTACGATATTATTGCGTTCTGCAATAATGCTGAACAACACACCGCGACGCAAGAAATTACGCGCAATCACCCACAAACAATCACCGCGACGCACAGTATAATAAGTGTCATCATTACCTGTCATACGTGGCATAACAAAACGATGCATTACCGCAGATACTGTCTTACCATCGCCATCATGTAAACGCACGGCTAATTCGTATTTTTTACCAGGTTCCAGTTCGCCCACATCATACCCCAAACCAAAATGTTTGTGATCTGACACACGTGCAAAGCCCAGATATTTTCCGTTCATCGCCATTGATACACGCAGACGTGGTAATGCATCACCTGTAACGACCAATCTGCCATTGTCCAAATAATCAATTTTTGACACACGCAAATCACCATCTTGCAACATTGTTGGCGATTGCAATACAGTACTGCCATCTTTGGTCATCAACAATGACATAGAATTTTTTACACCCGCTTCAGAAACATATACAAAAACCCTGTCAGAAGATTTTACTTCTGGATCTGTTCCCAACAGCGCGATTGTATAATTGCCTGGCTTCCATGCATTTACAGGCGCATATACAAATTCCCCACGCCAGTCTGTGCGTTCTGTGGCAATAACTTTGCCATTTGAAACAATCGAAATATTCTGATGCGGCAACCACCGCCCAGCGATAACAATATTTCCATTTTTTTCAATACGCACGATATCAAACTGTGGTGTTTTTATTTCATCGACTTTTTGCACCACTGGATCTGGAACAACTGGCACGACAACGATACGTGGTTCTGTGGTGCCACGAACAAACAGCACCCAAAACGCAATCACCGCCACAATCACCGCACATGTAATTGGGAACCAATATGCCTTTACTACACGACGTGCGCGTTCTTTTTTCTGGGGCGCCTTTTTTCCAGATTTTTCTTCTGCATTTGCGTCCTTATGCGATGGGCGTGCAAACATATTCAAAGACTTTAAAAAACCACGCGTATATTCACGACGATTTTCCAACCAATTATTCTGCTGTGCAATTGCGCCATCAATCAAATCATCTGTTGAACGCTTGGTTTTTCCCATATTGTTTGTGTTCTTTTTAGACATACCAGATACTCCTAAGAATAGATTTCTTTATAACTTGGACAAATTATTACAAATAATATTTCTTTGTCAATTTATTTGTGGTATAATTTCAAAGAAATATCGGAGATTACGTATGAAAAGAATTGGTATTATGACAACGGGCGGTGATTGCAGTGGTTTAAACACCGCGATTCAACGTATTATGCATGGCGCCACCCTGCGCGGATGGCAGGTTTTAGGGATTTTGGATGGCACAGATGGTCTGTGTACGACACCGCCTGCGGCAATTAAATTAAATGATATGCTGTTGCCGATTGAAAACGCACGCCTGGCGGGCAGTTTTCTGCACAACGGCCGTGCCACTGCATTAAACTTTGAAACTGCTATCGAACGTGGTCAGGTTGATAAATTCAACAAACAACTACGCAAATCGTTACAGGTGCTGAAACTGGACGCGTTGATACTAATTGGTGGTAATGGCAGTCTATCTTTGGCATGGTCGCACCGTGATATATATCGTGATTTACAGTTGATATGTATCCCAAAAACAATTGATATGGATATGCCATTGACCGAACGCACAATCGGTTTTGACACTGCTGTGCAACAGTTGACAACATATTGTGACCAACTGATGCTGACTGCGCGCAGTCATCATCGCTGGTTTGTGGTGCAAAGTATGGGTCGTGACTGTGGCAATCTGGCATTGAACGCAGGTGTTGCAATTGGCGCGCGTGCGATTTTAATTCCAGAGATAAAATTTGACGTTGATGCATTGGTTAAACATATTAAAAATTCAGATACAGATTATGGTATTATTGTTGTGTCCGAAGGTGTGTCCTTGCGTGGTCATTCGGGCAAACCGGCCGATATGATTTCTCGCAAATTGACTGCGGCCGGCATTATGAATCGCACGGCATTTCCAGAACATACCCAGCGGGCAGGGGACACCACGGCCACCGACCGCATATTGGCGACACGCTTTGCAGATTGTGCATTAAATGCAATCGCAAATAACGAAACATATGTTATGACGGCATTACGTTGCGGAAATGTCGAAACAGTGCCTTTATCCGAATTTGTTGCGGCCGGCGAAATTGTCCGCGATCCAAAGATTCCAGATTTAATGACATCAAACGCATATGTATCCCCCTACGACCCATTATTGGAAACCGCATACCAAATGGGGATTTACATTGGTGAACGCAAATAAAAAACGGGTATTTTACCCGTTTTTTTATTTACTTTACCTTTTGTGTCAACCGTTGAAAATTGCTTTCTATTACACACGACCGATGCCGACACAGATTGTATAGCGCTGTATTTTGTTTAATTTCATTTTTCGACAATTTTTTGCATTTATCACCTGTCAAACAGCACATTGGCACACCGTTACGCACGGTATATAATCCGGCGATTGGATTCAGTGGCGTTTTATGTTCAAACAAACGCACAGGCGCATAATCTTCGACCGCACGAATTAAATCTGCCACTGTCATTGTTCCCCTTGGGTTAAAAGATTCTAATAAATCCTCTGGCATATAAAAATGCAAGATCTTTTCTAAATCCATTATTATTTCCACCATATCTAATTCATCACAGCCTAAATCTGTTACCAATTTCATATCATCTGTGACAAACCTTACACCCAACTTAGATTTTATAGTTTCGTAAACTTTTTGCGCAATCATTATTTCTGCCTTTGTCTATTTGTTGAATTAGACAATAAATGTTGATTTTTAAGGTTTGTTTCAACAATTACGGCCAATTGTGCGACAGAAATATCCGCATATTTATCACAAACGCGTTCTGGCAATTTGATATCCAAATCCCGTTCCAGAAAGTTCAGCAGAATATTTATATCGAAATCATCAAAATACAAATCCTGTTTTAAATACGTCCCAGGATTGATATTTTTTCTGTCGATAAATTTCTTTTTGATAATATTTTGTATTTTTTGTGCATACATAATTTATATCCTTTTCTCAATTTATTGTTGCACAAAAATACGATATCGTCAACACAAATACAAAACCCCACCAACGGCGGGGTTTTATAAAGAAGAAAGAATATACTACAGATTATTTCTTTTCAGAAAAATCTGCATCAACCGTGCCGTCTTCGTTTTTCTTGTCGTCATCGGTTGTGTTCGCAGCCTGTTCGGCCTGTGCGGCTTTATAGACTGCCTCGCCTAACTTCATGGCCTTTTCCGTCAACGCTTCTGTCTTTGTTTTCAAAGATTCTGCTGTTGCATCGGCCTTGGCCAATTCATCAGACAATTCTTTTTTAGCATCTTCAATCGCTTTCTTTTCATCTTCGCTGATTTTATCACCATGTTCTTTCAGTGATTTTTCAATGCTAAATATTGCGGTTTCTGCGGTATTTTTTGCTTCGGCCAGTTCGCGTTTCAACTTATCTGCTTCGGCATTTGCGGCGGCTTCATCAACCATACGTTTGATTTCATCTTCGGACAAGCCACCATCAGATTTAATTGAAATCGCCTGTTCTTTACCGGTTCCTTTATCCTTGGCAGATACATGCACAATACCGTTCGCGTCAATATCAAAAGACACTTCAATCTGTGGCATCCCGCGTGGGGCAGGTGCAATACCTTCCAGATTAAACTGACCCAACAGTTTATTATCAGCCGCCATATCGCGTTCACCCTGGAACACACGAATTGTCACAGCCGATTGATTATCTTCGGCGGTACTAAACACCTGGGATTTCTTGGTTGGAATTGTTGTGTTGCGGTCGATAAGACGCGTAAACACACCACCCAATGTTTCGATACCCAATGACAACGGTGTCACGTCTAACAACAGAACGTCTTTGACATCGCCTTTCAAAACACCACCCTGGATGGCTGCACCCATACCGACCACTTCGTCTGGGTTAACGCCTTTGTGTGGTTCGCGTCCAAAGAATTCTTTAACTGTTTCTGCGACCTTTGGCATACGTGTTTGACCACCGACCAAGATAACTTCGTCAATCTGTGATTTTTCCAAACCTGCGTCTTTTAATGCCTTTTTGCAGGGTTCGATTGTGCGTTCAATCAAATCCGCAACCAAAGATTCCAATTTTGCACGTGTCAACGTTGTATTAAAGTGCTTTGGCCCTGTGGCATCTGCGGTCAGGTATGGCAAATTGATATCTGTGGATGTTTTTGACGACAGTTCAATTTTGGCCTTTTCTGCGGCTTCTTTCAAACGTTGCAACGCCAATTTATCACCCGACAGGTCGATACCAGATTGCGCCTTGAATTCTGCGATTAAGTGTTCCAAGATACGCGCGTCAAAGTCAGAACCACCCAATGTCGTATCACCGTTTGTAGATTTAACTTCGAACACACCGTCAACAATTTCCAAGATAGACACGTCAAACGTACCACCCCCAAGGTCATACACGGCGATTGTACCGTCTTTGCCCTTGTCCAGGCCATACGCCAACGCCGCCGCGGTTGGTTCATTGACGATACGCAACACGTTCAACCCTGCGATACGACCGGCGTCTTTTGTTGCCTGACGTTGTGAATCATTAAAATAAGCCGGCACTGTGATAACTGCATCTGTGACCGTTTCGCCCAAATAACTTTCCGCATCTTTCTTTAACTTTGCCAAAATCATTGCAGAAATCTGAGATGGCGCATATTTCTTGCCGACCATTTCCACCCAGGCATCACCGTTTTCGCCGGCAACAATTTTATACGGCACACGTGCTGCGATTTCACGCACAGCAGGGCTGTCAAAACGCAATCCCATCAAACGTTTAATTTCATAAATAGTATTCACAGGATTTGTAACGGCTTGGTTTTTCGCACTTATACCGACCAACTGTTCACCATTTGCAGTTATCGCAACCACTGATGGGGTTGTACGTTGTCCCTCACTATTTTCAATAATTTTTGGA
>JAZNAO010000007.1:0-4669 GCA_045586565.1 Candidatus Enterousia sp. | reverse complement strand
AACAGGGCCTATAAAATTTACTTACTCTCTGAAATACGTAATTGGTGCGCGTTGCGCACGGTTAAAAGACCCTATTACCGCCTGCGCGGTAATGACAAGAATTAAAAATTCTTGTAAAACGTTATGCAGATTTAAACTTTTATTTAAGTATTGATTCAATTGTGCAAAAATGATAAAATTCTGTTGTCGATGGGATTTTTCATCGATGGGGTGTCAGAACCCGTTTCACATGCGTTCATGCACGACAGCATAACGCGCCATTGGCGTATTTTTTATGCGGTGTTATGTGTGGATGAAAAAATTTCTCCTGATCTTACGTGGTCAGGAGGGTTGCGAATAAATGCGTCCGCGCACAAATAAGCACACAATTCATGTGATTGTTCTGAACCTCCTGGCCACCTTTTGTAAAAACGGTGGTTTTTGTTTTGTATGCGCGTAAACAGACGCAAAGAAAGGAAAACAAATTAAGAAGGGAGTCAAAAGATGAACAAATTTTTAAAACTAACCGGCGTATCAGTTTTGGCAATTGTTGCCACAACAGGTGCAAATGCGGCGGGATATACCTGTGAAGAATTGATTGAATACACAGCATGTAATGATGGGTGGTATTTAAACGATGGTGATTGTATAGAAAGCACAACATGTCCATCGGGCAGTTATTTACGTCCGTTTTGTTCAGTGGGAGATTGTGCTCTGGATTATGATTTTGATACCAACGAATATATGTGTTGTGGGGGCGAATATGTTGCAAACCTGGAATGCACACAATGTCCATCTGTTGGTCTGACCGACAAAGACGGCAAATTGGTGACTGTTAAATCACAGCCTGGCTCAATGGGTGTTGGTTCGTGCTATATTGACCCGAATGCATATTTCGAGAATGAAGCAGGTATATATCATTATAAGTCCAATTGTTCTATGCGTTTCTGGGAAACATCCCCAGACACAGCAGAAGAATGTGTCGATCTTGGTTTAAGCTGGGGGTATACAGAGAACGGAGAAGAAGCTTGTGTGGTGTATGATGAAGATATTGAACCGTCGGGTTTCTTAAAGACAGAAGAAGAATGTAACGCGGCTGCTGAAAAAATAGATAACTTGGAATGGGGGAATGGAGGCTATTATGGTTCCTCATGTTACTGCACGAATGATTATGGCGATGGTGGTACTGGTATTATTCATATCCTAGGTTCTGACACATGGTATTGCGGTCAAATGGGAGGTGAAAGCTAAAAAATCCCCCAGACGGGGGATTTTTTTGCGAATTATTTATATAAATAAAAGATAATGGTATAAATAAACGGGTTAAAAATGGCGTAGTGTACATCAAGTTACATGAATTGCCGGCACCGCATCAAATTTTAAAATAAATTAGAATGATTTAGATAAAAACAAATCGGGGATCGTAGTGTACTGACGCTACATGAGATTCCCGATTTACTTTTAGATGAATTATAATTTATTGAAAATAAAAGATAATGGTATAAATGCACACGGTGCCGGCACCGCGTCAAATTTTAAAATAAATTAGAATGATTTAGATACGGCACGAACCCGATGGTGTAGTGTACAGACGTTACATGAGCCATCGGGTTCGTTCGTAGATGAATTATTATAATTTATTTTATTCGATGCAACAGTTGACGGCATTCTTAACCCAACTTTTTAACTTGGATACTTTACCGCCATCCTTGGTCGTTGGCACCGCCACTAGCGCTGCGGCTTTGGCCTGCTTTACAGATTTCTTGGTAGACTTGGCAGATTTTTCATCACCTGTTAACAATCCCATATTCAATCCCCAGAACATAGAATACAGACCATATGATTGATCAAATAATTCATATGCGGTCTTGCTGTCTCCTGCGGCCAATGCCTTGGTTCCAACTTCGAACACGCGCATTGATGCCGCCAACAAATGCTTTGATATGCACCATACTTCGCCTTCGTACGCCGGGATGATTTTCAGCATTGCCTGCTTGCGCATTTCACGCACTTCATTAATCAGGTCATAGAATTGTGTTTTACCTGTTTTCGCACCTGAAAACATTAAATGTTCTTCGATTGAAATCAGATTCATAATACCGATTGTTAAATCCTGGTCACTGGACAAATCTTTTGGATTAACTTTTTTTGCGGCATCTAATTTTTCAACAAATTCTTGTACTGATTCAATTTTTTTCATTTTATCACCCTGCTTTTTTATTTTTGTTTTAGAAACACAACATCATTGCCCAACTGGCCAAAGCCAATGCGACCAAAGGCAACACAACTTTTTCAAATGGGAAATGTGCATGACCGCCATTTTTTGCCTTCATCCATTGATACAGTTTTCCCGTCACAATAAATATCAGCGCCCCACACACCGTACCGAACAAGACGGGATCCATCACCAATCCACCACAAATTTCTGTTGGATAATACGTCACTTCACCCAGATATATAAACCCGACCATCGCCACAGACGCCACAATAACAATTGTATCGCGTCCCCAGAAATGCCAGTTTTTCTTGTCCATAAATTTCAATGTCCAATACCCCAACAATGCCAGTATTGCACCCGCCCACAGGCCGACCACTGCATCTGGCACGCCCAAACGGCGCGCGATACCCAATCCCGCCCCGATTGCGATTGTACACACCGGACACGCCGGATTTGCCATAACTTTCATTGGAAGCAACGCCAACATGGCGACTAATAACTTTCGCATAACCCTTTCCTTTTTTATATCTTTGCCTATTATATCTAAATATCACCAACAAAGTCAACAGGCGAAAAAAGCATTGCCAAAAACCACTCACCGCTTGCAAACCCGCATTTTTATGCTATAAAAAACATATAAAAGATTAAAACTCAAAACAAACAGTATGAAAATGAAACAAACAGATAAATCCAAATTTAACAAAAGATTATTGGTAAATATCGCCAAAGGCACTACTGCGTGGGCAGGACTTACATCGGTCTGCGCATTACCCATGTTAATGGATGCACATCCTGTGAAAAGTTATTTTCTGGGATGTATGGCGATCGGTGTTGTTTTTCCTATCGTCTTATGGGCAGGAACCAGATATCGCGATCCAAAATATGTTGGACAGTTTTATATAAATCTGTTTGATAAAGTTACAAAACGCATAAAAAAAACAAATACAAAACAACGATAACAAGATATAAAATGATACAGCGTCCATGGGAAAATATGTCGCCGCAAGACACTGTCCGCATTATCACAAGACAAAATAAAAGGAAATTAAAATGCCACAGAAAACAGATCCAGAAAATCGTACATTCAAGGCAAACCCCAATACAGCCCAGCAAATTCGTGATGCGCATATTTTATCTGACCGTGTTCAGGTTCAGTTATTCGAAGGAACGTGTGGTTTTGGGCGTGACCTGGGCGACCCGATTACAATGGACCGTGCATTAAAACTGATGAAGCGAATTTATACCGTCCCACGTCCCAATAAAATATGTCTGGATGCGAATGATTGTTCTTTCTTTGCGAAACTGATTTACTCGTATCCTGCACCTTTTAGTGACCAAGCGGTGGCGCAATTGCGTTTGGGAACGCACTTTGGCTATATATCCCCGTCATGCAATATCCGCAACAATTATCCACTGGACGAATGCATAAATAAAATCCGGCTGGGCGAATGTCGTGATGAATTTATCCGCCAAACAGTTGGGGTAACATTATTCCCAGAATTATATGCAACCAAGAAACAAAAACAAAGATAAAAAGGAAACCAAAATGGCATTTACACAGGAAAAAGGTCTGAACATTGGCGAGAATTTCAAAAACCAGAAAATAGTATTTCCGTACATTACGCCCAAGCAAAAAACGACCAAATGTGTTGGTTGTGGTAAGCGTTGCGAAATAGGAACCGTCATCGTTTTCGATGCTATTTATCCAACGATTTGTGGGGAACGTGTATTGTATTTCAAGTCTGAGGATGGCGTACAATATCCATTAATGGGTCTGTATGTACACGAATTTAAGTCACCCACAATAGCACGAATTAGGATGCTGCAGTTCGGACAAAAGCTGACCCGCCTATGCGACCACTATAAAACACGATAAAAAGGAAAAATCAAAATGGCATTTACGCAGGAAAAACTCATAAACATAAGACCGCAATGGGCACGAGCATTTGTCCCCCAAGGCGACCACTGTGATGGTTGTGAATGCAATTGCCGCCTGGGGTATAGGTATAGTCCATATGGATGTTATGTTTATCCAGCAATTGGCGAGCAAGTGATAACCCATTATATTGACGAGAATTATAGACACATGTTCGCAGGCGAAGTTGTTCTGGGGGCCAGAACAGACCAGCAAGAAAGGTATGCTAAATTATATGCAGGCAAAATCGCCAGTCTGTGCGACCATTACAAGACACGATAGAAACAACAAAACAACCACACCGCCCAAACGGGCGGTTTTATTTTCTATGTCATCCCGTGGCTTGACCACGGGACCCAGGTCATAATTCATGATTTAATTACCCCCAAGAATCGCTAAACCGCTTGTAAATCTGAAATTTTATGCTATAAAACTTATGTAAAAGATTAAAAGGGTCAAACATGTCAAAACAGAACAAGCGTTATGTACATATTTATATGAATCGAGATACCTACCAAGAATTTCGTTCAAAATGCCCTGATGATTTATTTAGACAA
>JAZNAO010000006.1:0-67048 GCA_045586565.1 Candidatus Enterousia sp. | reverse complement strand
TAATCATTGTCGCAATTGGGGTGTCGTCTAATGGTAGGACAAGAGATTTTGGTTCTCTTTATCATGGTTCGAATCCGTGCGCCCCAACCACACTTCGCGCCTGCGAGGCTTCGTGTGGCAGGCCACACAAGCGGAGTAGTTATCGCGAAGTAGTGTCCACCGTAGCCTTGGCGTAGGCGGACAGGAATAAAAATCAAATGTTTTATGTCTATCTTATAAAAAGCATTTCCCATCCAGAACAAAAATACATCGGGCAAACTGATGATTTAAAAAAACGACTAAAGCAACATAATGCAGGATATTCAATACATACGGCAAAATATTCCCCGTGGGAATTGGTGAATTATTTCGCTTTTAGTTCCAAAGACGCGGCATTGGAATTTGAACAATATCTTAAAACTGGTTCGGGATGCGCGTTCGCAAAAAGACATTTTTGGAAATGATTTCCCAAAACACTAGTGGGGGACATCCCCACTCCCCTGTGTGCGCCCCAACCAAAATAAAACAATGCCCACAGGGGGCATTTTTTATTTGGAATACAAGTTTCTATTCATGAGTTGATTGGTTCTGTTTTTGCAAAATAATACCATTAACAATTTGTTTAATGCGTGACGGCGCCATAAATAAATTTGGTGCATAATCCAACACAGTATAAAAAAGTTTTTGATCTTGGTGTATCTTGTTCAACCAACCAAGCCCTTTATTACATTGTGTTATAAAATACTTAATGTCTTTGGGGTGAAATCTGGATGTGACACCAATCAACAAATGATACGCATTTGTATGATTGTTAACTGGGATATCTTGCAATACAGGGTTTAACATTTTTATTTCGTTAACCATGTTTTCCATATTCTTCAATGCAACATTCTGATTTTTGTTGCTTGTAAAATGCGCTATGATTTTTCTTTTTTCTTCGTTATTCAATTCGCCCGTTACACTGTTCAAAAAGTCTAAATATTGCTGTTTCTCTTTGGCTGTTGCGTCTGGGGTGCCTTGGAATATGTAATCAACATACAGTTCTGGATTTTCAATACGAAGTGGTTCAAACAAACCCAGATAATACTTATTGTTCATTACTTTTTTTTCATAGTCTTCCTCGGTAACTCCATCAGGAAATTTATATTGGTGCGAAATTGGGCATGCAGGAACAAATCCATCATCGGCCAGTCGACGTTCAAAATTTACCGCAGACGACCAATGACCATTTTTAAACACGGCTTCCTTGTCAAGGATATTGCTTATCACCTTTTGTATTTTTTTTGCATTTGAAAAATTTGCGTTTGTTGTTTGCATATGTGTCCAATATTTACACAGTTTATTATATCTTATCGTCTTATGTTTTGCAAATTTATAAACAATTATTGATACTCTTTCCGACAGCAATCAAATCTAATCATCAGAAATCACCCGCAGGTATTTATGCCGAGGGAATCGAGTGCACCCAAGCAAAATAAAACAATGCCCGCAGGGGGCGTTTTAATATTGGTTTTGTGCAACATTTTACTTGCACAAACAAATAATCATGATGTAACATTCAGGTGTTAGCGGGGGCGTGTGAGGGTAACACACTTAGACCAGGATATAAAATGTTAAAAATTCCTTTAAATAATACCGTGTTGCAAAATCACAAGTTGTTGGCAGTCCCTGTGAATATTACATACAGAAGACAATATGAACGCAACAAATATCGATGGGCGGAATGTGTATTCCTGACACAGTGTGGTAATAAGTTGACATACACAACGTGTACACCACAACATGTAATTCAAAGTTATGACATGGTGGATTTTGAGTTACCACACCCATTAACGATTAATCTGCGATCCGTACCATATAAACCCGCGGACAAAAGTGCAATTCTGGAAGTTCCGGATTGCACGCTGGAAACATTAAATACTTTTTATAACCCAAATCGTCCAAAATATATCAAAACAGATGACCTGCAAACAAAAGTTATTTCTATTAATGGCCGGCGGGCCAATCTGGAATACATTAACCCACAAAAATTCTTGCTTCAATTGGCAGATATGAATTTAAAAGCAGTTCCTGTTTTGGACCACACCGAATACCAATGGTTCAAACAATATGACAATGGTGAAATTGATTACTGTGATATATCCAATATATACCAAATCGTCACTGGGCAAGACTTTCAAGATGGGCAAATGCGACATCAGGGCAATAATGCAATACTAAGTAAAATTAACCAATTACATCGTGCAGCATCGAAACACGCCATATTAACCAAAGAATTTTGTAATGGTACTGGATATAACCTGTACCACATGCCAATTGCAATTTTTGAAAACCCAAAACAGAAAATAATATGGATGGGGCAGGCACAAAAAGTTAAGTAAAAAACCGGTATAATACCGGTTTATTTTTTATTATGTGCAAAGTACAATTTTGAATATTCATACAATGTGTGAACCATCAGCCCCTTAAATCCGTGTTTATCCCAATGATGATTGGCGTATGTTAAACTGGTACGAAAATCACAAAATGCCGTCTTGTCACAATCGATAAATCCAACAATATTCATATCATCGTCCAACATACAGTTATTACCAATATCATTATGAAACCAACCGTACATATATCCTGGAGCCACATTGGGGTCTGGTTTCAAATCACGAATTTCGGCTGGATCGGCACAACCAATTTTATACATAAATTCTGCCAATTGTTTTGCGATTTTTTCTTGGTGGGCATAAATTTCAGACGGCGCAAAATCGCACAACAATTTTCCATGCACAAAATCATAATGACGCACCAAAACCCCGTTCCAATTTATAACTTCCATTTTGGGCGATATCAATGGCGACACACGGCGCAACGCGTTTACAACACGTTCTTCCCGCAGGGCCGGATTTTCACGTTTAACCAATAAAAATTTAAATACATGTTCTTTATTTAACACAACAACCAGATTGCGACATCCAACACCAAACGCCATTGATAAACTTTGCACCCCACCACAATTTTCACGCGCCCATTGTTTTACATATTTTACATATGAAAATGCCACAGGATACATTAAAAACACACGAACACGCGTGCGCGCTTTTTTGCCTGGCACAAAACCACAAACGATATTTACCAGTGTATGTCGCAGACTCATTTTTTATTTTCCCCCACGTTTTGGATATGCAGCATTATACAGTTTATCATATTCAACCTTGACCGCGTTCATCAGTTCTATGTTCGGCGAACGTTTATCGGCCTTAAATAATCGTGAAAAATCACCAAACGCACAGTCTTCCCAATCAATAAAGGCAACTATTTTCATCGTATCCATATCAATAATAAAATTATCACAGATATCGCCCTGGGACCAACCGTGCATATATTTCGGACGCGCACGCGGACATGGCTTTAAATCACGAATTTCGGCCGGATCAGCACGACCAATTTCAAACATAAAGCGCGCGACCTGGGGCGCCAATTTATCAATATTTGCCAATGCCATATCCAGTGGCATTTTACGCAATTGTGTTCCTTGAATAAACTCATAACGCCGAACAATACGTCCACGATGGGTAAATATATCAACCGGCGGAACATATGTCGGTGACAATGGCGCCAATGCAGATACAATTCGAGATTCACGCAACGCCAGTTCATCAGAATCACTGCGTCGCAACGGAAATTTGAAAATATATTTATCGTTTATGCTGACCAGTAAATTGCGCGCCTGGTATCCGATAAATGTTTTTATCTTTTTTATAGGTAATCCGGTATTTTTACGCATAAACCGAATATTGGATATCATATCAGAATTCAATACAACACGCACACGCTTGCGCGCGTCTTTGTTTGTTATACACCCGCAAATAACATTTGTAAAAAATCGACGTAGTGAACCTGCCATGACAATTGTTATGCTAAAAAATTAAAAAGCCAGGCGCAAGGAAAACTTTCATTTGCAATAATTGGTAATTATGGTATAAATGTTGGAACGCTCCCATCGTCTAGCGGTTAGGACATCAGATTCTCATTCTGGTAACACGGGTTCGATTCCCGTTGGGAGTGCCAGTTCTGTGTTTTGCAGCGAGTAGAGAATGTACATATAACAAAAGAGTAATATTATGGACGACAATGCAAAACAAATTTTAAAAAACATGCTTCCTGGGACAATATGTGCTGTGGTGATAACTGCATGTATATTTCTGGCAAAAATTTCAGGGGAGCAAAACAAGCAACCTGTACCATTAAAGAAATCAATACAGGCAATCAATACAACAAATATTGATTCTCAAATTCAAAATGCACACAAATCTGTGGACAGTTTGCGCCATATTTTAAATCAAAGCGATGAAAAAATCTGGGAACTAAATCCGCTGTATACGCACAAATCTGTAACACACACAAAGATAGACAGTTTAGAAAACTTAAATGAAAAATTGATATCACAGGCATATGATGCCGCAACAAAAAGTTCAACATTTTGTGTTGCACGCAAAAATGAAACCGTGTTCAACGAATATGCAAACGTGCCCGCAGTACGACGCGCACATAAACAATTTAAACTAAACACAAAACGAATCAAAAATTTACAACAACAAATACAAAACATAAATAATAACAAAAACAAAACTGTTTCCGATGTGCGTGGCGATATAATCGACACAATTCAACAATACCAGAGACAGATTGATTCGTTGTTGAATATGAAACATATTCACATTATGCAGCACATTAGATAATAAGGAGAGAAGAAAATGAACAAAACTGATAACCCGCTGATTACAAAGAAAGATTTATTGTATATCACAGGCGGAACGGTGGCAGTTTATGCAATTGCAACACTGGCATTGTTGGCCAGCATGATTGCACGATACGATACCATGGGATTATATAATCACAAAGATTTAGAATCCGCAAAACATGCATTGCAAGACGCCCAAGAACATCAATCAGTTGTGTATACAGAACTAAATGATTTTAGTTATGGCGCAACAAACCTGTATACAGATAAAGAATATTTAGAAATGTTGAATCAGGCGATAACGCTGGATTCAAAGATAAAAAATGGCGATAAATATTCCCCAGAACAATACTATGAAATATGCAACCAACGTGATAAATTGCATGATGCAATGGCACTGCGCGAAGATTCATTACGCCGTCAATATGTAAACAATCACCCAGATATGATAAGAGCTGACAGATGCGCACAACATGCACAAATACATTTTGACAACGTGAAACACGATTGCAACAAATTAGATTCTATAATCCGTGTTCCAAAAATTCAACGAATCAAATCTAATTGGAATAAATTATGTATGGATTGGCGCATGCTTCGTAACATAAAACAAAAGTAAAATGCCGCCAATTGGTGGCGTTTTATTTCAATAAATCACGCGCGTTTTCCAATAACCTTATTGCATTGTCAATCTCAGACACATCAGCCGATGGACGTGGCGATGGCACAACCGTAACCGATGAATTAGATGCCAACAATTCATCTGCATTTGTTGGCAAATTACCATCACGCAACAATTTCTTTACCCCCGCAATCGTCAAACCATGCGTGTATAATAAGTCTTTGATAACGATTAGTTTTTCAACCGTATCTGTGCGATAGTATCGACGCCCACCCGAACCTGTTGTTGGTCGAATCGCAACCGGGAATTGTTTTTCCCAATATCGCAAGGTATGCGCCGGCACGTTTAACCGCTTGGATACTTCATTTATCGATGCAAAGTATTCATTGTTTTCCATGCCGGCACCCCGTTATTATTCTGCGACGTTTTCTGATTCTGCGACAATTTCTTCTTCGTCAGACGCGCCTTCGATAGAAATTGCAGACACAACCTTTTCATTTTCTGCAGTGCGGAACAATGTAACACCTGCGGTTGAACGTCCTGCGATACGAACATCTGCGACCGGTGTACGAATAATTTTTCCACCGTCTGTCACCATGATAATATCTTGGTCGTTTGTCACAGGGAAAGAACCCGCAACCGCTGTATTTTTACCACCCAGTTTAATGTTTGTAAATCCACCACCACCACGATGGGTCAGACGATATTCATACGAACTGGTGCGTTTACCAAATCCATTTTCAGAAATTGTTAAAATGAATTCTTCGCGGGCCGCCATTTGGGCCATTTTTGCATCGTCCAGAACCAGTGTTGTTACTTCTTCATCCGCATCTGCTTCTTCTTCGATGCCTGTTTCGGCGCGACGTGCCGCGCGTGACTGCTTGATATAAGCCGCACGCACCGCAGAATCAGATTCACCACGGTTTAACATTGCCATACCGATGATTCTGTCATCCTTGCCCAATGTGATACCACGCACGCCAGTTGAATTACGGCCGGCAAACACACGGATTTCTGGCACAGGGAATCGAATTGCGCGACCACGATATGTCGCCAAGAACACGTCTTGGTTTTCATTACATGGCAAAACAGAAATCAAACTGTCGCCGTCATCCAATTTCATTGCGATTTTCCCGTTTGCACGGATAGAATCAAAATCAGACATACGATTGCGACGTACCGTTCCAGATGCCGTTGCAAACATCAAGAAATGTTCAACCCCAGATTCTGCAACACGTGCAACGTCTTCTTCGGGTACCGGCAAGATTGCGGTTATTGTTTCGCCCTGGGCCAATGGCAACAGATTTACCAATGGACGTCCCTTGGCCGCGGCGGCCGCTTCGGGTAATTTGTATGTTTTTAATTTATAGCACAGGCCCTTGGAACTAAAGAACAACAACGGTGTATGGGTATTTGCAACAAACACCTGAACCACATAGTCGTCTTCTTTGGTTGCCATGGCATTGCGGCCTTTGCCACCGCGTTTTTGGGCACGGTATGTATCCAATGCAACACGTTTGATATATCCTGTATTAGTGACAGTCACCACCATATCTTCACGTGCAATCAAATCTTCGATATCGATATCGATTTCTGCATCAGAAATTTCTGTACGACGTGGGGATGCCCAATTGTCGCGAACAGAAATTGTTTCTTCACGAATAATTTGGATAATGCGTTCGTGACTGCCCAAGATTTCCAGCAGGTCTTTGATTGTCGCACCCAACGCCGTCAAATCGTCATGGATTTTATCGCGTTCCAGACCGGTCAAACGATGCAATTGCAATTCCAAGATTGCACGGGCCTGGTCTTCGGACATATAGAACATGCCATCTTTGTATTCTGTATTTGGATCGTCAATCAATTGAATATAGGATTCAATATCAGATGCGCGCCAACCACGTGAAATCAAGGCTTCGCGGGCGGCTTCTGGATTTGGACTGGATTTAATCAATTCAATAACTTCGTCCAGATTTCCAACCGCCACAGACAATCCCAACAATGTATGTGCACGATTGCGCGCCTTGTTCAAATCAAATATTGTGCGACGACGAATAACTTCGGCACGGAATTCAATAAACGCGTCCAGCACCCCACGAACATTAAACAGCATTGGACGACCACGGTTCAACGCCATCATGTTTACAGGGAAATTTGTCTGCATTTCTGTATACTGGAACAGATGATTCAAGACAACATCCGCAATTGCGTCGCGCTTTAATTCAATAACGATACGCAGGCCTTCTTTGGATGATTCGTCGCGGATTTCAGAAATACCTTCGATACGTTTATCTTTAATCAATTCGGCGATTTTAATAATCATCTGGGCCTTGTTGACCTGATATGGAATTTCATCAACAATAATTGCCTGGTGATCACGAAAATCTTCGATATGCGTCTTTGCACGAACGATAATTGAACCACGGCCGGTTGTGTGTGCCTTGTACGCACCGGCATGTCCCATAATCATCGCGCCAGTTGGGAAATCAGGCCCGGGGATGATTGTAAACAATTCATCATCCGACAAATCACGATTATCCAACACCGCCAAGATACCATTGCAAACTTCGCCCAGGTTATATGTTGGAACATTTGTTGCCATACCAACCGCAATCCCAGAACCACCGTTTACCAAGAAATTTGGGAATTTAGTTGGCAATACAACAGGTTCTTGTAGCGAACCGTCAAAGTTCGGTTGCCAATCAACCGTATCTTTGTCCATATCGTCCATCAAAGACGCACCCAGTTTCGACAGGCGTGCTTCTGTATAACGCATGGCGGCCGCCTTGTCCCCGTCGCGCGAACCAAAGTTACCCTGGCCCTGGACCAACATTTCACCCATAGAAAAATCTTGGCCCATACGAACCATGGCTTCGTAAATAGAGCTGTCCCCGTGTGGGTGGTATTTACCCATAACATCACCGACAATACGCGCCGATTTAACCGTTGGTTTGGTCGCAGGCGCAACATCGTTCATAACGTACAGAATTCTGCGGTGTACAGGTTTGCACCCGTCGCGAACATCGGGCAACGCACGATCAACAATAACCGACATCGCATAGTCCAAGAAACTGGTACGCATTTCGTGTTCCAACGATGACTGTGGAACGCGAATTTCATTTACTTCATTGATATTTTCTGACATATAACCTTTCCCTATGTTTATAACATATCAAACATAGCAGATTTTTAGGCTTTCGGTCAAGAAATAAAGCAAAAAAATTGATTGACAAACCCCACCCCAGTGATAGGATATAGGACACTAAAACAAGGCAAAAAAAATGAGCACTTTTAAAGACGGATTGATTGACGCATTACATATGGCATGTGAAATGGAACACGAATCCAAGGATAAACCAATCGAACACGCCATCAGAAAAACCCAAACATGGGCACTGGCACGCATGATTGACATGACCGCCGTTATTGAACGCGCCGTACGTAACGCACAACAAAAGACAAAATAACAAGGGCAAATAAAATGTTTTTACCATTTTATAAATTATTACAGTTGATATTCATATTTTACCTGATGCAGGAAGGTATGAAAAAGTTAGGTTTAATAAAATCTAAATAAAAAGGTTGCGTTTTTATAAAACGTATGATTAAATAGGGGCACAAACGGATTTTTTCCAGGGTGCGTATGATGCTGCTCGGGCAAACTGGAAGCGAAAAACAAGAAAAAGAAAAAACAAGGGATAAAAGTCATGGCAACAAAACGTACATATCAACCATCGAAAACACGTCGTGTTCGCACACATGGTTTCCGTGCGCGCATGGCAACTGCGGGTGGTCGCGATGTTTTGAATCGTCGTCGCGCCGCGGGACGCAAACGCATCGCAGTCAGCGCAGTAAATTAAAAAACCGCCAATCGGCGGTTTTTTTATACTGTCCCACACATCAATTTTCCTTCTTTAATATACCACACCCAACCATCACAATGGCATTTTCCTTCTTCAAAATAAGTGTCCCAATCACCACCTAAATCAAGGCATTCAGATTCTGTCGCTGGTGCCAAAATCGTTGTTCCTTCGGTATTAAAACTACAAGCATCATTAAACATATTCCAATCTTCACCGGTTATTTCTGCCACCCATTCACACTCTGCAGCGTTAGTGCCTGTTATATCACCAAGCAATACACAATCCTGTTTGTAACGATATACACCTTTGGTATCCCTGAAATAAACCGTATCATCAATTACACACGACGAGATCGTCGTTGCACCAGCCGTCGGCGTTGTTGCAACAACAACCGCACCATCTTTATCGGTCAGTCCCGTCGCCGGACATGCGGCACATGATACAGCACCACCATGCGAATAAGTCCCCTTGGCACACTGGCCAGATACAGCGGACAATCCGGTCGTTCCGCAATATGCCCCCGCCGGACATGTTATACATTCATATTGACCCGCAGATGGTTGATATGAACCAGCCGCGCACGCAGTGCATTCATATCCTGTCGCCGAAATAAATCCATCGTCCACCATAAATGGATCCGCATCTGTAATAAGGCACCCTGCGCCGTACCAAGTGCAGTAGTCTCCTTCATTTTCACACTCTGCTTGTGTAATATTGTTAACCCAAACAATTGCACCATTCTCAACGCTCCAAGTGTCAGAATACTCATACCCATCTGGACATACACCTTGTAAATAATTCCCGGCAGGGCATGTATTGCCCGGGATACAATCACCATCATTTAGATAATATCCCGTATTACACGATGTATATTCAATCAATTCTTCACAGGTATATCCGGCGGCATTTGCGTTTGTGGTGGCGATAATTGCCAGGATTGACGCACCGCTCAATAAAATTTTTTTCATAACAAACTCTCCTTTTCCTTTGTTTTGTTTGCCAAAATAAACAAAAAACCACCGTTTTTCACAAAAGGTGGCCAGGAGGTTCAAGACAATCATTGGAATTGTGTGCTTATTCAATATATTCACAGCCCTCCTGACCACGGGTCAGGAGTAATTTATCACCCATACACATATCGCATAAAAAATACGCCACATGGCGTGTTATGCAATCGTGCATGAACGCCAATGAAACGGGTCTTGACACCCCATCGATGAAAAATCCCATCGACAAAAGAATTTTATCAGTTTTAAGAATTTACGTCAATAAATAAAATAAGGACACATTGATAAATATTCCTGTCACATGTCTCATATCTCGTATCTCAAAAAAATCCCCCAAAAGGGGGATTTTTTAGTAGCCACACTTGCTTTCCAGATAGAACAGGTTTCCATTTCCGTCCTTGTACAAGATATCTGGGTTGGCTGGAACATAACAGTCTGCCGCATCGTCTGCATAATCGGCCGACATCATGTTGACCGCACTGCCATCTTCGCGCATGAACAATTTAACCGCAGGACACGCAGTCTGTTCCGCAGATGCAGATTTGTCACAATAATTACCATCGCCACAAGGCTTGCCAGTCAATGCTGTAATCAAGTCCGCAGCGTTTGTAATTTCTGCAAATTCATCCTGACCGTTTGGCTGATAGCACCCCATACGTGTCGGCACGCATTTTAAGTTTGACGGTGTCAAAATTTCTAGCCCAATTGCAAGATCAGTATCAGCATTTACAGACTGTCCATACGAATTATCCTGGCCACCACAGTTAATCAATGTTTCGGATGTCATGTCCGCATTTTGCAATATATAACCCGCATCGCACCCTAGTTGTCCTATATCCAGGGACAAGCGACAACTGTATGTACCATTGGCGACATCGGTCATCGAGCACGATATACCCGTGGCAACACCATTTTCAACAGGAAGCGTTTCAAAGCGATACGGACAAACCCAAGAGCCCACAGTGCTTTCAGCCAGACCAGATTGCCATATTGCTGTCACACTGGTATCCAAGCCCAACGCATCATGAATGTTACAAGCACTGCACTCCGTTGCACCAGACTTTAAATACTTACCTTCGCCACAGCCGGCACATCCTGTTGAGAACAAGGGACTGCCACCAGTTGTAATATCAATCTCATTAAATTTAACATTTCGAACCGACGATAATTGTCCACTGCTGCATGATGTTATGTTTAAAGTGGCCACCCCAGACCCTGTAAGGCTGTTTTGTGGGATTATCTGTATTTTATAATTATTTGTTGATTGAGTCCAATCAAAGGCACAATGTTCATACGAACTGGCCCCGCCACTATTTACCACAACAGGTTTCCATGTAATTACCTGAACACCTTCTGGAATACCATATGAACCCAATTCTAGGCGCGTTATATTACTATAACCAATTACATTCTTTAATCCTGCCGTCATCGCATTTGGATTAGACGGGTCATAACACGGGGTTGTTGTTGTCGAACGACTGGCATTACCATATGTAATATTCGATACCCCTGGGCAAAAATACGACGCACCTTGTGGACATGTTTTTCGCGTCTCATTTTCCTTGTCATAATAATATCCCGCGGCAATATTTCCCACACAGTTATCTTTGCCAACAATCCCAGCAGCCCCACTCTTAAAGTTGGTTGGACATTCATAACACGTACCTTCGCCAGAGCCCGCAACAGATTCCTGTAAATACCAACCTGCACCACACGATGTAAACACACGACTGGTTTCACATGTATATCCGTCTGCCGCGGATGCATTATTTGCCACAAAAATTGCCATTATTGATACAGTGTAACCAAAAAACTTTTTCATATAAAACTCTCCCTTTCCTTTGCGTTTTATCAAATAAAAACCACCGTTTTATAAGTCAGGTGGTCAGGAGGTTAACGACAATCGATAGAATTGTGCTGTTGATTTTGCGCGGACGCATTATTCACAAGCCCTCCTGACCACGAATAGATCAGGAGTAATTTCATCTGGGCGCAAATATCGCACAGACGCTATCGCACGGGTCGTTACACCCCATCGGTGAAAAATCTCACCGACAAAAGGATTTTATCAATATTAAAATTTTAGGTCAACAGGTAAATAGAATACCGCGATAAATAAAAGTTTAGTTATACAACTATTTTTACAAGAATCTGTGATTCTTGTCATCGCGAGGGAGTGAAACGAACGTGGCAATCCAGTCCATAGTATCATTATTATTTGTCGCTGAAAAAACCGCCGGGTGGCGGGGATTTTATATTTGTTCCCAATGACAAATGACAACCGCGTGTTCGGTGTCGCCACTGCGAATCTTGTGACGTGACACCAGACCATCAATCGCAACATCAATGCAAATTTCTGGGATGTCCAGACTCACTTCCTTTTTAAAACAAATATCTATCTTTTTCAATTTGTGTTCTGTGCGATATTTATATCCGACACTTTCGGTCGCCCAGACCGCATAAACCGCATTATTTATATGCTGATTCACATCAATGTCATCAAAGCGACATTTCATAACATGTGTCTTGGTCGTTTCAAAGTCCGGAAACTTTTCAAATGCACAACCATATGCACGGTGTGGCACAACAACGTCTGGCGACAGATGGTTTGCCAATGGCACAGGCCGACGACGCGACATATCAATCAATATCCACTGGGACGTGGCACGAACCATTAAACGACCGTCAGACCCATGAATTTCAAAGTCACGTGTCGCACGCAGGGCATCTTGGCACGATGGCCACGTGGCAAATGTCAGTTCTTCGCCTTCGCGTGGTAATTCAACAATATCGACCAGGTAATACATCACAACCCAACCAACATTATTGGCCAGGCAATATGTGCGACCACACCCCAAAATTTCTGCATGACGGTCGGCAATAGATTGCAATTCATTCATCAAAATCAGTGGACGAACGTTACCAAATCGGTCACACTGATATGCCTGCAGGACACGTTTTTCAATCAGTTTATCAGCCATGATTTTATCCTTGAACATTCTGGGCGACAACAAAATCCAATGCGTCACCCAAAAGGATTTCATTTGCACGTGCCGCAGATTTTATCAAGCCATGCAAAACATCCGGCGTATCCGATGGAATCGTCAACGTTTCCAGTTTTGCACCGTTGCCAACCTTACGTTCTGTGCGCAGGCCACGGATATTTTTCAAAATTTCCAGCGCAACATCCATCGTTGAAACATCTGTATCATATTCTGATTGAACAGACGGATATAACGTCAGATGCAATGTTTCGCCACCTTCGAATGGTTTATAAATTTTCTGCCATAATTCTTCGGTCAGGAATGGGATAAACGGCGCATACAGACCAATTATCGCACGCAATACCGTATATAATGTCCACTGGGCAGATAATTTAGATTCCGCACTGTATTTTTCAGGCGCCCAAAAACGGTCTTTGATAAATTCCAGATACTGGTCGCAGAATATATCCCAAAAGAACGTATCAATTGCAGCACGTGAATTATAGTTATCGTATTTATCCAAATGCTTTCTGGTTTCTGCAATCGCTTTGTTCAATTCAGATAATACCCATCTGTCTTCGATAAAGCGTTCTGATACAGGAATTTGTTTCGCAGTTTCTGGTTCAAAATCTGATAAATTCATCAACACATATTTCGACGCATTCCATAATTTAGTCAGCAGTTTTGAACCACGTTTAACTTCGTCATCAGAATAACGAATATCGGTACCAATTGGCGCGGTCGCAATCCAGTAACGCAAGGCGTCCGAACTAAATTTATCAACCGCAGTCAATGGGTCTGTGCCATTTCCCTTGGTCTTGGACATCTTTTGCCCCTTTGAATCACGAACCAGACCGTGGAAATTTACCGTCCGGAACGGAACGTCGCCCATCACATACAATCCCATCATTATCATACGCGCAACCCAGAAAAAGATAATATCTGCGCCGGTGTATAGTAAGTCTGTGGGATAATATTTTGCTAATTCCAATGTCTGTTCAGGCCAACCCAATGTTGAAAATGGCCACAGACCAGACGAAAACCACGTATCCAATACATCTGGGTCACGGGTCAATGTTTTGCCACCAGATTGCGCAATCGCCGCTTCTTCGGTTTCGGCAACATAAACATTACCATCCGCATCATACCACGCCGGGATATGATGTCCCCACCATAACTGACGCGAAATAGTCCATGGACGAATGTTTTTCATCCACGCCATAAACAGGTTATATCTGTGTTCTGGCAAGAATTTGATTTTACCATCTTCGACTGCCTTTATCGCAGGTATTGCCAACTTTTCCGCATCAACAAACCACTGGTCTGTTAAATATGGCTCTACAGGAACCTGGGCACGTTCAGAATACGGTGTTGGGATAACCTTGTCTTCGATTTTTACCAACAGGCCCGCCGCATCAATATCAGCCACAATTGCGGCACGTGCTGCATATCGGTCCATGCCACGGTATTTTTCTGGAACCACCGGGTTGTCATTTAATTTCGCATCTGGGGTCAAAATACAAACCGGTGTCAAATTATGACGAACGCCAACTTCCCAGTCGTCAAAGTCATGCGCCGGTGTAATTTTAACCGCACCTGTCCCCTTGTCTGGGTCCGCGTGTTCATCACCGATAATTGGAATTTCAATATCAGTCAATGGAATAATCGCCTTGCGCCCAATAAGATGATTTAACTTCTCGTTTTCTGGATGAACCGCAATCGCCTGGTCGCCAAACAGTGTTTCCGGACGGGTTGTCGCAATTTCAACCACACCGCCATCAACCAATTGGTAATTAAAGTAATAAAACTTGCCGTGCTCATCACGGGTTTCAACTTCCAGGTCAGAAACAGATGTTTGCTGTTTTGGGCACCAGTTTACAAGACGCTTTTCACGATAAATCAAACCTTCGTTATACATTTTTACAAACAGTTTTGTCACCGCATTGGACAAGCCATCGTCCATCGTAAATCTTTCGCGTTTCCATACCGGTGTTACACCCAAAATGTGTAACTGATTTAAAATCTGGCCACCTTTGTCCGCCTTCCACGCCCAGGCATAATCCAGTTTTTCCTGTAATGATAATGCATGCGGATTTATACCACGCTTTGACAAGTCGCGTTCAACCAACAATTGGGTGGCAATTGATGCGTGGTCGGTTCCAGGCTGCCATAAAACGTCAAAGCCAGACATACGTTTGTAACGGCACATAATATCTGTTAAAACATTATCCAACGCATGCCCCATATGCAAATTACCCGTAACATTTGGCGGTGGCATCATAATGCAAAATGGTGTCTTATCCGAATGGACATCATTTGCCCAGAAATCATTTTTATCCCAAAATTCTTGGATTCTGGTTTCTATTTCACGCGGTGCAATATTTTTACCCAATTCTATATTCATATCTGTTGTCCTGTTTTGTAAAAAATAACCTGACATTTATCGTATCAGATTAAATTCAGAATTCAAGAAAATCAGACAAAAACACGATGTATATTGGTCACAAAACAAAAACTTGACAACTGTTTTTTTTGTATCTATCATTAAAACCAACATGGCGACAATAGACAAAGATTTTTTACCATTATCCGAAGATGCAATACCGATGATTCATTCGCTGATCGACAGCAGTGTTATCAGTACACTGCATGAACAAGGTGCAATTATATACAAAATATGCATCGTGGGCGACAAATATATAGAAATGGCGCGCGATTTCTTTGAAACCCCAAACGGATCCACCGATGTATTATATACGATTATGATATATGAAGAAGACACCGCATATGAAGAAGATATTGCACATATGACGGTATCTGCAAACCGCAGAATATTTACGCCACGCGAACAGGAAATTATCAATATCTTTGATGCGTGTTCCAAACGCGTTATACAACAAGAAATGCAATTGTTAAAAAACAGAATCGTAAGACTTACATCAGAATACACATATAACTAAACCGCGTGTGCAACGCGACAAAATGTCACGCCGTATACCGCTGTCGCACCTGCACGCATTAAAACGCGACGCAATTCTGCAAATGTTGCACCTGTTGTCATAACATCATCAACCAACAAAATTTTCCGACCACGTATCACATCTGGATTTACCACAGTAAACACACCATGGATATTTTCTGCACGTTGACGTGCGTTTTTATGCCCCATATCTGGGCGATATTTACGACGCACAGAATCAACATCCATTTTTACACCCAACGCACGCGCAATTGGGCGCGCCAATAATGTTGCCTGGTTATAACCGCGTTTAAACAATCGACCACGCGCCAATGGCACCGGCATAACAATATCTGCATCAACATTTACATCGCGCAATGCCCAAATCATTGCACGCGACATAAATCGCGCATAACCGACACGACCACCATGTTTAAACGGCAACATTGCCGAACGTGAAACGTCATCATATACGCACGCAGAACGAATCCAATCCAACTCATTTTTCCCAGATGCGCATACCGGACACATGGCACCATCCGGCAAATCTAATTCCAATGGAAATGGATAACCACAACACGCACAATGCGCACCAGATATCCAACTCATCGCAGACCAACAATCGCCGCATAATTCACCATGAATTGATACCGGCGTATCACACAGTGGACACGCCGGCGGAAACAAAAATTCAATAAATACACGAACTAATTCTACCACGACATACTTTTATAAGTCTTTTTCCCAACCGTGTCACCGAAAATATCGTGTTTTTGCTGGGTCAATGTTTCGTATTCATCACTGGATATAATACGCAGAACAAAACCCTGTTCATTACGCGATGACAATACAGGAACAATACGCTGTTTTGATACACCGTTATCTGTCAAGACTTGTTCAACAATTGCCAAACGACGCGCTGCCAATTTACGCGTATCCGTTCCCACAGTCATACCTTGTGGTATTGCAATCTGAATCGCACGCTTTGGATCATTTATGACAATACCCGCGTATTCTGATAACAGATTATAATTATCACGCGACAATGAAGAATCATCGTTGCGGAAATTTATTTTGATTTCTAATGCGCGAATGCCACCGGTTTCAGACAAATTACGACGCGCAGTAAAGCCTTCGATAGACGACGACATATCACTGGCCACATCAAATCGATCGTCAACAGAATATGTGGACAAATGCTTGTTTTCTGACAAAAAAGTTTTTCTGAACGCCTGGCGCAACTGGGCCGGGGTCATTTTTGTCATATCGTCACGGACAGATGCAATACGTGGCGAAATATTTTTTTCAACACTGCGCACCACAACATCTGGCGTTTCCATCGGAACAACCATACGACGTAACGATACAGGTGACGATACATTTGCAGATTCATTTGATGCGATTGCGGTTGGTGCGACGGTTTTCATTTCCGCAATCGGTGCCGCAATTACACGCGGCGAAACATTACGGACACTGTCATCGGCACGTTGCTGCAATTGCGCCAAGCGCACAATCTGATTATCAATTTCAGACATCGCGACCGATTCACGTGATACAACATCAGGTGACGGCGAACTGATTGCAAATTGTTGTGATGATTGTTGGTCCAGTCTCTCCTCTGGTAAAACTGTATCAGTCCGAATAACGGAAAATTCATCAGGTGTTGGCATACGTAACGCCACATCATTCTTGGCCCACAAATCAGCACTGGGGCGACGAGGCATCAAGACATCGTTTGACGAAATAATTGTATCACCAGTATCAACAGATGGCGCCACAGGTTTTATTGTCGAAACACGCGCAACAACAGGACGCGTTGCAATATTTTGCACCACAGGCGCAACAGAAACACCGCGTTCCACAGGAACCGATTCGCCAAACGCACTGCGCGCAGAAACACCGCCAGACGCAATGTTTACCACTGGCAACCCCGCCGCTGCAAACGCAGGCACAGTAACCAGTGCAGACAATATACTGATTGTAATATGACGCATTTTCCTTTCCTTCCATTTGCATCATAGAACAAATGACGAATCGCACGCAAGCAGAAAATAAAAAATTCCGGCAACACCGGAATTTTTTTTTATTTTGTTACTTCGTCACAAATTAAATCAACCGCATTATTTGGCACCAATGCTTTTTGCGCCATCTTGTTCAAACGCGATGGATTATCAAACAAATCACACAACGTTGATGTCAACCAACGCAATGTAAATTTAGATTGCTCTATCGCAAAACCACCCCCAGACTTTGCAAAAGATGCCGCGTTTGCCGCCTGGTCAGGATTGATTCCCAACGGAACCAATATTGCCGGACGACCAATTGTTTGCAATTCAACAACTGTGCTGGCGCCACTGCGCCCAATTACCAAATCAGCACCAACAATCGCGCCCGCCATATCATGAATAAACGACAATACATTTGCACGGATTTTATTGTCCGCATAGAATTTTTGCAATCGCGCAACATTTTCTGGACGCGTTTGATGCGTCACAAAAATCTTTTTATTTTTCATTGCAGCGACAGCACCCGGAACAATATCGTCCAGTATTTGCGCCCCCAAAGAACCACCCGTCACCAACAGACGTGATGCGTTTGGCAGCGGCGCACCGGTCGCACTTAAAAAATCATGACGCACCGGTAATCCTGTATAAACAACACGAACACCATTTTGCGGAATGCCAGATACAGACGGAAAACTGGTCATCAATGTTTTTACCCAACGCATTGTAAACTTATTCGCACGACCAATTGCCGCGTTCTGTTCATGCAGAAATGTTGGAACACGCCAAACATGCGCTGCAAACACTGGCGCAACAGATGCATATCCGCCAAATGCCACAACACGATCTGGACGGAACACCATAAAACGCAAGGTTAAAGTAACTGCAGAAACGCCAATTTTAAACAATGCCCACATTTGTTTTAAACGACTTTTTGCACCAACACCTGACGCCCATACATGCGATATATGCGCCCCACGTGGCATATCATGACGCACCATTTCATGCACACGACCATCACACGAAATTGTCACACGATGCCCACGCGCAACCAAGCACTCAGCGACACTAAGGGCCGGAAATACATGTCCGCCTGTACCACCCGTTGCAATCCATATTTTCATAGCATCATTCCTTTGATTTCCATTTATCTTCACGAATTAGAGCCAATATCATCCCAAACAGCAGACAATATGCCAACAGCGAACTGCCACCGTATGATATAAATGGCAATGTCATACCTTTGGGCGCAAACAGATTTAATGTTGTCAACATGTTAAAACATATCTGGGTGCCGAATAATGCCGCCGTGCCACCTGTGGCATATAATACAAACAAATCACGCGCATTGGTTGCATTCTTTATTAAACGACGAAAAACATAAAACAGTAATACCAATAAACCACACGCCATTATCGCACCTAAATCTTCGGCGATGGCCGCAAAGATAAAGTCTGTATGAACGTCAGGCAGGTATTGTTTTACAAACGCGTCATCACCAGACCCCAACAGCCCACCATGACGAATTGAATCAACAGAATTATCAACCTGGTACGTGTCACCAGAACCTGTAAAGAACGCAATTATACGACGATGGACGTGCCCCAGCGTAAAGAACGCAACAACCAACATAAACAGTCCCAATCCGCCCAATACTGGGATTAAAACCAGTGGTAGTCCTGCAATAAATATCATCGCAGAAAATACCGCCAAATATAAAATAGATGTTCCAAAGTCTGGATGATTAAATATCACGAACAAGACCAATAAAAATAATGCCAGGTAATACACCCAACTTAGCCACGTGTCAAATCGCCACGCGTCTTTGTTAAAGAATATATTCGCGCCATATCGATCTTTCATACGCGATAAAAAATACGCGGTCATAATAATAAAGCCAGGCTTCATAATGTCCGACGGCATAATATTAAATCCGCCCAGCGACACAAATCGCGCAGAGTTATTTATAACATGTGGCGCAACAACCGTTAGTGGCAATAACCCCAACCCAAACGCCAAATTTGCACCCGCCAACCATAACACCTGCTTTTTATTTAAAAAACTGGTTATCAATAATGTTATTATACCCAGTGTGTAAAATGGTATCGCCTTGACCAGAAAATAATACCATGCTTCGCCCATATGTTCGGCCTTGATTGAACCGGCCGATATAACAAACACGACCGACAACAAAATCATTGTCAGCACACACCACAACAGACGACGATCTGTTTCAAAATACCAACTGGTCAAAGTACTTTCTTCTGTGCGGTCTACAAACTTCATTGCGATACAACTATATTTATGCAAATTTTAATAATACCAGTGCCAATCCAGAAAACAGAATAGACAATACGAAAAAGCGCTCTACGATTTTTGTTTCGGCCCACCCTAATTCTTCAAAATGATGATGCAATGGTGCGCGCAAGAACACACGGCGACCGGTACCAGTCAATTTGCGCGTGATCTTGAAATACATTGTCTGGATAAATGATGACAGTAAAATCAAAACCATCATACCGGCAGCAATCCCCATAATAATTTCAGACTTTAACAACATTGCAACCGTTCCCATAAATCCGCCCAACGCCAATGAACCAACGTCCCCCATAAATATCGATGCAGGCTTAGCATTATACCACAGAAAACCCAACACTGCGCCAAATGCCGCCCCCAGAACTGCATACAGACCACTGGCCATCGGCAAGAACATTACCGTATCCATAAATCCAATACGCGTTGCACCATATAGCGCCACAACCAAAACAACCAATACAGGCATATATAACTTTGCCAACATACCATCCAAACCATCTGTGATGTTGGTGGCATTGGCACTGCCACAAATTACAAAATATGCAAAAATATAATATAATAACCCCAACGGCAAAATTATACCTGCGCCAATTGCCAACGAATATTCCGGAATATATGGTGGCATTGTTTGATTTATCAAATACGCCAAGATAACGACAAATATACCTTCGACAAACAAACGCGTAAATGGCGACAGACCGTTTGCTGCCTTTTTGGATTGAGATACAACCTTTTTATAATCATCAACAAAACCCAATGCGCCGAACATTATCAGTGCCGCCAACGCAATCCAACCTGTTGGATTTGACAATGGCATAAATAAAATACTGCCCAAAACAATTGCAAAAATAATCAACAGCCCCCCCATTGTTGGGGTCCCCGCCTTTTTACGATGGGCATTTGGAACATTTTCACTGATTGGTTGTCCTTTTTTCTGTAACACATGCATCGCACCGATAAACGGTTTGCCCAGCAACAAAAGTGTTAAAAATGCAACAAAGAAACCACCAGCAAACTGAGTCCAACCACTGGCAAAAAATGACAATCCATAATTAAAAAAATAATCCGTCAGCATAATAAAATCCTTTCCTTATGCAAACATTCTATCACAAAACTTTGAATAAACAAATGGTATTATACGAATTAAAACACACCGCCAACCACAGGTCCTTTGACAGCCGTTTTTTGTTTTGGTGCAGGATTTGGTGATTGACCAGGCTTGAATGCCTCTAAGATAATTGTCCCATCCGGGTCCGCGGTGGCAGATGCCCCACTGCGCCGATTGACACGCATAAATGTCAGGCCATCTGGAACCGAAAAAGGCTGATTCTTGGCATCAGCCAACGCAACACGCATAAAATCTGCAAAAACGCGCGCAGCCATATGCGAACCCGCACCACGCCCCAAAGGCTTTGGTGTGTCAAACCCCAGGTATACACCCGCAATTAAATCTTTGGAAAAACCGATAAACCAAACATCTTTGACATCATTTGTGGTACCTGTCTTGCCCGCAATTGTATGTCCAGATACACGCGCTTGTTTCCCGGTGCCACGTTCAACTGCACCCTGTAAAATAGACACCATTTGATACAAACTGTGCGCATCAGATAATGGTTCAGATTCAACAACCATTTCAGGTGGCGTTAAATCGTCAGTCCATTCAACCAAATCCAGTGACGCGCCATCAATAACACGTCCATATCTGTCTTCGATATAGTCAACCAATTTGGATTTTATCGCACGACCGCCATTGATAAATGCCGAATACCCCAAAACTAATTTTTCCAATGTTGTTTCACCAGAACCCAATGCCATTGATAAATTCATATTCTTCATATCGGCGGGATATACACCGAAACGCTGGGCCACCTCAATCGCGTTTTGGGTACCAATCTGTTCCACCAGACGAACCGTCGGAACATTACGTGATGTTTCCAACGACAAACGCAACGGCACATCGCCCAAGAATTTCTTGTCATAATTTTCAGGCTTCCACAACGTGTCATCTTCGCGCCAGCCAACAATTGGTGCATCCAAAATCATTGTTTGTGGCGTATATCCACGTTCCAACGCCGCCAAGTATACAAACGGTTTTATTGTTGAACCAATTTGACGATATGCCTGGGTGGCGCGGTTAAACGAACTGTCGTTAAAAGAACGACCGCCCGCCATTGCCACAATACGACCCGTATGTGGATTCATGGCAATTATCGCACCTTGTAATTTATCATCTTCATTACGACCGGTGTTATACGCATCCAATTCTTTGTTCAGCGCATTAGAGGCCGCAATTTGCAATTCAGGAACAATTGTTGTTTTTATATACAAACCCTGATTATACAGTGTTTCACGTCCCAATGTCCCCAACAATTGACGGCGAACATCTTCGGCAAAGTATTGGAATTCTTCGGCCATCTGGGCGGTAAAACCACTGTTGATATTTAATTCTTCGGACGCGGCCACATCTGCATCAGATTGTGTAATAAAACCTTCTTCGACCATACGTCGCAGAACATAATTACGACGTTCAACCGCACGGGTGCGATTATTTGGTGCCTTGGGCAAAGATGCCAAAAACGCACATTCTGCCAACGTCAATTCAGATACAGGTTTATTAAAATACATCAATGCCGCAGAACCAACACCATATGCACGTGCACCCAAGAATATCTGATTCATATACAATGTTAAAATATGTTCTTTGGAAAATGTGCGTTCCAGACGCAATGCCAAAATCGCTTCTTTAATTTTGCGCGATATCGTGCGTTCTGATGTTAAAAAGAAATTTTTTGCCACCTGTTGTGTTATTGTGGATGCACCAGATAAAGTCGTATCATACCCCACCATACGCATCGCATTGTTTACCAACGCACGTGAAATACCCTGGATATCAATGCCAGGATGTGTCCAGAAATTTTGATCTTCGGCCGCAATAAACGCATTGACCAACTGAGACGGCATATCTGCATAATCAATAAACACACGACGTTCTTCGGCATATTCAATCAACAATGAGCCATCAGACGCATACAGACGTGTCGCAACCGGTGGCGCATACGTTGCCAATTTTTTATAATCAGGCAAATCATTTCCATATATTAAAATCAATACCGCCAAAGACGCGATTCCAACAACAAACGCCCAAAAGAAAAAATTCAATAAAAATCGAAAAAATTTCTTTAATTTCATAATACGCAAATTTTAAGACAAAAAATATATATTTGCAATTATTTCTTTTTTCGTGCGCGCGAACGCCGTCCCAGAATTTGCATTTCCATTTGTAAAATCAGATTTTCTTTTTCGCGTATTGTTTCCAATAATCGTTCGTTTTCCAATTTTACTTTATCCAATGTTTGACGACTGACAATCAATTGATTTGCCATTTGGCGACGCCGTTTACGTTCCAGGAACAATCCAAACAACACACCGACAATCGCACCCGCAGATGCCACCAATAAATCAAAAAGTGTTTCTATCAATGCCATAGAAACACTTTAACACGAACAAATAATTAAAACACTGGGTTTATTTTCGCATACCTGTTTTCGGATCAATCCAGACCTGTTCTTCGGCGATTTCCATCATTGGTAAATCTGATTTGCTGTCCGAATATGCACGAATTACATGTGGAATAATTTTATTTTCTTTGGCCCATTCGTCCATAATCAAAACCTTGTTTTTACCCCAGCATAAAAATTCGTATTTCCATGGTTTCTGCTTGTCCATTTCAGAACAAAATACCGCATCGAATTTCATATCGCGAACCAATGGACGCAACAGGTAATCAGGACTGGCCGAAACCATTAAAACCTTGTGACCAGCATCACGTTCAGATTGCACACGTTCTTTGGCCCACCCAAATCGTTCCAATTTATGCTGTTTGATAAATCCAGGCGCAAATTTTTTAACCATTTGCGGTGTCAAAAAACGACGAATGTTTTCACGCCACCAAATACCATCAGGCACAAACAAACGCGATATCGCGCATACACCCATCAGCGGCAGAAAAAACCATGGACGAATACTGTGGCGGAAACAATATTTTGCAAATGCAACATTTGAATCGCGACATGATAATGTGCCATCAAAATCGAACAAAACGACTGTGGTTTTTTTTAACATTTATTTATCCTTGGGCTATATTTGTGCACGAACTTCTTCAACCTCGTAACATTCAACGCGGTCGCCTTCTTTCAAGTCATTATACTTGTCAAAAGACATACCGAATTCAACGCCACCAGACACTTCTTTGACTTCGTTCTTTTCACGACGCAGTTGTCCGATTTTGCCGTCATATATAACGACATTATTACGCAACAAACGTACGAACGCATCTTTCTTGATTACACCTTCGGTCATGCGACATCCGGCAACACGTATACCCTTGCCCACAGTAAACAACGCGATAACATCGGCATACCCAATAAACGTTTCATGTTTTTCAGGCGCCAATTTGCCAGACAGTATTTCTTTGATTTCATCTGTGATACGATATACAACACTGTGATAGCGAATATCAACACCATTACTGCGTGCCATATCACGCACAACAGAATCTGCACGGACGTTAAACGCAATAATTACAGCCCCAGATGCCGTTGCCAAACGTATATCACCTTCGGTAATTTGACCAACACCAGACGACAGAACTTCTACACCGACCTTATCAGTATTTATTTCTTTGACCATATCTGTAATTGCTTCGACAGAACCTTGAACATCTGCACGCAAGATTATTGGCAAAATCAATTTTTTCGTTTCGTCACGTTTGGCGAATAATTCTTCCAAAGACGAACGTTTAACAGCGTTTGCCTTGTCTTTAGTTTTCTGGGCACGATATGCCGCCACTTCACGTGTTTGCGCTTCGGTTTCCATGACACGCAATTCATCCCCAGCCCCTGGCACGGTATTCAATCCCAAAACAACCGCAGGCTGACCAGGGCGCACAGATTTCACGCGTTCACCAGACGAATTTATCAATCCGCGAACACGACCAAATGTTTCACCAACCACAAACACATCACCAATTTTCAATGTACCTTGGCGCATTAAAACAGTTGCAACCGCCCCCAAACCTTTTTCTTGTTTGGCTTCGACCACATATGCAACCGCAGGCATTTGTGCATCTGCTTTTAATTCCATCATTTCGGCCTGCAATAAAATCGCTTCTTCCAGTTTATCCAAACCGATTTTTTTGGTTGCAGAAATTTCAACACATTGAACATCACCACCCATTTCTTCAACCTGAACTTCTTGTTGCAACAGGTCTGTTTTTACGCGCAACGCATTTGCTTCGGGTAAATCGATTTTGTTGATTGCAACTATAAACGGAACGTTCGCCGCACGGATGTGATTTATTGCTTCGATTGTTTGTGGCATAATGGAATCGTTTGCCGCAACAACCAAAACAACAATATCTGCCATCTGGGCACCACGTGCGCGCATTGCTGTAAATGTTTCGTGACCCGGTGTATCCAAGAACGTAATCATTGCGCCAGATTTTGTTTTAACCTCATACGATGATACGTGTTGGGTAATACCCCCTGCTTCGCCGGCCGCAACATTAGCATTACGGAACGCGTCCAGCAATGATGTCTTGCCGTGATCAACGTGTCCCACAACCGTCACAACTGGCGCACGTGGTGTCAGATTTTCTGGATTCGGTTCGCGTTCAAGTTGGTCTGCATATGGTTTGACATCAACACGTTTAACGGTCGCACCAAATTCACCCGCGATAAGTTCAGCAGTATCCGCATCAATAGACTGATTCACAGACACCATCATTCCCATTTCCATCAGTTTCTTGATAACATTACCAACCTTTTCTGCCATTGCCGCCGCCAGGTCTTTGACCGTAATCGTATCACCCAATGTGACAACATGTTCAACCTTTTGTGGGGCAGAAAATATTGCACGTGCTTTTTCACGAAAACGTTTTAAAGACGCTTCGGAACGGCGACGATTTGCACCACGAATCCCAATTTCATCGTCATCATCACCATCGCCCATAACAATATCATGCAAATGAATTTTACCAGACTTTTTAAAATCTTTTTTTGAATTGTTGAATTTATTATGGTGCGTATCTTCATCGTCATTATTGCGATTTTTACGCCCCTGTCCTGCGACAGCATTGTTCACAAACACCTTTGGCGTGGCAGAATGTTTTGTGTTGCGTTGCGCCACAGGTTCTTCGGCAACATCGTTCACATTAGCACCTGCGTTTTCGCGGGCCGCCAATTGTGATTTAACCTGTTCATATTCGCGGTTTTCACGTTCAATTTCTGCGGCACGCGCAGCAGCCGCAGCTGCCTCTTCGGCTTCGCGTGCTTTGCGTTCTTCTTCACGCGCCTTGGCCGCCGCCAAAACAGCACGCAATTTTTCATCTGCAGCATTTTTGGGTGCAGATGGCACAACAGGTTCATCGCGTAATTCCTTGCTGTTTGGTGCAACAACACGACGACGGCGTTCAACGAACACCGCGTCGCCTTTCTTGCTGCGGACCGCGTCAGTTGTTACAGATTTTCCAAGTGTTAATGTTGCCATATAAATTCACTCCGTTCATAATGTTAAAAGTTCAAAGTGCAAAGTTCAAATTATGAACCTTGCACTGATAACATTTTATTCGTCGTCCTGTTTAATATCGTATGCGATTTCACGTGCCTTCATAATAACACGCCCTGCCAAACGATTAGACATTGTATCTTCGCCCAAGATTTCAATCAATTCATCTGTGGCCAAATCTGCCAAATCTTCCAATGATTTGATGCCGGCCTGGCCCAGTTTCATGATTGTTGGACGCTTGATAAAGTCAAATTTCAACAAATCATCAGACATACCCAGCGCATGACCATTATCAATATAATCTTGTTCGATTTTGTTCAGATAATCTTTGGCGCGTTTCTGTAATTCTGCCGCCAATTCTGGGTTAAAGCCTTCGATTTCTTCCAATTCAGAAATATCAACAAATGCGATTTCTTCGATTGTGCGGAAACCTTCGGTAATCAATAATTGCGCAATCATTTCATCAACGTCCAGACCACCGATAAACAGTTCTGTCTTTTCTTTGAATTCTTTGGCACGACGTTCTTGTTCTTCGGTTTCGTTCATAACATCAATATTCCATCCCGTCAATTGAGACGCCAGACGAACATTCTGACCACGACGACCAATTGCCAAAGACTGTTGATCTTCATTTACAACAACAGCCGCACTGCGTGTATCTTCGTCAACGATGATTTTAGCGACCTTGGCAGGCTGCATCGCATTTACGATAAATACAGCAGGGTCTTCGGAATACAATATAACGTCAATCTTTTCACCGTGGCATTCGTTGATAACAGGTTGAATACGTGTTCCCTTTATACCAACAGTCATACCAACCGCATCAATTGATGGGTCGCTGGTTTCAACCGCAATCTTTGCGTGGGACCCCGGCGCACGTGATACAGATTTAATTTTAATGATACCTTCGTAAATTTCAGGCACTTCTTGGACAAACAATTTTTCCATAAACATTGGATGTGTGCGCGTCAAGAAAATCTGGGGACCTGTATTAGAACGTGCAACATCCATAATCAATGCACGAACACGATCGCCAACCGCCAAGCGTTCACCAGGAATCAATTCTGTGCTTTTGATATAACCTTCGGCCTTGCCATTGATATCAACAAAAACATTACCAAATTCGATGCGTTTAACAACACCGCTGATGATATCACCGATATTATCTTTGAATTCTTCATATTGACGACCTTTTTCTGCATCACGAACGCGCGCAGTCATAATTTGCTTTGCCGTTTGGAATGCCATACGACCAAATTCTGGTTCTGGCAAAGAATCTTCGACAACATCGCCCACAGATGGATTTTGTGAGTATTTTTTTGCCTGGGCCACAGTCAACATTGTGTTTGCATCATATTCTTCACCAACAGATTCAGGCGATTCAATTACATCAAACAAACGTTTTACATAAATTGCACCATTTTTGCGATCAATTTCAGCAGTGATATTAAACTCTTCGCCATATTTGTGCTTTGCAATTTTAGCGATTGCCGCCTCTAATGATTCAATAACAATTTCACGATCAATCATCTTTTCTGTGGCCAAAGAATCAATAGCCAACAACAAGTCTTGACGAGGCATCGATACGAAAGACATTTATATACTCCTTTGCATTTATTGTATGTCTTACTGAAAGAGCGGGGTTTTTCAACCCCGCCCTTAAAATTTTATTTAAGAACGTCTTTTATTATATATACGAATCGCAAAATTACAAGAAAAAAATACATGTCATAAAATTGTGGAATATAGAATTTTTTTTATCTATAATCGGTTCACTATGATGAAAATATTAAGATCTTTGTTTTCACCGGCGGCAAACAAAACCACAGCCGGGGCTTTGGCGACCAAATTTGGTCTGGAATTACGCGGTAATGCAAGCGAACCTGTGCGCGGGGTGGCGCCGATTGCCGATGCGCGTGCGGGGCAATTGGCGTTCTATTCCACAGAACAAAACAGCAATGCGTTCAAAATATTACCAATTGAAGTTTTACAGAAAACACGCGCAACCGTGATTTTGGTACAGCCAGAAATGGCAAAACATGCGCCAAAGGGTGCCACACTGTTGATTACAGACAGCCCACGCGGAAATATCGTTAAAATTTTGGGTGAAATTTATCGCGAAAAACCACGCTTTGGTATCAGCAAGAACGCACACCTGGACCGTGGTGTATTTTTCCGCAAAAAACGCACAAATTATGTCGGGCAATTTGCAACAATTGAACGTGGCGCGGCGATTGAACCCGGGGTCAAGATTTATCCAGGCGCATTTATCGGACGCAATGTTGTTTTGGGGCGCAATACAATCGTGCACAGTGGCGCGCATATTGAAAACGCCACAATTGGCGCAGATTCTGTGATAAATGCAAATGCAGTTATTGGCAAAGACGGTTTTGGATACACACGCCAAAATGGTAAAAATATATTTATCCCACATGTTGGGCGCGTTGTTATTGGCGAACGCGTATCGGTCGGCGCAAACACATGTATTGATCGTGGCGCAATGACAGACACAACAATTGGCGACGGAACAAAAATTGATAACCTGTGCCAGATTGCACACGGGGTTGTTATTGGTAAAGAATGTTTCTTGGCCAGTGGCGTTGGCCTGGCGGGTGGTGTGGTTGTTGGTGACCGCGCGTTATTGGGTGGGCATGTTGGTGTCGCAAACGGTGTTAAGATTGGAAACGACGCATCTGTTGGTGCGAACAGTGGTGTTTTCCGCAATATCCCAGACGGCGAATCACATATGGGATATCCGGCGGGTCCGGGAACCGAATTTATGCGTCACTATGCATGGTTGCGTAAAAACGCCAAGAAATAAGCAATTCACACAAAAATGATAGACAATAGAAATAAAAATATTATTTATATTTATCCACCAAAACGCATTTTGCAAAAAATGCAAACTGATAATCAATTGTTAAAACCACAGACAAAAATTATAATTGAAAGTTGGATGTTGTCTAAACAAAAATAATAGGAAAGGAATATCGAATGATTGATGCAAAAGAAATCGAAAAAGTTATACCACATCGCGGGGACATGCGGTTGGTGGACGAAATTCGTGAATATAATGACACCAGTGCGGTTGGTGTAAAATATGTCCGCGATGACGAATTCTGGTGCACGGGCCATTTTCCTGGCAATCCGATTATGCCGGGCGTATTGCAAATCGAAGCGTTGGCCCAGACCGCATGCTATGTTGCGTTTGCGCGTCTGTCAGAGGCGGAACGCAAAGATACATTGGGGTATTTTACCACAATGGAAAAGATTAAGTTTTCACATATGGTGCACCCGGGCGATAAGTTGGAATTGCATGTTGAATTATTGATGACCAAGATGAAATTGTATAAATTCCACGGAATTGCATTTGTGGGTGGTAAAAAGGTCGCAGAATCAACCTTTACCGCAGTATTACAAAAGGCAGTTTAAAAAATCCCGCGATTGCGGGATTTTTTATTTTAGGAGTGAGAAATAGGATCACCAAAAACATACCATTCATCCCTAAAAATAAAGTAACTCTCTTCGTAGTTTATGGTTTCGCATCTGGAATAATAATAATCTCCTTCATCTTTCCATACCAAGCCATATATTTTTTCAGCTGCCGCGTTACATTCTTCTTCTGTCTTTATTAAACCCAACTGTTCACTAATCCGCATGTTCAACGCACAAACATAATAAGAATCTGATTCACCACTTGTATATACCCATTCAAAACCAAGACTGGTACATTCTTCTTCTGTGTCTGGGGATGTTTCCCAGAAACGCACAGAACAATTGGACTTATAATGATATGTCCCCGTGCTATCCTTGAAATATGCATTCGGGTCAATATAGCACGAACCAACACCCATTGAGCCAGGCTGTGATTTAACCGACACCACTTTGCCGTCTTTGTCAGTCAGACCAACAGATGGGCATTGTATGCATTCCAGGTTTGCAACATAATCACCATCACAACAAGTATATTCTTCGGTCTCAGAATCATAACTCACACCACAATCGCTCACTGAACAAAACGGACGTAAATAACTGCCCGATGGACATGTTGTGCTTTCTATACAATCACCATCGTTTAAATACCACCCATCATTACATGCTGTGTATTCAATCAATTCTTCACAGGTGTATCCCGCGGCATTGGCGCCCGTTGCGGCAACGATTGCCAAAACTGATACGCCGGTTAGTTTTAAAAATTTTTGCATATTACTTTCCTCCCTTTCGTTCTGCATACGCAAATTAAACAAAAACCACCATAAAAGATAGGTGGCCAGGAGGTTGGAAACAATATCTAAGAATTGTGTGCTTATTCAATATATTCGCAGCCCTCCTGACCACATAAGATCAGGAGAAAAAAATTTTCATCCATACACTGCACAAAAAACACGCCATTGGCGCGTTATGCAATCGTGCATAGACGCTTAGATAACGGGTTTCCACACCCCATCGGTGAAAAATCCCACCGACAAATGTATTTTATCATTTTTGAAAAGTTGAATCAATACTTAAATAAAAGTTTAAATCTGCATAACATTTTACAAGAATTTTTAATTCTTGTCATTACCGCGCAGGCGGTAATAGGGTCTCTTAACCGTGCGCAACGCGCACCAATTACGTATTCCAGAGAGTATGTAAATTTTATAAACCCTGTTCCTGCCTATGCCCACCCACAAAAATTTACAATTTTTGCGGGGCCCGGAGCAGGAATGACAATTTTCTTGTCAGAAAATTGTAAAAAATACTTCGATAAACTTTTATTTATCTAAGAAACTTGAACTCAAAAAAATCCCCCAAATGGGGGATTTTAAATTTCAATATGACCGTTCGTTGCAACCAGGTCAGTCATCATTTCAATTCGGCCGCCTGCTTCGCGGACAATCAGGTCGCCCGCCGCAATTTCTGCAAAATCCAGTGGGTCTGATACATATGCATCTAATTTACCCGCCGCAACCCATGCCAAATCCAATGCCGGACATCCCGTACGACGAACATCACCAATCGTTTCACGATTATCAGATGTATTGTAACCAACCGTTACATCCGCCGGGTCTGACAAATTAGACACCTTAATTCGGGCAGAATGATACGCCGAGAATATATATGCACCACGTTCGGATTCTGCATAGTACAATCTTTCGTCAATTGGGGAATATACCAACGCAATCTTTGTTTCGTCATTTGAACGCAATGCCAATGATATTGCAAAATGCGGATTGCCACGAACAAAATTAGACGCACCAGACAATGACAAAACAAATTCGTCACGTCCATCACCCGCACGCGATACGTTTGGTGTCAACAAACCCGCCGATGGACGAACCAACAACAGGTCGTTTAAAATACTTTCTTCGATACGGGCAGATGCCTTTTGCACAAAATCACGTGCGCCACGCAACGATTGTTGCAGGTTTTCCACCTCTCCAAAATCACGGCGCAGACCAGACGCAGTACGTTGCAACGCCATAAACATTTTGTTTAATTCGGTCGAACCTTTAATCAGCAATTCCATATCGTCGCCCCCATCCAGACGTAGTTCAGATTAAAATTTGAATCCTGCAAATTTCGCCTTGAAATCAGCAGCGCGTTGACCCTTGTCACCGGCATTAGAACGCTGACCTGTCCAGGCAGAATGGTTCAAATTATCAGTAGACAAAACCAAGTCTTTTTTAACAGAAGAATACATTTTTACCGTCTTGCCATCTGTTCTGGTGACGTTGATTTCGTGATATTCAGGATGAATTCCTTGTTTCATGATGTTTACCTTTGTTTAAATTTTAGCCCGCAAATTATACAAGTATTTTTACAGAAATCAAGCAATAATAGCATTTTAATATCGACCAATGCATCCCAGATATGAATTGCCCGTCGATTCCAATACATTTATAAACTGATTCTGATTCTTGCCAGAGAATAATGCCAATATTGTCCCGGCGTCCGTCGCCAACATATCTGCAACCGTCGCAATCCCAGAATTCATTTTCTTGAAAAAACCACTGGTCGGGTAAATTTCAGCCGCCAATAACTGATTCGTGCCACGCGGTTTGGCATTTTTTTGCGATTCGATAACCATCAATTGACATTCGGGGGATATTATCATTTTATCAACGACAACCGCATCACACCCCAATAATTCACCCCACCAACCTGTTGAACCGCAAAACACAGGATAGTAAATCGTCGCATTTGGATTTTGCGCCAATATCGCCGCAATATCAATATCATCAGTCAACACGTCCGGCATAACACCCGTGGCATTATTTATAACCTTGCGCGCCAACTGATATTCGCTGTCCCCAGCGGTTCTGCGTGACCAATAAAGAATCGGAAACTTTGTCATTGCTATGAATTATATCAGATTCGGAACACACAAAAAAGGGGGCTATGTTAAATAAAGCACTTGATTTTTATTTTTTTATTTGTGCGTATACGTTTTTCAAGCCTTTCCACAGTGTATCAAGGTTCTTTTTTGCCGAATCATAGAATTCTGTGGATATAGTTATGCTAAACAAAGACTTCGCCAGGGCAGGAATCATTGTCATAAACGCAGCCATAAACAATCCCATCAGAATTATAGTAACCAAACTGTCATTGCGCATCATCAAGGCGTCTATCAAAATTTTCGAATCATTTTGGGTCAATGCAGTCGATAAAACAGATGCACCATTCCAATCACCGAATATCGCATTCAAAAACATTATCGCAAATGATACAAATACACCCGTCACCGCCAACCCCAGCGTCCCATTTATCACGTCATCAATAATAGAACGAATCGTTTTACCTGCCCCTTTGAGGGATATTGCCCATCCATCAAACAACCAACCCAACAACATCAGTGGTAACATCACCATATCCAATGATAGCTTTATGAATATTTCTAAGAAATACAATGGTATCGGCAGCAAAGCCAAGAAAAATAACCCCACAATCAATGCGCCCGCAACAAACAGTATCACGTTCGGAAAAATCGGGATAGCCCACATAATTTTATGCATATATTCCGAATCGAATGACATATTTAACATTGTCCACCCAACGGTCATCCCCAGACCTGTCATTTGATGCACACCCGCCAATTCACATGTTAAATTATGACGTAACTTTGGCGAAAACACCCCAGAATTGGCCGCATCTGCACTGTCTGATGTTGGATCAACCAAGGCAGTCGACACAACACACGAATCAAAACTATCGTCATGCGCCACCAATCGATTTAGTGATAAACCAACATTAAATATCGGTTCAATCGCAATTTGGGTCACCATGCGCGGAATTGGCGCCGCCAGCAGTGCACACACCGCTGTCAATTTTATTAAATGCGTGCTAAATTTTGTTGTAAAAGACCATGCTTCTGGCGTTTTGGCATTCATATGATCACTGACAATCTGCCACGCAAACCATACCGCCGTCAGAATTATCGCAAACGGAATTATCGCGCCACCCAAACCGTCATATATAGGGGGCAATATATTCGACATTGTTGCCATAATGTCTGAAAACATCTGACACGTCCAACACGATGAAAAAAATTCCAATGCGTCTGCCATATTTACAGGCGACATATTGCGATATATGGAAAATCCAGCAACCGCCGTCGCACCAATCAACCCCTTTATCACAAATGGCGCAACCGCCCCTGCCCCAATCGGCAGAAAGGACAAAAACATTATCCAAAATTTTTTTAACCAATTCATTGTTTTTAAGTATACCATATTTTGCATTAAATGTGATATAATTGAAAAGATAAAAATAAAAAGAGAGAATGAATATACTAAAAAAAATATTATCAGCCTTATGTTTTGTCGCGGTTTTCTGCGCACCAGGGGCCGCACATGCAGATATTGTTGACGCATTAAATTTGGCACCTTTTGTGCCGATGATATTGGATGCGCTGATGATGGTTGCCACGGGCGGATATGAATTTTTTGTGGGCAACGGAATTATTCAAGGATTGGTTATATTATTTTTCGTTATAACTATTGTAATCGGACTGTTAAAAATGTTTGCCCCGAAAGAAGTGCTGGCGTTCTTTAACATATCGGGGGGCGGTGAAATCGCTGATGGCAAAGCCGGTCCAATGGACATCGCAACAAAAGTTCTAAAACCTGGATTTCGCGCATTTATCGCAATTGTATTTTTATTACAACTGTCACCGATGTTCTTGACGCAGTGGTTGGTAAATCCTTTTTTAAAACTGGGGTCGGTATATACTCATGAAATAACACAGACAATCAACGAAACAGGAACCAACGCACAAAAAATAGATTGCCCAACCAGCATTACAGAAAAAGCGTGGTTGAATCCGGAATCATGCGAATTTTTAGTGCAACCAATATCTGATTTATCACACGCAAACAACCAGATTATAAAACGCGGATTTGATTTCTTGACACGTGGATTGCGCGGGCTGTTGACATTGATTCCACATGGTGGCGAAGATTTAATGAATGTATTGACCGGGATTATTCTAATAATCACATTTATCGGCAGTAACCTGTTTATGGCAATGCTGATTATACAGGGAATATTTAATTTCGGTGTACAACTGATTTTATATCCGTTCTATGTGCTGACATACGTGACCAAGTCCAGTGATAAATGGTTCGATGTTTGGCCCGCATTCAGCGGTATTACCAAGGCGTTACAACAATTGATTATCACTATGATTGCATGTGCGTTTATACTGTGCATCAATTTGGCGGTAATCAAAGCACTGTTCCGATGGAATTCTTCGGTATTTGTTTCTGCCGCCGGGGGCAGCGCATACAGCAATCTGCCCACACCAGAAGTTGTAAATGCAATTGGATTTGGAACACATTCTGTCACATGGATGTCGGCAATATTGACATTCTTTTTGATGTATAAAATCTATCAGATGACACAAAAGCAACTGGAAAATTATATCGGTGGCGGTATGGATAAACTGTATAGACAGGTCAATGGTGACGCCACAACAATGTGGAAAGGTATCAAACAAACAACCAGCGCATTTAATAGCGCATTGGGATGGTTTAAAAAGAAATGAACGAATGGACATCATCTTTGATAGACAATTCAATCCAATGTTGGAGTTGTCCAATATTTGACCGTCTGTTTCAGATTGTGTCTTTGGCAGCCGCGTATATATATGATAATTTTGCAAAATTATGTCTGATGTTGTTGATTGCATTATTTGCATTGTATGTGTCAAATGCATGGATGAAAAATATGCAAAAAGGGATGGACGACCTATTCTTTAAGAAATCCATACAAAAAGTATTTTTAAATTCGATTGTTGTTGTCGGACTGCTGGGGGCGGGTGTCACATTACCACGAATGGTATCTACACTAATATTCGAACCCATTGCATCTGTTACAACGGTTTATACACAAAACATAATCCAACTGGATACAGTTCAGGTCGAAGAAAAAGTTCCATATACCCCAAAAGAAATGACAGATGATAGTTTTTTTAGGCCAGAACTGCGTAATAAAATATTATTGTTGATGCAGACGACAATCACACAATTCCAATCATATATAAAACTGGGGATTGCGGTCGTAGATAACGCTTTTTCATGGAAGGCTTTGACCGGAATTGGCAGTTTGTTAAAGCATATCATGTTGTTCTTTATTGGATTTTATCTGTCATGGGGATTTATAAAATTATTTTTCCGATATTGTTGCAGATTTGCAGACGCAATTGTTGCAATGGCGTTCTTTGCATTCTTTTTCCCACTATCATTGATGACAATGGCGTTCACTGGCGCAGAACATGTACCAGAATGGATAAAAAAATTGGGATCTGGGGTCGGGATAAATCAAATAAAGAATTTGGTAAATTCGATTGTGTCTTTGGGATCAATCGTTATAACGTATACGATTATTATGGTTGTAATCGCCAAGTTCTTTAGTGCATCGGATGTATCTGTAAACGATTTGATGAATGCAATTACAACAGGTGAATTATACAACGCAGATTTGAATACAGAAAATTTGGAATCCATGACGTTGATGAGTTGCAGTATTTTAATTTACGTTTTAAATTATATTTACGACCAATCCAAAGCGATTACAAAAATGATACTGGACGCATTTGGTGTCGCAGAAAAAACAGAATATGGCGAACAGGTCGCAGATGCAATTATGGGGCTGACCAAGAATGCGGTGGGCGCGGTTACAAATACCGCAAAAATAGTGCTAAAAAAAGACGACGACAAGGAAGGTAAGTAATGTTAAAGGCAAAATTGATTGTTATGGCCATCAAAGCATTCTTTATCATCGCCGCATTAGGGCTGGGGATATGGTATTTGTCGTCATCTTTGGGCGGTACATCCATTACGTATACCAGTTTGGATAACTTTTTAACGGCCGTGGGGGCAACTGACGGGAATATTTCAAACGTCAACGGATGTTTTATGTGCAGATATATTTCTGATTTGTTCACAGTCATCGGGAATGCAGCCGACAAATTCTGGAATTTAATGGTAAACAATATTTGGATATTGATGGTGTTGGGATTTGGGTTGTTTATTGTCATCAGTATTGTTCAGCATATGTTAAATTCTGCAAAAGAAGCCATGAAGTTAGACGACACAGAAAAGAAATTGGAAATAAATGCGCTGGTCGACAAAATCTGGAAACAGGGTGCACGTGTGCTGATTGTTGGTGCAGTAATGGGAATGCTGGGGATGGGCGGCACAGGCGCTTTAAAGACAGTATCACAACTAACAATTACACCAGTTATGTATCTTGGGGCAGAATTATCAATGGCCGCCACAGGTATCAGTGATTCTGCACAATGCAATTTGAGAAATGATAAATATTCTGAAAACGAAAATGATATTTTAAATCCAATACTGCAACCATTTATGTGCGTTGTTGGAAATATAAACAGTGTAATGCTGGCAGGTGCCGCAGGCGGATTTTCACTGATGAATTATTCTTGGATGGGTATGGGTGGCGGTGCGTTTACGTGGGTCGCAGGATTGGCATTGGTATTGATGTTCTTGCTGATTGGTTTTGATTTGTTTTTTCAAATATTATCTGTGGTATTTAAACTGGTATTCTTGGTTATATTTTTGCCACTGTTATTGGCATCATATGCGTTCGAAGGCGTCTGGGCCAAGGCAAATGGGTTATTGGGGAATGCAATAAATATGCTGGTTACATCAGCAGTAAGAATTATCGCCATTACATTGAAAACATTGGTGATATACGCGACGGTATCATACACCGCAGATGCGTTTTTCCCAGGACCAAATGATGGATATACGGCAATATTACCACCAATGATGGGTATGCATGCCGAAAATCCAGACGCACAAACATTATCTGTAATGAATGTGTTTACAACATGTGAACAGGTTGCTTTGGTAGATGGCGAAATGGACAAAGATAAATTTAAAAATTGCTTTACCGCACGCAAGGCAGAAGTTGAAAGAAAGTATCCAAACGCATTTAATTTTATGGATGATGGATGGGATTTCTTGTTGATGATGGCATGTTTGTTCTTCTTGTACTTTTATGCAATCAGCCCAAAGATTGACAAGATGTTGGGCAAAGACAGTCCAGAATTGTTTGATTTTGGTAAATGGACAGGTGATTTGATAAAAACAACTGGGCGTGCGCCATTAAAAATTACAGATACAATTGCAGATGTGGTGACAAATAAATGATAAAGGTATTTAAACATCTTTGTAGGTATTTAGCACTTGTTGCAATCGCAACGGTTATGGCGGTGCCGGCATTTGGCGAAACAAATGTACCGTTACCAGATATCGGTGATAATGGGGTATGGACCACGGAAGCAAACCGAGAATTGTTTATAGGGCAACTGTCTGGGGATTTTGAAAAATTTCACGGAAATACAATACAAAATTTTGATGTGGGGTTTGTCCCAATAGAAGCGAAAATCGGTCTGGCATTTATGAATGCGTTTTCACATATCGGGCATATACTGGATTCGTCATTGGTTCGGTTTACAATCATATTTATCATATTGATGTATGCATTCTGGATGGGGTTAGAGGCATATAATATAATCACCGGCAAAGCCGACACTAAAGACACAATAAAATCAATGCTGAAAAAAGGCGCAATAACCGCAATGTGGGTGGTGGTGTTAAATGTCGGACCGGCAGAAACATTTATGATGGTGATGAGTCCAATTTTAAGCGTTGCATCACTGATATCTGATTTAATTTTAAATGCAGTAGCCAGTGTTGCAGGCGCACAAATCCCAGACACATGCACAGCGATTCATATGTATGCCACAGAACATATATCTGAATCTAATTTATTGCCCCCAGAAGCCGCAGCAAACATTATGTGTATTCCAACACGATTATCCGGATTTTGTTATACGGCGGTGGCGGTTGGATGGAAATGGATGGCATACGGTATCGGACGCAGTATGTTTTCATTCCTGTGTGGTGGCGCAATGATTGGTGGGTTTATATATCTGGCATGGAAATTTGCATTTGTTGCATTTGGTGTAATTGCAGATTTATTCTTGGGGATTATAATGTTGCCTTTTACTGCAATTGCAGAGTGCGTGGGCCAAACATCATACAAGGGAATTGTTGGTGATATTTATAATGGTTTTGTAAAGTTATTTTCCACAGAATCTTTACAGGCACAAATTATGCGTTTTATCAATGCAGCCCTGCACTTTGTCACATTGTCAATTGTTATTGCAATTTGCACAGCATTATTATCGGGCGTTATGGATTTAACAAATCCTGGGTTGGTGCCAGAATTTGATAATCCAAATATATGGACATCTATGTTTGTGATGGCGTTGACATGGTATCTGGCCAGTCATGCATCACAAATTGCAACAGACATAGGTGGCGCAATAGATTCTTCAATGGGCACATCATTAAAATCAGACGTGACCAGATTATGGGGCGATGCAAAAAAGTCTGTCAAAGAATGGTATAAAATTATCAAAGAATCACGCAAATAAAAAAACGGCGTCATGCCGTTTTTTTATCCAATTGTTTTCACAAAATCACGGGCGACTTTTTTTATGCCACGCGATTTAAATGCGACTGTTAAAATTGTGCCACTGTCTTCGATGACAACACCAGACCCCATTTCATTGTGCGTGACCAATTTGCCAACCATTGTGGCGGATTTTGTTGGGCGCGGTTTTGGCGCGGGGTCATACGAACGTGATATATGTGTGTATGGCGAATATGTTCGCGGGGCACCACCCTGGAAATCTAAAAACTTATTATCCATTTCCGTGATAAAACGACTGGGGCAATTATACTGACGCGAACCAAACACCATACGCGACATGGCATTTGATATAATACAACGACGGCGTGCACGCGTTATTGCCACGTATGCCAGGCGACGTTCTTCTTCGATGGCGCCTTCGTTTATTGCCTTGTCATTTGGAAAAATACCTTCTTCCCAGGCAGGCAAAAACACCGTATCAAATTCCAGCCCCTTGGCCGCGTGTATAGTCATAATACTGACCGTGTTATTATTTTGCGGATTGTCGGTGGAATCATTATCATCGGTCATCATTAATGCGGCCTGTTCCAAGAATTCTGGGATGGTGTCATATTTGGAAATTACCGCCGTCAACAGTTCGCGAATATTTGCAATTCTGTCGGGGGCATCGACATCTTTGGAATCTGCCCACATTTTCATATAGCCAGAATCATTTAACAATTTTTGCGCCGCATCACGTGGTGGCATCGCCGCCCAATCAAAATCAAATGCAGATAAAAATTCATCCGCCGCCGCGCGCAACTTAGGCGCCAGCGCAGCATTACGTAATCCCGTCATTAAATTCGTGCCAGATGCACGCAATTTTTCAATTGCCTTGTCCCCGAATCCACGACGTGGCTTTGCAATCACACGCAGGAAAGATATATCATCAAACGGATATACCAACAGGCGCAAATATGCAATCGCATCACGTATTTCCATACGGTCATAGAATTTTGTCGCACCGATTAGTTTGTATGGAATACCACGTGCTGCAAATTCTTCTTCGAATATACGCGATAGACTGCCGGCACGGATAAGTAATGCATATTTTGTAAAATCGTTTGTATCATCGCGCAATATTGCATCGGCGATAATGCGCGCCTCATCCCGATCGCCCGGCAATGTTAAAACATATACAGGTTCGCCCGGTCCTGTATCTGTGGCGCGCAAATCTTTGCCAAGGCGCCCTGCATTATGTCGGATTAAAGAATTTGCCACGCCCAGAATATTTGCCGTACTGCGATAATTAGTTTCCAGGCGGATTATTTGCGCGTCTGGGAATGTTTTTTCAAAATTTAATATGTGTTTTATTTCTGCACCGCGCCATGAATAAATTGATTGATCATCATCACCAACGCAACAAATATTTGGCACATCAATACCGCGTGTCAACATGCACAGAAATTCCATCTGGGCATTATTAGTATCTTGGAATTCATCAACCAAGATATATTTAAACTGATTTTGATAGCGCGACAATATGTCTGGATTTTTATCAAATAATTCCAAGACTTTTAAAATAATATCACCAAAGTCCACCGCGTTTAATCGTGTCAATTCCGCGTTATATGCATTGAATAATTTATCGGTATTTTTTAACGCAATCAGGCCTTTGTCTTTTATCGCAGAAAATTCTTCAACATAATCGCCAGGTGTCTTGGTTGATGACGACAACAATGATTTGATAACTGATTTCTGGTCGTCTTCGCCAAAGATTATAAAGTCACGGCGTAATCCCGCACGTTCGGCATTACTGCGCAAAATTCTCAGGCATATCGAATGAAACGTACCACACCAAATGTCACCAGAATACCACGCACCATCCGACAAATCGGCCAGACGATTTTTCATTTCGTTTGCAGCCTTGTTCGTAAAGGTCAGGGCCAAAACCTGCCACGGTTGGGCCAGACCACAATTTAATATGTATGCAATACGTGTGGTCAGCACGCGTGTTTTACCGGTTCCTGCACCTGACAGCACCAACAATGGGCCAGACGTCGTTTCAACGGCTTTCTTTTGTTCGTTGTTAAGATTTTCTGGCATTAAATTCACGGTTCTATTATAATACGGCCGACAATTATTATCAAGGGATTGAAAAAGATATGAAACGCGTTATTTGCTTTGACATTGAAACAACTGGGTTTGACTATATGCGCGGCGACCGATGCATTGAAATTGGTGCAGTGGAAATCGTTGACGGTAAAATAACCGATAATTCTTTTCATGAATATATCAATCCCGAAGGCAAAATTATTCCACCAGATACATATATGGTTCACAAGATTTCAAACGCATTTCTGGAAGACAAACCAAAAATGTCAGAGGTTGCGCCACGTTTCATGGCCTTTATCGGTGACAGCCCGATTGTCGCACACAATGGGATGGACTTTGACTTTCCGTTTATAAATCACGAATTAGAAATGCTGAAAATGCCACCAATTCCACGTGAACAGATGCTGGATTCACTGGTGATTGCGCGTAACCGTGTGTTTGGGCCCAAAAGTTATACATTGGATGCGTTGGCAAAATGGTATGGGATATCACTGACGGCGCGTGCAGATGCGCACGGGGCATTGATTGACTCGGAAATTCTGGCCAAGGTTTATTTGGAACTGGAAAACACTGCACCGGCCCCAGATGTCAGTGAAATTATCGCAAAGCAGCATGCCGCCATGTTGGCACACCCAAAGGTTGGTGGGGACTTTCCATATCGCAAGTTTGATGTGCCGACGGCTGATTTAGAAAACCACGAAAAATTCATGTCTGAAATTTTAAAGTAAATTATACAGATAAATAGAAGTTCGGCGCATGCATTGTTTACAATTTTTGTTCACAAAAATTGTCATCGCGCGGATGTGAAACGACCGTGACGATCCAGTAAATTGTATCATAATATTGTGCGCGTTTTACGCGCATATAACTGGATTGCCACGCTGCGCGCGCAATGACAAGAATCACAGATTCTTGTAAAATGTTATGCAAGACTAAACTTTTATTTATCGCGGTATTGTTAAATTCCCACTACCCCTTCACTGCCTGACACCCCTTCGCCAGCAAAGGAGATTATTCCGCGACGGCTACTGCGATAAAAAATCCCCCCGGGTGGGGGATTTTAGGAGGTTTATGCAAAACTTTTTTTAATTATTCCATACTGGTGACCAATGTGTCGCCATATACCGCAATGGAATCCCCACCGACAACACAATTGATTTTTGAACCCAATGAATCCATGAATTCATCAATTGCGGCCTGTTGTTCTTTGGTGCGTTGTGCATCAATGATGCTGCGTGTGACGCCCCATGTCAGAACACTGCTGATCACACCGGTTGTCACAGCCCCCGCGGCGGCGGCACCCTTTTTCTTTTTAGCATTGGCATCTTCGTCTTCGACCGCAGATTCACAATAACCTTCTAGTCTATTCAAAATGGGTGTGATTTCTGTTCTTGCATCGGCCAATAACTTATCACCAACGCACCGTGCTGGTACTTTCGTATTGACTTCTGTCCCGCCACAATAATATTTAGTTTGCTCCCCTTCTCCTTTAGAAATAGTTTCAGTAACAGTAGTTGTCATACCATCTGGCCAATACTCCAGGTTTTTGTACACAACCTTGTCCATGTCTTCTAATTCATCAGCCGCTGTTTTGGCTAAACTTCTTACACTTTCCAGGCTAGGATTTGCTTCCGCTAATTTTGTTTTGGCCATATCGATGGCATTCGAACATCTATCGTTTGCAGTCTTTGCTGTCTTGCTGTCTGATTTTGTGCTCTTTTTACCCGTCAGACCGCCGAATACAGAACCGTCTTCGATGCCGGCGCCCAGATATGCACCACCAATACCACCACCCAGCAATCCAACCACTGGCAACATTGTTTGCAGAATTGTGTCGGATTTCTGTTTGTCGTATGTATATGTGGCTTCGCCAACCTTTTGCGCCAGGCCACGTAATCCTGAGCCACCTTTGCATCTTCTGATGCCCGCGGCGGTATCGTCATGGCATGTTCCTTCATCGCCAACAGGTATCCATGAACCGCATGTAAATGCATCACCCGCCGCAAAATAACGCGTTGCATATTTCTGACCTTCGGTACTGTTTAACCATTCAGATACGGTTGGGTCTGTGGATTGCAGTGTCACACGCACACGGCAGAATGAACCATACAATTCATTACTTGGGACAATTTGGTCACTGGTTAAACCATTCATTGAATAATCGGCCGGAACCTTGCCCCTTTTCAATTTTGCCCACATGAATGTTGAACCCATATCGCCAGCGCCAACAACACCACCAGAATTTGCCGCCAGACACATATTCTGTTGTTTCGTCAATTTGGCGTTATACTTCGCCTGGGCTTCGTATTCTAAATCAACCAACAATTCACGGAATAATGATGTTGTGGCCTGGTTCGTTTTATACAGGTCTGCAGATATCATCACAGGTTTATTAAAAACATCACCATTGGCATCAACGTCATAGCAAACACCTTGGTCCCCTGCAGCATTTGTGCATAAATCGGCACCATTTTCGTCTTTGGAATGAACCATCCCTTCTTCAAACTTCTTGGCACCACCAGCATCAATCCAGCCATCACGGACAGACGATTGTGTTCCCCATACATTTTCCGTTGTCTTTTCCAAATCTAATTTGGCCTTTTGGATTTTCAGGTGTTCATCACATACATCGGCGTTTTTAACCGTGTTCATGCACAATCCCAATACAATTGTATAATCCAGAACACCACCAACCTTGTTCATTGACGTATCAAACTTTGCATTATCCGTATTGGTCAAATCAGACAAGATATCTGTTCGATTGCGATAGCAATTCTGGTAATCCGTGCCACACATTGATTTAACACAGCTGGTCGCGACAGATTGACATTGCTTCTTCATTTGCGCCAGAGCAGCGGCATTATAACTGGTCGACAGGGACGAATTTAACGACCCGATTACACCGATTGGATCATTGTTTGTTTTGTCGGCAGCATATTCTGGGAATAATGTATCAAATACAGAATTTTGGATGTAATTGTATGAATACACACCATTATCTATAACAGTTGAATATGCATATTGGCAATTCACATCGGTATTTACAACAGATTCACATGCCGTTTTGATATCTGGACGTGTGGCCGGACCCGCAATTGTATTTCCGCCATTCGCGCCATATACAGATGAATAACATACAGAACCGACACCTTCGCCACAGGAACGCATTGCGCATGAACGAATTGTTTCAACACATTTATCCTTGGCACGTTTATCGAACTGTGTCATCAAATCTTGGATTTTTGATTCAACGTATTTTTTACGTTCGCTGATTGCATCGTCAAAGACTTCTGATTGGACATCTACATCCGCCAAGTCTTTCTTACTTGGATTTTTGCCCAAGAATGTCATGTGACAGAATTTATTTGCACCAATTGTATCCTGGCACGATGTGCGCAGATAACGATTTACGTCTGTTGGGGTTGATGGCGCACTGTCATTTGACAATGTGATTGTGATACCGTCCGCCGCAATATCATTTGCCGCCGTCAATGTCGATAAATTCGACCCCGCCAAACAACGCAACGGATTGGCCGAACATGCGCCCAAGAAACACTGTTCAACAACCTTGTAACAGGTAGAAACCGCGTTCAACGCCGCCAAATCTGCACCGTCTTTGATTGCCACACCAACACGGGAAGAACCTTCGATTTTGCCATCCGCACCCATTTTATGTGGCGACCATTTTGAAACCCCGAATAATTCGCGAACACCGTCTGCCTGGCAACGGGCCAGGGTTGAATCACAGAACAATGCCTGCTTTTTAAATTCACGTTCGTCGGTACATAATTCAAAGTCTGCACCACAAACACTGTCTTTATTCAAGCATGACATATAACGTTTCACGCATGTTTGTGTATCATACTGATTTTCAATCGCCGCAGATATAATCATTTGCCCCAGAACACTGCCGTCTGTTGGGTATGTGTAACGAATAACCTCACCATCTTCGGCATCATATTCCGCAGAATTATTTGAATCATAGAACGACAAATCGGTTACATTCTTTGTGCCAAATAATGCATCAACCCCATCCGGTTCACATTGGGCCAGGGTGCTTACACACTGGGGCATTTTGCCATGGAACAATACGTTTGTTGTGCATTCTGACAAATCTTCGCCGCACACATCTTCGGATTTGATACATTCGGTGTATGCATCGATGCATTCAATGCTGTCTAATAAGTTGCTGGAACCAGAGTTGCCATTATTGTTGTTTGTAACACCACCCGCCGAGCCAGTGATATACGATGTCATCGTTGGCATCGCCACACGACGAACCGCACCAGTTGCCGAAACCGCCGTCGCAGTGTTTAAAACACTGGGGCGCGCCGTGGCACCAAAAGCCGCCGGAACAACGCAGAAAACCGCCAATAAACTTACTGTATTTTTGAGAAATGACATCCCCTTACTCCATTATTAGTTACTTTATTTTAACACAAACAAAGCACTTTGAAAAGGGAAAAATGGGGAAAATGTTATATATTTTCCAGGATATATTTTAATTCCATCATATCATCAGGCAGGCGGGATTTAAAACGCATCGCCGCGCCAGTTATGGGATGAGTAAATTCCAGCACTTCGGCGTGCAACATTTGACCGTCATGAGAACGCAGAAAATCCAACAAATCCGCATCGCGCACCGTCCCCAGACGTGACGCGCCACGACCGTACAACGGGTCACATAACACCGGGAAACCATGCGATGACAGGTGAACGCGTATCTGGTGTGTTCGGCCGGTAAACAGTGTGCAACGCATTTGCGACACGTTCGCACGTGGCCACGCGTTTACAACCGCCACTTCGGTATGAGATGATTTTCCGCCCGATTTTACCATTGTCATCTTTTGGCGATTACGTGATGAACGCGCGATATTGCCGGTGATGTCGGCAACCTCCCAATTTGGGATGTTCCATGTAAAGGCAATGTATTTACGTGTCAAATCATGCGCGGAAAATATTTTTACCAAGCCACGAAATGCCGCGTCTGATTTCGCAAAGACCATCACGCCACTGGTATCTTTATCCAGACGATGAACCACACCCGGGCGCGTTGCCCCGCCCAGCGCAGATAAATGCGTGTGCGCCAAGATATTTTGAACCAATGTTCCGGTCTTGTTGCCCGCAGACGGGTACATAACCACACCACGCGGTTTGTTTATAACGATTATATCATCGTCTTCGAACAATATGTCCAGATCAAAGTCTGACGATATGTTATCTGTTGCAACGTCTGTCTGGGGCGCTGGAATTTCAACAGTAAAACAATCCCCAACACGAACTTTTTCGGAAAACTTTACAGGCGCACCATCACCACGCGTGACAGTGAAACGCTGAATCTCGCTGCGTGAAAATTCAGGCATTTGTGATGATAAATATTTATCAACGCGTGTCAGTTCATCAGTATCTAAGACAGTAAATGTACGTGTGTCCGCCATGCATAAAACCCTTATCTGTATTCATCCCAATCAGGGCCAACCGTACAATCAGACAAACGGATTGTCAATTCACGACCGTCGCCTTCAACCGGACATGTCAAAATTCCTGTGGTTGTCGCCTGGTCTGCATCACGGGTGGCGTTGCGGTATGCAAACTTAATTTCTGTGGGTGCCGCAACACACGCAATATGCAAATGTTCATGATTAAAGTCTGGGCCAACCCACGCGCGAACACCATACCCCAACCCATAACACGGAAACCCATCCAGGTAATACAAAACCAGACCACGACCAACCAATTTCTTGTCTGGAATAAACGTGCCATTATATTCGTTCAGACGCAGACCAGTAACTGCCTGCCAATCAGTGCTGGTGGAAAAAATACTGATGCGCGCGGGCGCAGGCGTGTCTGCCGCAAATGACGGTGCAGATAAAGCCAAACCAATCAATGCAAATATAAATTTTTTCATTGTTCTTCCCCCGATGGTATTTCCATTTCGCCCAAATGTGCGGATATCTTAGTCACGCCAGACGGCAATGGCGCCAGTGTGTGTTTAAAATTCACAACCGCCCCAGAATCAAGTAATGTGGCCGATGGCATAAATTTCTGGCGCGATAAAACATTCCCATTATCGTCCGTCGCAACAATTATCAAGTCAGGCACACCATATATCGCATCCGATACATTTGTCACAGAACCACTGACAATTACATGCGAAACACCAGTATCATCAGTCGCGGTTTCAACCCCAGACACAGATGCAATCAATGGACCACGGTTCGCATGAATAGCCTGGTGATGAGCAATAACCGCAATAGAAAAAATTATCGCAGACAATAATGCACAGACAGACGCAAAAAACATCAACCATACGTTCTTGCGCGCCGGTGCCGCAACGCGCCACGTATACCCACACAACGCACATTTAACCGGCGTCAATGGCGGTCTGTCTATATTATATTCTGTTTTACAAAATTCACATTTTATTTTCATGTTATTACTTATACCACATTTTATTGCAAATTCAACTGACGATATTTGGCACGAACACGCGTTTGAATTTCATTTATCGCGTTCATGTAATCAGATACAGTCGCATTTTTATTCGCAGATACCGCACCAAAAATCTGGCCAGATTCAGTCGACGCATCACCTTCGTAATATGACGCCAAGGTTGCCATACGATTTAATTCAACCAACGTTGCGTCCGCAAAGCTTGCCATTTCTGATTTCAAATCCCAATAGTATCCAGAATTCGTTGAATCTTCGATTCTGTCGTAAACAACCAGACGCGGCGTCATAGAACCTGCAAAACCAACAGATACAAACATTGCTTCGATACGACCGGCAGTCATATCCAGTGTCTGATTTATGGCCAAGGTCGCGACTTCTACATCACCGTGCAAAGATAAACCACCCAACGTTAAATTGCCAACCCATAAATTTGATGCCGTCAACGATGATAATTTTGCAACGTCACCAATCGTCAAAGAATTGGTTATTTCCATATTCTTGGCATCCGAAGATAACATACCCGCGACACTGGCGTTGGATGCATCCAATGGCCAATCTATCGTTGTTCTGTTTTGAAAGATAATATCGCCCGTCGCAATCGCAGGTGCAGACAACATTTCTGAAAATTCAATATGATTCGCATTTACAAACGATGAATTTAATATATCATGCCCACCCAGGTTTAACGCCGTCATCATGCGCGAGTCTGACGCATCATCAGATGGTATGCGCCACAAATACAACGCGTTGTCACGATTCACAGGTGTCGTTTCAATAATCGCGTTATCCATATCAATGCCCATGTCAACTGTATCTGTATGCCATGTACCAAATGTACCATACGCATGAGTGTCATCAATAAAACCCATACTGCCCCCAGACAGATTCACAATTTCACGTGTTCGCAATGGGGATATATCTTCTGAGTTTCGCACAACGATTCCCTGTAATGTAGACTGGTCACCATAATCTGACGATTTTAAGATGCGCAGTTGAAACAATTCATCGCCGGCGGTCAATACAGAATCTGGGACACCATATGGCACCAAATCAGACATAGATATGCGCGTAATAGTGCGACCCACAGTTTTTAATAAATCTTCGCGATTGGCAATTATATATCTTTCCAATGCAGATTGAATATCCGACATTTGTTCTGTAATCGCAATATTTTGCGCACGCGTTACCGCGTTCTGTTGATACTGGAAAATGAATGGTATTATCACAGATGCCAATGCCACACTAAGCAGTAATTCAATCAACATGCCGCCACGCGATTGATTGTATTTTGAAAAAATTCCGTATCGTTTTGTCATTTTAATTTATCGTTGATATATATGTTTGTTGAAAGACCGGTGGGGTTAGTGTATCTGTTGACTGCCACCCACGACGGGTTACTGCATCAAATTCATTACGCGACGGCATTGACGGACGTGTTGCCCGTGACACATTAAAAGACTTAAACACAGGCGGCTTTGTTGATGGGAATGACCAACTGCCCAACTTTAATGGTGTTGAGGTTGACATCAGCAATTCACCAGATACAGTCAATCCAAAATTATCATAAAATATCATCTCTTCGGCAGATATGTATGGTGTCAAAACAGAACTGGCCGAAATACCTGTAAATGCGCTGACCGTGCGTGTAGAATCAGATTTTAACACAAAGTCATTCGCAACATTTATAGTATCTATAATCGTGGCGCGGTCTGTTACAATGCGCCCTGTGGTCGTATATCCACGACCGTTTAAATTATCTGCATAAATATTACGAAACCCAGATATATCACCAGTTACACGAACATTACCAAATACAGATGAATCATTCTCTAAATTCGCACCCGATGAAAAATATACACTGTTGGTAACAACATCTGTTGTGTCGACAAACACAGTATTTGCATTTCGTGCACGAACAGATTTTCCATTCAAAGTCGCAACATTATAAACGTGATGATTCGACATATCTAAATCACGTTGCATAATATTTAAACCATCATCACCAGATGTTCCACGATGCAGATATATTGATGTATCTGTGCCCGCAATGTCACGCGATATACGATATATTAAATCACCAGGAATAAAATCAGGCGCTGCAACCGCCCAAGTATTACCATACGCAACACCATCATCGCTGACCACCGCCGCATCAGAACCAATATGACGGGCAATTTGATTTGTCCGCAATCCTGTATCTGCTGTAACAAATGCCAAATATACATCTGTTATAACTGCGCCGTTTACAGAATATTTATCAATAAAGCCCGCTGCTGCATCTGTTGATATAATATCCAATTCAGAATCATCTAATTTAATCTGGGCATTATCAGGCCATTTATCTTGATTTATTCTGATAAAGTTTAGTGCGGATTCACGCGTCGACATAATCTTGCGCGCAATTGCAATATCATGAATCGTATGATTTGTTTGGGCAATTTGCCGATATACAAAAGGTGTCGCCATGGCAACAATCGCCATTGCCAGCAACACTTCCAGAACACTGGCACCATGACAATTATCTGAAAATATCTTGTTATTTAACACAGTCACTGCCACCCGCCATTAAACATTGTTTGATATTGATGCGCTTTTCCAGACGTTGCCAATATACATATTGACATATTAAATATTGCGATAAAGACTGCTTGTTATACACACCTTCGAAATCATCTATTATTTTTTTACACGCAATCGTTGCATCGTCATCTGATAACACATCAGATATAATTGCAAATTCGTCGTTGTTGATATCACCAACCAACGCATCCGGCAACAGTGTTGTGCCGCCTGGGCGCACATCTAAAATAACCGCCCCAGACATACCATCGTTTAATGCACTGGACGTCTGATCACGCACAGTGATATTTGATGTGTATATTGTTCCGACTTCGATTCCAGATTTAGTGCTGTAATCCAATGTATCATAATCAATAAATACATCTTGACCGCGTGTTGCACTGATATACGACGACACATCTAATCGTTCAACACTAAAATTGATGTGATCTGATACCAAATTCCCGCGAACATTCCATTTTTCAGGCCCCGAAAAAGACGTTCGACCCGCAGTCATCGCCAACTCATATGCCGACGCATCATTCACAGCCAGATTTCCCGTATCACCAAACAAAGATAACGTGCGACCATTTACAGTATTTGCATACAATGTCCCACGTGTCAAAGTTAGCGCTGATTCGCCAGACTTGTTTTGAAACACAGCCTTGTCTGCAATCATGGTGCCAATTGTATTTTTTGCCTTGCGCCCCGATTCCAGTCCATTTACAGTCATACTGTTAAATTGAGCACTATCAAATGTGCCACGCACAGCGAATAAATTGCCGGCATTATTAAATACGAAACCACCCATATCTAAATCGGTTAAAAAACCACTGTTTTCCAAATTCGGTTCATTACGACGCACAATATCAGAATAAACATCCGACAATTCAATACCAACATTTACACCATCATCTGTGACCATCGCATAAAATCCAATACGACGCGCCAACTCTGCAATATCCAACGCGGATAAATTACCACCAGACAATTCCAGATACGCAGATACAGATACTGGCGTTTTATTGATTACCAACGCAATATTCTGGCCCAGGGCCGTGCGTGGCACAAAACCCAATGGCAGGCCATACGGTTCCAATAAATCAGCAAAATCATTTCCCGATATAACCGTTGTTTCATATGGTAAATTATTCGCATTTTCACGAATAAAAATCTGGGCGGCACTTTGCGCAATATCAACCTGGCGCGTTGAAGAATACATACGCGCATCGGTATCGCGCCCCGCCAATTGGCGTGTAATAAATGGCATAAATGCAAAAATTACCCCCAATGCCAACAGAGCCTGCATTAAAAAATTACCGCGTTGTTGTTGCAAGACGTGCCCCCTCCTACACGTTCAGTGTAGCAACATAAAAAAATTATTGCAATCGGTTTTAAGATACTTTAATATTTGAAACGTTAACTGTGACGAAGACGATGTTTATTCGGATTCGTTATAAAAGATTATTTCCTGATTAAAAAGAAAAAAATATGCAAAATAAAAAAAATCAATCCAATGTCGGACAGATGATTCAACGCTGTCATAAATGGCGTCAGAAAAGAAAACAATATATAGACCAAGCGCGTCAAACATCTGATGAAATTGAACGCGAACGTTTATTACAGGCGGCAGAACACTATGGTCGTATTGTCAATGCAGAACAGGGTAAAATAGATTCAACACGCGACCCAAAGGATAAGACAGTTGCAGAACCAGCACCAGAATCCGCCGGAGACGCACCAGAAAATCCTGATGATGAAGACAGCGAATTGCCAGATTTTATTACAAACCTAAAATAATATTATAAGCGCGCCATTGGCGCGTTTTATTTGTTGAAATTTTACACTGGTTTGCTATGCTAAACCCAAAGGAAGTTTCAGTATGGAAAACAATTATACCGTTTTGGCACGTAAATATCGCAGTCAAGATTTTAAAACACTGATTGGCCAGGATGTTTTGGTAAAAACATTGACCACTGCAATCAACACGTCACGTATTGCGCACGCATATATTTTCACAGGAATTCGCGGAACTGGAAAAACAAGCACAGCGCGTATCTTGGCCAAGGCATTGAATTGCCAATCATCAGACCGGGCAACCGCAACACCATGTGGAACATGCGAAAACTGTCGCGCAATTGCCGCCGGACAACATATTGACGTTATGGAAATCGACGCTGCATCACATACAGGTGTGGATAATATGCGTGACATTCTGGATGCGGCACAATACAGACCAACAAACGGACGATATAAAGTTTATATTATTGACGAAGTTCATATGCTGTCGACATCTGCGTTTAACGCACTGTTGAAAACATTAGAAGAACCACCCGCACATGTAATATTCATTTTGGCAACCACAGAAATCCGAAAAGTTCCCGTGACGATTTTATCTCGTTGCCAACGTTTTGATTTGGTGCGTGTGCCGGTCGAAACATTAAAAAAACATTTTGCATGGATTGCAGACCAGGAAAATGTTGAACTGACTGATGGCGCAAACGAATTATTGGCACGCGCGGCAGATGGTTCTGTGCGCGATGGTTTATCTTTGCTGGACCAGGCAATTGCCCAAACCGGGGGACACGTTGATGAAGTAGCTGTATTAGATATGCTTAAACGTGCCGACCGTGGTGTTGTGGTTGATTTGATGAAGACTTTGTTATCTGGTGACACAGCAGCCGCATTAAACAAGGTAGACGAGATTTATAATAACGGCGCCGATTTAATGATGTTGTTGACGGACATGATGGAATGGACACACTGGGCAACGCGTATGCATCCGGCATTACACGCAGGCGATGCTGTAAATTCACCATACACCACCGACCAACGCGACCAGATTCATATGATAAATTCACGCGTATCTGTGAACACATTGTCGCGTATATGGCAGGTTATGGTTGCCGCCGTCCCAGAAATGCAGGCTGCGGGCAATCAAAAACAATGTTTTGATATGCTGATTATTCGTATGATGCATATTGCAGATATGCCATCAATCCCAGAATTGATTAAACAGCAAGAATCTGCAAATCGTGTGCGTGACGTAAAAAATATTTTGGCAGACCGTATGTCTAAACCGTCAGAAACACAACCGTGTATACCACAAACAACATTTGTAACAATTACGTCTGCAACACAACTGGGGGAAGAATTACAAAAATCCAAGGAAATTTTATTATATTCTTATTATAGCAGTAATATCGAAGTGTCTGAATTTACCGATGGTAAAATCACATACTTTGACCGCAAAGGTGACGGGGATTTTGTGCATAAATTGGCCACATGGCTGATGGACAAGACAGGACATGCATGGGAGATGGTTCGCGCCAGTGAAAATGTTCATACACATACAATGTCTGAACAAAAACAAGAAGAATTGGTTGCAGACCCATTGGTCGCCAGCGCAATGAGCCTGTTTGAAAACGCAGAAATCGTAGGAGTAAAATAATGAAACAACAATCTGGACGGTCTTTGATTGAAGTTATCGGTGTTATGGCGATTACTGGTCTGATGACAGTGGCGGCATTTGGAATGTTTCGCATAATGCGCGAAAATCAAAAGCGAACAATCGCAAATGCAGAATTGGAACAAATCGCAGCAAACACAAAATTGTTATTGGAAATGCGCGATGATTATACAGGTGTGTCTGTGGACTATCTTATCAAGGCGGGCGCATTACAATCAGATCGCGCCCCAATTGGTGGCGAAGGATGGTCCATAACATCCAGTACAGATGGCGCGACATTTTCCATCAACTTGGTTGATTTAACAACAGGTGAATGTGATTATTTTTCAACCATGAAACCACAGTGGGCAACAAAAATGCTGGTAAACGGCTTTGAAACAGGATATGCAGAAAACTGTTTTGAATCTGATACAAACCAAATATCGTTTATTGTTGAATAAATGAATAAATTAAAATTTATTTTTATATTATCTTTATTTAGCATACTAAATGGGTGTATGCCGTATACCAGCCCAGACAGACAAACATGGTCACAATATTTAAATGGCGCCAGTTGGACGGATATGACCGAAATGTCACGCGTCGCAAAGCGACCTGTATATCTGGGCGCAGGCGGCAAATTGGTGGGTGACGCAGTTGATGCAGACGACACATTATCATATGGTGACAAAACAACAAACGACAATATCATTGCAACACAATATATGAAAAGCCTGGAATACGCATTGTATGACGCCCTGCGCAAGCCGGGGATTTCTGTGCAACGTGCCGGAACGGATGTGGTTGTTATACTGGTACGGGATGCGATTATGGAATTAGATATTGCCGATATTTCATCAACAGGTGATGATACATTGAAAATTATTACAAAAATATTAAAACAATATGACGCAACTTTTATTGAAATCGCAGGATATACAGATGCAATGCGTGACACAAATGCGGCATATGCGCTATCGATTGATATGGCGAAACGCGTTGGCGTATATATGGCACAACACGATATCAGTACGGCACGTATGTTTATCGTTGGTCGTGGCGCGGCACGCCCCATCGCCGCACAAGATGACATCGGTCGTTTGACCAATCGACGGGTTGAAATCAGGCTTAGTCCCGCCAGATAACTTTCCCTTTTCATTTTATTTTTTTGTTGTTATAGTATACGTATAACAAAACATAAAGGACGGAAAAATGGTAAAAAAATCAAATGAAAATCAGGTTGTAAAAAACTATAAAAAAACTGGCATTGTGGCGGCGGTTGTTATCGCAGTCGCGGCATTGGGTGTATGGGGGGTATCGGCATTAAATTCTGATACGGGCGCATCTGTTGCCGATGCAATGGAAGTCGTAACCACAGATGCCGCAAGCGCGGCAAACCTGCGTATCGCGGTTATACGTATGGACGCAATTCAAAATGATGCTGTGGCGTTGGCTGATTTACGCGCACAGAAAGAATCATATGAAAGTAAACTGCGTGATGAATTGACAAAAAAGCAGAAAGAACTGGAAGAAGAAAAGGAAGAAATCGAAAAATCACAAGACGTTCTGTCACGTGAAGCATTACAACGTCGCGTTGTTGACTATCAAAACAAAGTGACAAATCTGCAACGCGAATTGACCGAACGTGCACAGAGTGTTGAAATGTCTTTCCAAAAGGCATTGAATGATATTCAGGTAAAACATCTGGACCCGGTTATCGAAGGTATCATTGATAAAAAACAACTGTCATTGGTAATCGACGGTCGTATGGCGCGCACAGGTGCAAACACAGAAAATCTGGACATTACAAACGAAGTAATCCAGGCATTGGATAAAAAAGTATCCAAGGTCAAAATGGACAAACCACAAGGTTTCTAAGAAAATCCCCCAGACGGGGGATTTTATATTTGTTTTTTTGCCGCAGATACAAATGCATTAAACATCGGATGGCCCGTGTATGGCGACGATTGAAATTCTGGGTGAAATTGACCCGCAATAAAGAAGGGATGATTGCAAAGCTCAATCATTTCCGGCAATGTTCCATCGGGACTGCGCCCAGATATTATCATACCAGCATCGGCAAAGCGTTTCTCTAAAGATATGTCCATTTCGTATCTGTGGCGATGCCGTTCGGATATTTGTGTTGTATTATATATCTGGTGCGCCAATGTGTTTGGTGTTATATTGCATGGGTATGCGCCCAATCGCAATGTGCCACCCATATTTTCTGCATTGTGTTCTGACATAATCCCAATCACCGGGGTGCAATCAGAACTAAATTCTGACGAATTTGCATTATCAATACCCAATACATTGCGCGCAAATTCAATAACTGCAACCTGCATCCCCAGACATATCCCCATATATGGAATTTTGTTTTCACGTGCGTATTTTGCAGCGGCAATTTTACCATCTGTGCCACGAACACCAAATCCCCCGGGAACTAATATTCCATGCATGTTGCGACAATCGTCTGGGGTGAATTTTTCCGCATCCAGTTTACATAAATTTATGTGCACATTATTTTGTATACCAGAATGAAACAAGGCCTCGTTTAATGATTTATACGCGTCTGGGACATTAAAGTATTTGCCCACAATACCAATGTTGACCGTCGGCAAATCTGCATCCAGATATCGTTCAATACGTTCAAATCGCGTCATGTCACCCCGCGCATGTGGTAAATCAAAATGATTGGCAATAATGTCAAAGACGTGTTGGGATTCGTATGCCAATGGTATTTTATAGATATTATCAACGTCAATTCCACTGATGACACTTTTGGATGGCAGATTACAAAACATTCCGATTTTATCGCGCTCATCGGCCGTCAACATTCGTGGCGTTCGCACAATCAGCATATCTGCCTGGATTCCGTTTTCCAGTAATTGTCGAACAGACATCTGGGTTGGCTTGGTTTTTAATTCACCTGATTTTTCCAAATATGGCGCCAATGTTAAATGAACAAACATAACATTTTTGCGACCAACATCATTTGCGAATTGACGTATTGATTCTAAGAAAATCTTACCTTCGATATCGCCTACGGTGCCACCAATTTCGCACACCACAAAATCTGTATCAGTTGGTGCAGCAATGTATTCTTTTATTTTATTTGAAACGTGCGGAATCATTTGCACTGTACCACCCAGATAGTCCCCACGACGTTCGGCATTTAATACATCCCAATATATTCGCCCCCCAGATACAGAATCGTTTCTGGATAATTTTGCACCCAAGAAACGTTCATAATATCCTAAATCTAAATCTGTTTCATAACCGTCATTTGTCACGTAAACTTCACCGTGCTGAAATGGTGACATTGTCCCAGGATCAATATTCAAATACGGGTCAAATTTTCGCGCATGCACCGTATATCCACGCGATTGAAGAAGGGCGCCGCAACCTGCCGCTGCGACGCCCTTGCCTAAACTTGATACAACCCCACCAGTAATAAATATATATCTTGCCATAAGAGAGCCTCCTTATGGAATTCTATCATACAAAAAATATCATTGCAGGGCAACAGAATAAATTCCTATAATTTGGATATGAAAAATTGGTGGAAATATCAATCTGAAAACTTGTTTTGGTTCGTGCCATTTTTAATGGCGTTTGGCGCCGCGTTATATTTTACTATGCCGGCCGAACCATACATCATTGGATTGCCGATAATTACACTGGGGTTAATTACAATTATATTCTGGAATAAAATTCCAAATATTATTCGCGGGATTGCCCTGCTCTGTTTTGGTTTTTGTTATGCGTTCATATATACACATTTAGTCGACACACCAAAACTAAAATATGATTTACACGACCATAATATAAATGCGATTGTTGAATCAATTGACTATACCCCAGACGGCAAACGTTTGTATTTATCGGTACGTGCATCAGATATTCGCGCAGGCAATGGGATGGCACGCGTGCGTGTTAAAATTGGCGATGATATTATTGTGCCAAATGTCGGTGACAATATATCTGCAACGGTTGGACTGTTCGGTATGTCACCGGCGCCTGCGCCAGAAACATTTGATTGGGCACGACATGCATATTTTAATAACCTGACTGCGACGGGTTATGTCACAGATTTGAAAATTATCAATCATGCAAACAGTGTAAATCTGCGCGAATTTATTCACCACAAATCAGAATCTTTCTTGGTCGACAGTTTGGTGTTGGGATATAAAAACATGGTTCCAGAAAAGGATGATGTAATTTGGACATCTGCCGGTGTCGGACACATTTGGTCAATCAGTGGATTTCATATGACATTACTGGGCGGATGGTTATTTGTTGTGTTCTTTTTCATATTCCGCAGTATTCCATACATCACACGACGGATACCGGCAAAATCCCCGGCGTTAATATGCGCGTGGGCGGGATTATTATTTTATATGTGTTTATCTGGGGCAGACACGGCGACATTTCGCGCGTTTTGTATGACAACACTGGTATTTATGGCATTTATTTTCGGACGCAGTGCAATTTCAATGCGTAATATTGCAATGGTCTTTATATTAATGTTTTTGATAAATCCGCACTATGTAATGCAGGCTGGATTTCAATTATCTTTTGCCGCGGTATTTGGATTGGTATGGATGTATGACGTCGTTAAACCGAAAATGCCACATAACAAAATATTAAAGATTACATATGCATCTGTTTTAACATCTGTGTGGGCCGGGATATTTACCGCCCCATTTGTTGCCATGCATTTTGGTACAATTCCGACATACAGCATACTGGGTAATTTAATTTTATTGCCTATATTTTCAGTGACAATTATGCCACTGGTTATAATCGGCGCATTGTTATCTGTGTTTGGGATTTTATTCCCATTAAACTGGGCGCACCAAATTTATGACATGGCATTTCAGATTGCAAATTGGATTGCACAATTGCCAATGTCTGTAATTGACGTACCACATATTTCAAATGCTGCAATAATGTGTTTTATATTGGGACTGATTAGTTTGATTGTAATCACACCATACAAAATCAGATTAAATATTATCTTGTGTATTGTGTTTTGCATGTCTGGGGCAATTTATGTTTCGACAACACCAAAGCCGATATTTTATACAACGCATGATAATGAACTGGTTGGATTTATCGATGACAATGGGAAACTGGAATTTAATAAATCACGTGCATCAAATCATTTCTTTGCGTTTAACACGTGGAAGAAATTAAATAACGAAGCAATCGACACACCAAACCCACGTCGCAAACACGACAACGGTGTATACAGATATAACAATATTGTTTATATCCAAAAGTTCGTACCACTGATGAATAATCTGCAAAAATTATGCAATGATGAAAGTGTGGATTATATTGTGTCTTATTGGAATATAGATTCAGAAAAATGTGCACACAAAATATTGCGTGGTGGATTTATAATGTACCCAAATGGTCGTATAAAATACACACCCGCCAATCGGCCATGGCATTAATATTCTGCGCGCATAAAATATAATCCAGACGCCGGCGCCGTTGGGCCCGCCGCCGCACGATTCTTTGCCGCCAACACTTCATCAATATCATATGGTTTACCATGACCAATTTCAATCAGTGTACCAACAATATTACGCACCATATGATGCAAGAACGAACGCGCAGAAAATTCAAAAATAATTTCGTCGCCGTTTTGGGTTATTTCTATTCTGTCCAATGTTTTAATTGGGGATTTCGCCTGGCATTCAGATGCACGAAAACTGGTAAAATCATGATTGCCGATTAATTTTTCTGCGGCTGCACGCATTGCATCAACATCTAATTTCTTTGGCACCCAATAAACACGATTTTGTTGCAGTACCGGTGACGGCCCACGATTTAAAACAACATATTTATAATGGCGCGCGACACAATCAAATCGCGCATGAAATTCATCAGGCACAATTTCACAATCCAACACCGCCACAGGTTTATTTACCAAATAAAAATTTAATGCCCGCATAACGGTTTCGGCATCATGTTCACCATCAATGTCAAAGTGCGCCGTCATCGCAACCGCATGCACACCGGCATCTGTGCGTCCCGCCGCCACAACATCAACGCGCGCACCACAAAAACATTCAATGGCATCTTTCATAATTGATTGCACAGACGGCCCATGGCGGTTTTCTTGCCACCCAATCAGGCCTGTGCCATCATATTCCAAGATTACTTTATATCGTGTCATATATTATCTTTGTTTTTGTGTTTCTTCGCGGGTTTTACGCAGGCATGCACGACATTGTTTGGCCTTATCTTTTGCAAAAGATGCGTCGAAAGCGATACAATATGCATGCGCGCATCTGAGCGCGCCAACACAGTATCTGTGGGAACACAAAGACAATTCTTGTTATATTCGTTGTATGTGACGTCTTTTTGTTTATATTTACAAAACCGTTCTGCCATATTATACCTTTATCTGCTGTGCTGATTTGCCAACCTTTTAAAGTGATTGCACCATCCATTCTGTGGAACGCGTTCTTCCCCCATCAGTGCACGCCAAAACCAATGTCTATCTAAACAGAAAAATGTTTGATTGGATTTTGCACATTTTTCACATACCTGGCAACAATCATCTTGTGTATTATTTGTACTCATTTTCCTTTACTTCCCTAATACTATATCTGCGCCGCGCAAACCATTAACAAAGCTTTTCCAATCCATTGGCTTTTTACCTGCCGGCTGAATTGACAGTATTTCCAGTTTGCCGTTGCAAATTCTTGTTCTTAATATCTTTACATCTATCCCGTTAATCTTGGTGCGACCAGACCCCAGTGCGCGTATCTGATTGTGTATCGCCATATCGCCACGCGACCAGTCTATGATTTCATCATCGCCCGTCCATTTTCGGGTAAATGTCACATCGCCACACTGTGGCGTGGCAGGATAATAGTCCGATTTAGCCAAATAATCAACCATCATTTTGGCACCAATTTCGGAAACTTTGTTTTCCACCGTTTCGTTTGTGTCGTCAATATCAATGTCGAATTCACGACACATGTAAATATCACCTGCGTCCAGTTCGGGTGTTACCTGCATTAAACATACCGCCGACGTTGTATCGCCATTATACAAGGCTGTGCGAATTGGTGATGGGCCACGGTATTTTGGTAACATGCTGGGGTGAATATTTATGCATGGGGCAGAATTTAGGACATTATCACGCAAAATCACACCGTACGAAATCACAACGACCATATCAGGCGCATAATTATATTCATTAATATTTGTGTGAACAGTCAATCCGTTTTCATTTGCCCAAACATGCACAGGCGACGGTGTCAAGATTTGCTTGCGCCCCATGGGCTTTGGCGCGCGCGTAAACACAGCCACAATTTCATGGCCTGCATTTTTTATCGCATCAAAGATTGGCACAACAAAAGAATTCGTGCCCATTAAAACCAATTTCATTTTTTAAACTTTTTAACCTTTCTCATCAACATTTCGCGTTTAATCGGCGACAGGTAATCGATAAATAATTTCCCGTCCAGATGATCTGTTTCATGTTGAACAATCCGCCCCGGCAGACCCGACATTTGTGCGGTTTTGTTTTCACCATTTTCATCTGTCCACGATACAACCACGGATTCTGGGCGGGATACATTTGAAAATACCGGCAAACCGTCATTACCCAATACAGACAGACAGCCTTCTTCCATTGTGCAGTTTTTATCCCCATAAGACAAAATTTTCGGATTTATCATTTTGTATACGGTTTCTGTATCAGGGTCCATCATCACCAGAAAACGAGATAATGCGCCAATCTGGGGCGCGGCCAGGCCAACACCATTTTGTTCGCGCATAATTTCAACCATTTCGTCCATGGTTTTTAATAAGTCAGGGGTGATATTGACCACCGGCGCACATTGTGTGCGTAAAATCAAGTCACCACAAAGTTTCATTTGCAACATATTTATTTACCTTTATAATAAATCATAGCAAAGGATTAGGAAATGACAACTTATATTTTTGTGTTATTGGGAATAATTATTGTTTTATTGGTTGCGATTTTAATGCGCCGGCCAACGATTGATATATCGGCCCTGCGCGAAGACAATGCGCGACTGCGCGAACGGTTGGCAGAACGCCTGGGCGCGTTAAGCCAGAACGCAATTGAATTGAAAAATATCAGTTCTGATATTGCGAACTTTAAAAACATTTTAATGGGCAATAAACAGGCGCGCGGCACATTTGGCGAACGCCAACTGGAAGATTTGGTGCGCGACATTATGCCACCAGAAACATATGCATTTCAAAGCGTGATGGAATCAGGTGTACGACCGGACTGTATTATCCGCCTGCCCTATCCGCCGGGCGATATGATTATCGACAGTAAATTTCCATTGGAAAGTTATAACCGGATGATGATGGATACTAATGACGGCATGGCACGCAAACAATTCGAATTGGACGTGCGCAAGCATATTGATGCAATCGGCGAAAAGTACATTATCGCCGGACGTACTGCCGAATCCGCAATGATGTTTATTGCATCAGAATCGATATTTGAAATGTTGCATCGTGAATTTCCAAATACAATTGAATATGCAGCACGCAAAAAGGTGTTTATTGTGTCGCCATCGACACTGTGGGCAACACTGAATACAATTCGCGCAGTGTTATCTGATATAAAAATCAAACGCGTGGCGGCAAAAATTAAACATGAATTGGATATGTTGTTGACGGATTTGTCGCGTCTGTCTGACCGTGCGGGGAACGTTTCACGACACTTTGCCCAGGCACAAAATGATATCGAACTGTTGCAGACATCTGTTGCGAAGATTGCGCCCAGGGCCGAAAAATTACGCGATATGGATTTCGGCGAAGAACAATAAATAATTATATGATTTTATATCATCATACGTTGTGCGATTTGCTGTTGCACATACTCATCTTCGCTGTTATATAATGGCCAGTTTCCATTTGCTAATTCTTTCATCGAAGATAGCGGCTGATTCAATCGTGCACGATACAGCCACAGGTTTGACATTACGCGCTTTATATAACTGCGTGTTTCATATGCCGGAAAACTTTCGATATATAATAATGGGTCATATGTATAAAAAGATTTTTCAAACTTTACCATTGTTCCCATACCTGCATTATATGCCGCCAACATTTTAATTATGCTGTTTTCAACATTTGGATGCGACAACAGATCGACAATATATTGCTGACCCAAGAACATATTGTGTTCTGGGTTTGACATATCCATTTGGGATATATCCAATTTATTTGCGCGTGCAACACGTTTGGCGGTGCTGGGCATCAATTGCATAACACCATTGGCCCCTGCCCCTGATTTTGCAGACACACGAAAATTGCTTTCCTGTTTTGTGATTGCCAATAACAGCGCACGGTCAATTGACCATCCACCCATTGGTTCCCAATCAGGCAGTGGGTATTGTGCAGAATAAATAATATCGTCATCAATTTCCAAAATGCCACGGTCTTTGATAACAGACGCCGATTGCACAGATACACGGGGCAATCCATATGCCGATGCCACAGAATTTACCGCGTGTAATATTCTGTCAGATGCCTTTGACGTAATTAAATATTTCAGATATTCTTCGGCCCTGTCTTTGCGTCCGACCTGTAATAATGCCAACGCAATTTTACCATATTCTGTATTTGCCAGTTCTGTAATATCATCATCGGTTACATCATTTTCAAAGAATTCATACTTTGGTTGCTGGCCCAACATTGTTGCCGACAACGCACCGTAAAACGCCATCGGGTATGTGGCAGCAATTTGCCAATACCGATGTGCATTTTTAATATCACCTTTGAAATCTGCGGCACGTCCGGCCCAAAATGCGGCCTCGGTCTTTCTGGCATTGTTGATTTGCGGCAAATCTAAGATACGACTAAAATATTTTTGTGCTTCGATATAATTTTCTTCTTTGAAATACAGCAATCCCATTGCCCACAATCCGTATTCAGAATCTGCATCAGACGCCACAAATCCCCACTTTTTTGCCAACTCCATTTCACCATTTGTATAATAAATATATGATAAACGTCCCGCCAAACGTCCATAGTCAGATTCCGTCAAACTCTTTTTAAACGATTTGTCTTCCAGGATTTGACGCGCAACTTTGGTTGAACCACTGCGAATTGCACGTTTAAATTCATCAATTTTCTTTGCAGCATTGCCACTATATTTTTTTGCGGTCCACGTTTCAGATTGCGCGGTCTCTATTGATTCAGACCCTGAAATCATTGCAGGAACGCGCGCTTTGCGTACGCTTGCTTTTTTTATTTTTGCCAATTTTTCCATACGCGATGCACCTGGCATATAATAATATTTTTCCATCCAATCTGCGATTTCTTTGCCACGTGTTCGATATGTATCTGAAATATACCGCTGATATAAAACTTCGTGCATCAGCAATTTGTCTGCAATTTGATTTTGCACCTTTATCGCGGTATCAATTTTTTCTTTATCCTGTAATACAAAAATCTGTTCGTATAAACTGACGTCGACATCAGATAAAATCTGTGGTAAATCTGCCGCCACAGCACCCAGTGGCAAAATCAAAGCCATTAAAAATGTAAAAATTTTTTTCATTATCAGAACAGCGATGTTTTCGGCAGTCTGCATACCACCGCCCCTTCGTCATCTTCTGGGATTTTATCAATTATCTTTTTAAAGTCAGATACGCGTGAAAATTTGCGATACACGGACACAAAACGCACAAATGCAATCGGGTCCAGATTTAACAAAGAATCAGACACCATTTGACCAACCAGTGAACTGGTGACTGTATCATCTGCGGCCTCGGTTTCCAGGCGACGATTGATAGATGTTACCAATCGTTCAATTTGTTCATCACCAACATCACGATTACGACACGCCAATTTAATACTGCGACGCAATTTTTCACGATCAAAGGGTTCCAGTTTTCCACTGTTTTTCCGAACCATTAAATCGCGCATTTGAATACGTTCCACAGTTGTAAATTTCGCCCCGCATTGTTCACAAACACGACGACGGCGAATAATCGCGTCTTCGATATCTGGGCGCGAATCTGTCACACGACTGTCCGTAGAATTACAGTATGGGCATCTCATAATGATATATACGGTAGCAATCAAATCCGATATTGGCAAGCAGAATTTATTTTGTCTGAAAAAATTGCTTTTTTATAAAAATCAAGTGCTTTATTTAAAAAAATATCGCCAAACCGCAAATTTTTATCCCCAAAATATGATAAAATGGACATAAGCGAGTTTACGAGAGAGATGAACAAATACCTGAACCAGATTTTATTGGGGGATTGCATTGAACTGATGCGTGGGTTACCAGACGCGTCGGTTGATGCAGTATTTGCAGATCCGCCATATAACCTGCAATTAGGCGCAAAAACCTTATACCGGCCAGAAGACCAAACGGCGGCACGTGCGGTGCGTGATGAATGGGATGCGTTTGAATCCAATGCTGAATATGATGAATTTACACGCGCGTGGATGACTGAATGCAAACGCGTGTTAAAGCCAAATGGTGCCATGTGGACAATCGGCAGTTATCATAATATCTTTCGTGTCGGTTCTATTTTACAGGATTTAGGTTTCTGGATTTTAAATGATATTGTATGGGTAAAAACAAATCCAATGCCGAATTTTCGTGGCACGCGCTTTACCAACGCGCACGAAACACTGATATGGGCAACGCCAACCAAGACCGGTAAATACACATTTAATTATGAAACAATGAAAAAATTAAATGGTGGTAAACAGATGCGTTCTGATTGGGATTTAAACATTTGTCTGGGCGAAGAACGTGTCAAAGGCACCGATGGCAAAAGTTTACATAATACACAAAAACCACTGGATTTATTGCATCGTGTTATATTGGCATCAACCAAGCCGGGCGATATAATTCTGGACCCATTTATGGGGTCTGGGACGACGGCTGCGGCGGCACGGGAACTGGGGCGCCAGTTTATAGGTTTTGAACGTGAACCAGAATATGTTGTGGCGGCACGCAATCGTATCAATGCCATAACACCGATTGATTTGTCAAATATCGAAGTTGCCAAACCAAAACGCGACGAAATACGGGTTGCATTCAAAGAATTGATTGATGCAGGCCTGTTATATACTGGTCAAACATTGGTCAGTCCACGTGGTGAACGTGCAATGATAACGCATGACGGCCAATTGACACATCAACTGCACGGCAAAGCATCAATTCATGTCATGGCGGCAAAATTGCAACGCAGTGTCAGTTTTAACGGATGGGATTATTGGTCTGCTGAAAAGCGCGACGGCACATTGGTTGCAATTGATGAATTGCGCAAATATATCCGCCAGATTAAATCAGATATGAAGCAGGCCGCATAAAAAAACCGCCATCGGCGGGATTTTTTAAGACAAGAGACATGAGTTGCTTAGATAAACAAAAGTTTAAATCTGCATAACGTTTTACAAGAATTTTTAATTCTTGTCATTACCGCGCAGGCGGTAATAGGGTCTTTTAACCGTGCGCAACGCGCACCAATTACGTATT
>JAZNAO010000005.1:0-5013 GCA_045586565.1 Candidatus Enterousia sp. | reverse complement strand
CTGCTGATGGCTGATATGTTCCGGCCGCACATGCCGTGTAATTTGTTGCGCCCACACTACTATAATTACCCGCCGGTGTTGTTAAACATGATGTTTGACCGGTATTTGGTTGATATGTGCCAGAACCGCACGGCGTCGCATATGCTGTCCCACCAGCACATTTTGCCCCCACTGGACATTTTTCGCATTTCATTGTATCTGACAATGGTGACGATATATTGCTTAAGGACACAACCCAATTTTCAACCTCGTCAGCGGATACATTCTGTTCGTATGGAATAGCACACCCATCTTCTCCTCCCAGATCTTCGTAGCCCCATGTATATCCATCACCACCTTCATATATCCCGCGAAAAAACATTTTTCCATTTGGACATTCTTTGGCCAAATAATACCCCGGGTTGCATGATGTATATTCAACCAATTCTTCGCAGGTATATCCCGCAGCGTTGGCGTTTGCGGTGGCAACGACTGCCAACATGGATACGCCGGTAAATTTGAAGATGTTTTTCATTTCTTTTTCTCCTTGTTCTTATATTCCTTCCTTTCTTTGTGCCATTTTGCGCATACAAAACAAAGAACCACCCAAAAGGATAAGGTGGTCAGGAGGTTCAGAACAATTACAGGAATTGTGTGCTTATTCGTGCGCGGACGCATTTATTCACAGCCCTCCTGACCACGTAAGATCAGGAGAAAAATTTTTCATCCATACCCAGCACCGCATAAAAAATACGCCATTTGGCGTGTTATGCAATCGTGCATGAACGCCTGTACGGGTTCTGACACCCCATCGATGAAAATCCCACCGACAAAATGATTTTATCAGTTTTACCAAATTGAATCAACAGTTAAATAAGTTACTGTGATAAATAAAAGTTTTGTTTATCTGTCTATTCGTGGGGTGGGGATTGGTTCCCAGTGATTTATGGTGATGCAACGTGATATTATCGCGCCATGGTGACAAATAAAACATATTCAGGGGCAATCGTTTTGGGGATGCATGATGCGTTGGTATCCCAAACCGGAATTATTGCCGGGTTGACGTTCGCATTGGCAGATACAAAACTGATTATTATGACCGGTGTTATTTCTGCGGTGGCCGATGGTCTGTCAATGATGGCGTCAAATTACCTGGCGGAACGCGAACGTGGCGACACAAGAACCGCAATTATCGCCGGAACATATACCGGGATTGCGTACCTGGGGACCAGCGCACTGTTGATTATCCCCTTTTTTATCACAGATTATGCGAAACGTGCAATGGGCGCATCTTTTGTTATTGCGGTAATAATTATATTCTTGTTTAACTTATGCACAATGCGGGGCAACGTACGTGGTCTGTGGCATCGTTTTTTTGAAATGCTGTGCATTTGTGTGGGTGTATCAATTATCGCATTTATAATTGGTGAATTTGCAAAATCTATGCTGGGGGTATAAAAAAACCACCAATTGGCGGTATTACTATCTGGCACGCTGTTTATAAGCATTTGCCAAAATACGTTCAACAACAAAACGTTCAAGTGTATTCATTTTTTCAACCCTGGTGGGACGATTGTATACAATATCATACTTTTCCCCACGAATTGCCGGCGACAACCATGGATGGGCCGTAGAAACCCAACGAATACCATCGGTAAAACGACCCATTGTTATATCATTATACTCATACCAAGTATACGTGTTTTTGTTAAAATAATCGTCGTAATCCAAATAACAAAAGCATTGTTTAATATTTTCTGGTTTATTTTTTACTGTTTTGTATATCTCAATAAAATTTATCATCATATCACCTGTGATATTTTATTAGCGTGCCTTGCGATATACACAAGATGCCTGGAATATTTTATAATAATCGGCACCACCAATTTTCGGTGGGCAATTATATTCATTGCAAGATTTCTTGCATTTAGAACACCATGTTTTTGGTACGATAATTGGCTGGTTTTTTAATTCGTTTTTACATGCGTCAAAATATTCGCCCGCAATAACAGAATCTAAATTTGTATACTGACGCACCATACGTGGCGCCCCAGTGCGCAGATTGGAATATGTGACAATTTCAACGATATAATACATGCCGTCAGATATGACCGCGGCTTCACCACGACGATTGGAAAAACGCTTTAGTGTTTCAGACATTATTTAACCTTGGTATTTTTTTTACCAGATATTGCATGGCGGATTTTTGTTGCAGTATAATCAAACGCATCAACATACTGCTGGCCAATATTTTTTCCGCCGCTGACAGTATAAATCCATGGTGCAACAACCCCAGCCGCCATAAATACCAAGAATGCGTTATCCGCAATACTTTCTTTGTCGCTAAATAAAACAGCCGGCAGTGTGCACAGACCTGTTATCACCGCCCATGCGGTTGTTCCTTTGGCCAGATTAACCAATAATCGTTTATCAAATTTTTGTGATTTCATACTGTCACCTTTTTACAGATGATAACAAAGATGTGTATGGATGCAATAAATTTTATGTGGCGGATTAATCTTTATAAGTGCAGTTTTCGCGGAAACGATATGTCCCCTTTTCATCGGTAAAATATGTGTCGGGTTCAACATAACAATCCGTCATCGCATCGGCAACCACATCAAATGTAATCGTCCCATCACTTTGTTCTGACCAGGTCGGCGTGTCTGACACACCACCTGTCGGACATGGTGTGCATGATGTGCCATCGCCATAATACCCATTACCACATGCCGTCAATGTGGTCGCTTCATCCGCACACATACCCGCATCACATGCGGTGTATAATAATGTATACAGACCATTGGAATTTGTATATGATATTTCCCCACAATCAGATATCGCCGCGCACGGCGTGCCCGCCGGTATCAAACAATATTCCCCAGATGTGTCATCCGAACAATTGGGAACATTGGCAATATTTACCAACCCTGTGCCACAGCTTGTTTCATATGGAACGGTGTAAAATCCATCTGGACATATATCACCCGGCAACGCCGTGGCAGGTTCGCCTAATAGCTCATAGATCGAGGATTCAATTATCATATTACAAATAGATGCCCCATTTGTGGGGGATGTTCCACCTCTCGTACCACCAAATACTGCATTAAACGGTGATGTGACTGTGCAATCTACAGACATGGTATAATAACCAGAACTTCCCATAGGATTGGCTGATAGCACTGTTGCCGTTCCATAAACTGGCATTTTATCGCGATAATGCATCCAATGTGTATCATCAATTACAACCGCATCTGTTATTTCATAACACGCATCAGTAGAAGCATATAGATAATCAAGGTCCGCAGGATCCGGCAGACGTGCACATTTTGTGTATTCGGATACATTTGCGCAATTAAATTCGGTCACCGATGCGTTTCCCGCTGTGATTGAGCACGATCCCTCCACATCAGGACCACCAATAGCATATTCAAATATGCAAAAGATAAACAATAATGCGATACAAAACTTCATATAAAACTTCATATAAAACTCCCAAAAATAAAAACCACCTTTATTACAAAAGTGGTTGGAGGTTAAGAACTATAACTTGTGGAAAATAGCGAGCTTATTCAATATATTAAGCGCCCCTCCAACCAGTTTTAGATTGGAGGTGTTTTTTGTCCCCACGGACACCACAAGTTATCTGGGTTCTTACGCCCAACCAGCTGTCTACCAGTGTATGTATTGTATCATAAATAATAGACGTACGCAAATTATTGATAAAAAATAAAAAACCGCCCAATGAGATATTAACGTGTGCACGTCTTGCGATAGGGACACACAAGGGCAAAAATCTCTCTGTAATCTGGTCCGCCCAATTTTTTTGGACAATTTTTATCTGTGCAACCCCGAGATTTATTTGGGTTATACTTACAGGTGAATTTTCGCACCGGCTCGGTCCACTTGATTTCATCACGAAGATAATGGCATGCAACGTCAAAAAATTCACCCGCCGCCAATGCATCCAGACGACCACGTGATTTGTACTCTTCCGACCATGGGGTTGTTAATTTGATAGTGTGTACAGCATAAAATTCATCACCGCCTGTAACATATACAACGCCATTTTCGTGATTATACTGTTTAATTATATCTGATATTTTGTAATACCTGCCCAATGGTGTAAATGGCATTTTAAATCCTTTTTATCCTATGCGGAGATAATAACACATCAGATGCAGTTAGCAACAAAAAACCGCCCGATTGGGCGGTAGGGGTTAACGTTGCTTTTGTTTTATTTTTTGATTTCTGTTCAGATATTGCAAACGTTCATTTAGTCGCTTTTCTTCAGCCTTTATTTCTTCCAGACGCCAACGAATTCTTGTTGCCTCGTCTGGCACATAGGCCCCAGAATCAGGATGATGATCAGGGTTAAAGAAATAACGTATATTACGTGGTTTTCTGTTTATCATAGATAAATCCTTGGTTTTTAGTTGTTAATAATAATTGTAAAAAAAATAATATATGTGAAAATCTGCCCGACATTAGCGGGCAAAAAACAAACCAAAAAAGTTATGTCTGTTGCTAATTAACATGCTTTTATTATTATGCTGCCAATGCTTAATGTCAATAAAAAAACCGCCCGATGGGCGGTGGGGAATTATCTGCATTTTTCAATGTGACAGTTGCATGTGGAACACTTTGGATTTGGAATAATAACTTCGTCATTGCGCATTTTCTTGTACAACCCACAAATATTACGCATGTTCCCAACAATACGTTTTTGCCATAAATATGCACATGTATTACATGACACGTCATATTCTGTTGATGGTGAAATTGAATAACCACATGTTTGCACAAAATCTTTCATACTGCCCATAACTTTCTCTTTTGGTTTTTGGTTAAAAAAACCGCCACGTGGGCGGTTTAAATTGGTTTTTATATCGGTAACTGGATTTATTCTGGCGACGACCTACTCTTCCGTGGCTTAAGCCAAAGTACCATCGGCGATACGGGGTTTCCCTGTCTGGTTCGGGATGGAACAGAGGGTGGCTCCCGCTCAATAATCACCAGAATAAATCCAGCGAA
>JAZNAO010000004.1:0-32763 GCA_045586565.1 Candidatus Enterousia sp. | reverse complement strand
GACCATGGCGGCAACTGGGGCCGGTGGGCAAATGTTGGCGCAATCATTGGCGGAACAAAAGGCAGACGCAGATGCCGAACGTGATATGTCTGCATACCTGGCAACGTTTAAATGCAATTGGGGTTCAAACACTGTCCCAGGTGGTGAACAGAACGTCGAATTGGCGGGTGGTAATCAACTGATATCGTTGTATCAAGAATACGTTGCATTGGCAAATGATTTAAAAGTGCGTAAGTCTGTATTAGATATGACGCCTGGTATTGAATCCGAACCAATACTGGATGGCGCAACATCCGGATTGTATGACGATGTTGGAACCGGTATTACGTCTGGCGAGTTTGCATCATTGGCACGCGCATTGATGGACCCCAGTGGCACAGATGCCCAACTGTGGGCGGCGCAAAAAGACAAAACAGAAAAGACCTTGCAGGCAGGTGCGATTACTGCGGGCGTTGGTGCAGTGGTTGGTGTGGCTGGTAATGTGCTGATAAATCATACAGATAAAAAATCAGCAGAAGAACGTGCCCAAAAAAAGTATAAGGATGTTATTTCGAAACTGGAAAAAATCCAAAAGGATTTGGATAATGCAGATGGCACCAAATGTTCTGATGTGTTAGGGCGTGGCAAGACAGGAAATTCCCCGAACTGCACATGTGATAATGGTAATGAATATTTTCATCCAGATTGGAAATGTTACGCAAATAATGTTAAAAAATCCAATGATGACATTAGTGTGTCAGAACCCAAAGATATGGTGTTTGTAGAATCTTTGAAGTTTCATACGGACAGTGCATTTAAAGCAGGGGAAGGTAATTTAACCCGCGTTGCAGAGAATATAATCGATGATATAAAAAAGCTGGTTGCAGATAATTCATCACTGTTTAAATCTGTGGATTATAAGATTCAAATAATTGGCCATACGGATAAGATTCAACCGTCGGGTAAATCCAATAAAGAATTATCGAAAAATCGCGCCAATGCGATAAAGTCAAAGCTGACAAGTGGTAGGAATGCATTAAAAGCGTCAACTGTCACGGCTGATGGGGTTGGGTCGACAGGTTGCAGTCAAGACAAGGATGCGTCATGTCGATATGTTGAAGTAAAATTATATGTTGATACAGATTCTGTATCTGGATTCGATAGTGATTTTATTCAAGGTCTGGCCGACGGGATACAATCGAAATAACATATTATTAAAATAACCGTCCTGCATATGTTAGGTTATGATTGTGATGTTAGCTGATTTAATACCCAAACGCGAATCGCAGATGATAAATTTGTGGCCGGGGTGCGCTGTGAATCAATGTCGTTTATTATTGACGCAACAGATTTGCCCATGCGCGCTGCCAATGTGTGTAATACATCAATAAATTCTGGTTCTAGGGTAATACTGGTCTGGTGGCCTGATAAAGATACAGATATTTTCTTCATCTTAGAATTTCCCCGCAATTAGACAATCAATCATTGCGCGATATGGATCGTCATATTTGCGTAATGGTTTTAATGTTAAATTATCTAACATATAAAATCGGCCAAATGCATCAAATGCAAACCAAAACAAATCGTTGCGACCGAATATTGTCATGCCATTTGTTTTCCCCAGTGGGGCAATGTCATTGTTGATTGTCAATATGTCGGGAATTGGAAATACGCCATTGCGCATAATTTCAACTGGGCCAAATATATAACCTGTATCCAGATTTAATGAACCAGTGACTGTGTATAAATCAATCATTGCGCGTGGCAACATTGCAAAACGATTTTGACGTAATGCAGCATTTAACAGAGTAATGTGTTGTTCTGTGACAGGTGGTGTCGTTTTGGCACCACGTTGTGTAATTATGGATAAGAATTCATCAACTGTCATTGTTACATGTCCCTGTCTGCTGCAATTTGTGATGCGATTTGTTCTGTTAGTCTGTCTTCGGTGCCGTTACCGCCGTCGCCGCCGCCCAATGTGTGCGCGGGTAAATATATCTTTTGTGCAGGATTGGGTAACCAAATCATACTGTTGCCAGATTGGCTTATTATAAATCTGTCCATGTTGTATGAATGTGGAAATGTTTTACACATGAACAAATTATCAATTTCTAATTTGCCACCCCATATCAATGGTGTCCGAAAACGAATAGACATGTTTTCAGGTATTGCACGACCCATGATTAAATTCATAAATACATCTTGGTCCAGATTTAACATGGCCAGTGTGTCAACCGAATCGGTCAAGGACATCATAAACTGACGGCATAATTCTTTGTATCTGGAAAACCAATTTACGTCTACTTTGGTTGGGATTGGGCGCACTTCAACCAATGGCAGGTCGTCCATGCCCAATTCTGCGATAAGTGTTTCAGCCATGCTGGCGGTCAATTGCATTTTATAGTGTCCCCAAGTAATCAATTACAGTTGATATATAACTGGTAAATGCGTCGAAATTTTCCACTTCGTCTGGGGCAGGTGGGGTATTCGGATGCATGTTTATATACCGGCGTAATTCGTCCAGACTTGCAAATGTTAATACGTTGGTGTCCAATGGTGCCCCATTGTCAGATGCATTTACAACAAACATATTTATGTGGATTTCGATGTCTTCCAATGTGTCTTTGAAAACCTGGGCCATAACGTCGGCGGATGCAGCCAATGTTGATGTCTGGACGTCAATTGCGCCAATCCACAATGTTTCATTTGTGCCCAATGCCAATACAGATGTCTGTAATCCCGCAATGCGTGGGCCGGGTAATGCCTTGTATCCAGCAGATTCAAATATTTCCTGCATCTGGGGTGTGAACAAATCATCGTTTGTTGGTGTTAAAGCAGGGGACGTCAGAGAACCAGATGCCACAGGTGTCACAGGTGCAACCGTTGGCGCAACAGGAATGACGGGCGCCGGGGCAAATGTGTGCGACACTGTGGTTAGTCGGGCGGGACGTTGTAAATCTGTTTCTGGGATTGAATGGGATGATGGTGCCTGATTGTTTTGCAGGGGGGCAGTCGGTGAATTGGTAGTCGCAGTGTCGCGTATTGGTAGTGTGATTTTACGAAAACGTGGACGCAATAATAAATACAGACCGCCAATAACAATCACAACAGCGACAATCATCGATAAATAAAATGATGTTTTGACGGGGTTCTGGGTTGCCTGCATGTATGCCAGGTGTTTCCAGTGCGTGTTTGAAAATATATTAAATCCGTATTGCGCGTTAAACCAAAAGCATACGCCCAATGTGGATATTGTAAACCACAAAATGCCAAGTAAAATATTATCAAATTTATTCTTCATTGCGTTTTTAATTGTATCATATTTGTGATAAAGTAAAAAGCATAATGATTGAATTAAATACTATTTTTAAAGAACTGGGGTATCGGGGTGCTGTGTGGTGTGGCGCAAATATGGATGCCGGTGATTTGGCCCGCGTGACAGAATTTATTGTCGAAAATGATGTGGATTTAATTTCTGTGGCACCTGATGCAATTAAAATAATTTGGCCGTGGATAGAACATGCTGGGGTCAAGATTATGTCACGATTTTATTTAGATAATAAAAAAATTACAGATAATCAGATTTATGATGTAACTGCACAGATCAATACTGCATTTAAATCAGGTGCCACAGGTGCCCAGGTGTTCTTGCGTTATCGGGCATTGGATATGTTGGTGACACAGACGCATGTGATTCGTGATGATTTGTTCTTTAATCGGGATTTATCAATCGGATTAGATTTGATGGAAATCGATTCGAATGATTGGGGGGATTTGTTTGCAAATTTACAAAAAATAAATGCATCTTCGGTTTTGTTTGTGTTGTCAAAAGATTTAGGAAATAAATCTGATTTTGTTGGTCGGATTTATGGTATGCTGGAATCGTGGAATGTAAATAATAAATTCAGCCTGTGTTTTATGTTTGGGGCAGATTTTATGCGTATAGAGCAGGTTGTGCGTTTGGTCGAATCTGTGCGGCCAGAATTGTTGGACCGGTTGAAATTCTTTGTGAACGTTTAGTTGTGTAATACCAGATATTTTGGTGCGGTGGTGCCGGCTTTGTTTTTATGCTGGTACCGGGTTTGAATTATTTCCATGTCTGGAATTGTCGCAGTCAAATTGGTTGATTTTAATTGTTCTAAAATCCAATCAAAATATTCCCAATGGTCTGTGCCGATAATGATTTCGCCGTCTGTCGATAAATACTGGGATAATGTGTTTAAAAACTCTGCATTAAGCAGGCGGCGTTTTTCATGGCGCGCCTTGGGCCAAGGGTCGGGATGCAGAATCCAAATTTGTTCAAATTTCGAATCGGTTGTGCGCAGGAAATCACGAACGTCATCTGCCCAAATGCGAATATTCTTGTATTCGTCCAGTACCCGATTCGTTTTTGTGTCTGTTATCGCAGACAGCAGGGATGCCACGCCGTTCATAAAAGGTTCGGCGCCAATTACAATTTTGCCTGGATTTTCGCGGGCCAGGTCGCGTACATGTTCGCCCGCACCGAAACCAATTTCTAAAATGTTCCCGGTTTCTGGGCGTAGAGTAGGCAAAAGCTCGTCCACCAGCATCTGTTGGCGGGCGGATAATTTTTTGCCATGACGGCGACCAAATGTTCTTATTTCTTGTTTTTCCATAGTTTTAGTATAGAATTGACTTATTAAAAACACAAGGAATATATAGACATGGCAGAGTTTCCAAAACGAATCGATTGTGGTGATTTTGAATTGGTTAAACCAGAGGCAACCTTTGAACGCGCAAGGGAGTTTTATGATATCGTTGTAAAAAATAAAGACTTTCTGGGGCAATGGTTGGAATGGGTCGATAGATATTCAAAACCAGAAGTTGCGTTTGATTATCTGCGGATGATTGAGCCGACAAATGAACCGTCTTATTTGATTTTTGTTAATGGTAAAATTGCCGGCGGTCATGGTTTTGTTGGGTTTGATGAAAGATTTAAAACGGCCGAAATCGGATATTGGTTGTCGCCGGATTTTGGTGGGCATGGCTATGTCACACGTGGTATAAATTTTTTAGAAGATTTTGTGTTTGATAAATGTGGTATGAATCGTGTTCAAATCAGGGTTGATGTAAATAATTTAAAATCCCAGGCAGTTGCCGTGCGGGCAGGATATAAGAAAGAGGGTGTTCTGCGCCAATCTTATGTTGTACGTGGGGTGCCATGTGATGTTATTATGTATTCAAAATTAAAATCAGAATGGGAAAAGGGTAAAGTAAAATGAGAAATGGTTTATCAAAAGATTTAATCGCACGTGTTTTGGGCGGGGCACCAAAATATACTTTGGATGAATTGGAAGCAAAGTTTCCACCACGCAATTTGCCAGATGGTGCATTGGTGACACGATTCGCCCCCAGCCCGACAGGGTATATGCATATTGGTGGTTTGTATGGCGCATTGATAGACTGTAAATTGGCCCAGCAATCAGGTGGAGTTTTTATGTTGCGTATCGAAGATACGGATACAAAACGTGAGGTGGCAGATGCAGTTAGAATTATTGAAGAATCGATGAATGAATTTGGTTTGTCATATGATAATAATGCGGTGTATGGGCCGTATTATCAATCACAGCGCAAAGATATCTATCATTCTGTTGTGGCAGATTTATTGGCGTCTGGTCGTGCATACCCGTGTTTTTTAAGTGCAGATGATATGGAAAAAATTCGTGAAAATCAAAAGTCTGCGGGGTTTGCAACAGGTATTTATGGAGAATTTGCGCGTGATCGTGATTTAACCGAAGAAGAAATTATTGCATATCTGGATAAAGGGTTGGTTCCGTCAATTCGTTTGTATTCAATGGGTAATCCAGAACAGCGTATTTTCTGTAAAGATGCGGTGCGTGGTTCTATTGGCTTTCCAGAAAATAATGAAGATATTGTTTTGATTAAATCAAATGATGGTTTGCCGACATATCATTTTGCGCATTTGTGTGATGATCACTTTATGCGCACAACGCATGTTATACGTGGTGAAGAATGGTTGCCGTCATTGCCATTGCATGCCCAATTATTTCGTATGATGGGGTGGAATGCGCCGTTGTATATTCACACATCAACAATTGATAAAATTGATGCAGAAACAGGCAAGCAAAGAAAATTATCAAAACGTAAAGACCCAGAGGCAAATGTTGCGTTCTTTATAGAGGCAGGGTGGCCAGTGGAATCTGTGATTGAATATCTGGGGAATATTGCGGCATCGGGGTATGAAGAAGCAAAAATGAAGGGGCAGGTTAAATCGTTTTGGGATTATGAAATGCGGCCAAAGAAAATTCCAATGTCGGGCGCACTGTTTGATATGAAAAAACTGGAATGGTGGGCCAAGGAATTTATTGGGGCGCTGTCCGTGCCGGAATTGGTTAATCGTGTTGTCACGTGGGCAAATGAATATGGCAGTGACATTAACAAAATGCAGGTGGCAGATGTTAAATACCTGACGGGTGTGTTGGGGATTGAACGCGATAATCCAAAGCGTGTCCGTAAAGACTTTATCACTTGGTCCCAGACATTGGAAAACGTTGCGTTCTTTTGGGATGAACTGTTTGTTCCAAATGCCGAATATGAATTTAATAACGATGCGTTGAGTGCGTTTTTGGAAACGTATAATGCCGCAGATGATAAAGACACCTGGTGGGCAAAAATCGTTGTGGTTGCAGAAAAATGCGGTATTAAAAACGGTGATGTAGCGATGAACCTGCGTGTGGCATTGTCAGGGCGTACAAATACCCCAGACCTGTATTCAATTATGTCTGTTATGGGTGGCGAACGTGTAATCAATAGAATCAAGGGGGCAATTAAATGACACAGACAAAACGTGCCAGAATTCGGGCGGTCAAGAAAGATGAACATGCGTCAAAACTGTTAAAGGTTTTGCGTGCAACGGGGCTGTTCCGTTGGGAAAAGCCATCAACACATGCCGAAGAAATTGTAAATATTTTAACGCATGGTATTGGTATCGGGTTGGCAATTGCTGCATTGACTTTGTTGGTTGTGTTCGCAGGGATTAAGGGCGACCCATGGGCGATTGTGTCGTGCGCGATTTTTGGTGTGACAATGATAACGCTGTATTTTGGTTCAACAATGTGTCATGCAACAATTGGCAAAAAGCACGAGTGTTTCTTTGAAGTTTGGGACAGTGTGGCAATCTATGCATTGATTGCAGGAACATATACGCCGTTTTTATTGGTGAATCTGCGCGGGATTGTTGGATGGGTTGTGTTTGGAATACTGTGGTCAATCGTATTGTTTGGGTCATATATGAAAATTCGTAATCCAAAGCAACAGCCGCGTTGGATGGTGGCGTTGTATGTCGCGATGGGGTGGACATTGTTGTTCATATTGCCGGCGATGATACATAATATTCCGGTGCGTGGCCTGTGGTTTATTTTGGCGGGTGGTCTGTCGTACACGATTGGTGTGTTGTTCTATCTGTGGCGGAAAATGAAATTTTCGCATGCGGTATGGCACCTGTTTGTAATCGGGGGCAGTGTGTGTTTCTTTTTCGCTGTTCTGTTTGGATGTATTTTGGATTTGTAAAAAAAGGTGTGAATTATGCCGTATGAATATAAAAAAGGTAAGGATATTGTTTGGAATGGGTCAGAACCAAGACCAAAATTACCGCGCGGTTTGCGCTGTGATGGATGTGATGAGAAATGTAAACTGTCTTTGAGTTTGCAGGTTCAAGACCAAAAATATCAACCCAGAAGTGGTACGCAACGATTTGTTATTAAACCGATAATTCGTGCAGGGGACAAGGTGTTGCGTAAGGTACATACGCGCGCAAGCGTGAAAGACTTTCCAAACGAAATAGTGGTTCGTTTTGGTTGTGGTAATGCCAAGTGGTATTATCAGAAAGCTTTGCTTTGGTGTCGTAAGAACTGTAAGCATAGTAAATTGCGTTAAAATTCCCCGCTGCGTGCGGGGAATTTGCCACACCGATTGCGGATAGAGTATCGGTGATATGTGTTGTATCTAGGGTGGGGATATAAGTTGTTTTTTATTATTTGATTGTTCTCTGTTTTTATATTACAATTGTTGCTGAATCCAATGGGAGTTGGGTTCGGGGCTGTAGCGGCCTTTAGCATAGTCGGTGCAAAATTTGGTCTGCGTCGTTAATCCGAAACCGTTTTGATTGTTTTGCATCGTTAAATATCCCCTGACTGACGTATATGCAGTCGGGGTGCTGATTGTTATACAACAGGGGAATCTCGAAAACGTCGGAATCAATACTATGCTGATTGCTAACACCCCGGCCGCCAATTTCTGTGGCGGTTTTTATGTTGGGAGAAAGTGATGAAAAAAGTATCTGTATTATTATTTTTGTTGTTTGGAATGTCGGCAAATGCCGCCACAATGTGCGTGCCAGATTTAAGTACGTGCGATAGTTGTACTGGTGGTGCCTATTCGGGGTTGACATGGAGTGCGACTTGTTGTGGCGTTGATGTGGCAGGGGTTGTTTTGCCTACAATGGTTTCAGGTGTGCTTACAGGTAGTCTGTTTCGTTTGGAAGAATCTTCCTGGCTTAGTACGTTATGTGCCACCAGTGGTAATACAACTGGTGTCGTGTGTGTTATGACGAAACCTTTTTTTGTTCAGAATGGTTATGTGCCAGTGTGTGTGAGAGGCGCAGATTTTATTAATGAGGCTGCACAAAAATGTGCACAATATTTTAGACCAAAGTGTGTGTTTTCTGATTGTGGCGTCCCCCCATATTGTGAAAGTTCTGGGGGGGCGGATTGAAGAAAGTATTGCTTGTTTTGGTTTGCTGTCCGACTGTTTCTGTATCGTGTCCGACAGGGATGATGGCGGTGGAATATGATGCGTTTGTGCCTGCAATATCTGGGGCATGTCCCGCGGGATATGTGGCACATGATACAGATGCTGTTTGTGGGGCGGATGATGTTGCGTGTTGGTTGGCCGATACTGTATCGTGCGATGCGGGGTATTATGTTATAGATGATGATTGTGGTGCTTGTCCGATTGGTTCGTATTGTTTGGGGGGTGAAAATGCAACGGCGACACCATGCCCAACAACGGGTATGGTTGACAGTGCTGGAAATCCTGTGTCGGCGACCACTGTGTCCACAGGTGCGACATCTATGTTGGAATGTGTGGTGCCATCGGATGTGTTTTTTAGTGATGAAAGGGGAACATATAGATATAAAACAAATTGTTCATATAAATAATATTTTATCAAGAAAATCCGCAGTATGGCGGATTTTGATTTGACTTTTTGTTCGTAAAGGAATAGACTGACCAATATGAATTTGTTTAAATGTTTATTTACTACAACTACTACAACCCCGTTGGGGGTGTAATTTCTATGTTGCGGATAACCGCGTAAATTCTTATAATCAAACAGTTAAATCAAATATATATAAAGTAAAAGGGTTTTTATTATGTCTTATGATATCGAAATCGTTCGTCATTCGTTGGCACACGTCATGGCGGCGGCAGTTAAAAAATTACACCCAGATGTTAAATTCGCGGGTGGGCCGGCAATTGAAAATGGATTCTATTACGACTTTGATACAGATTATCGTTTTTCCGAAGAAGACTTTGCAAAAATTGAAAAGGAAATGCGTGATTTAATCAAATCTAATGGTCGCTTTGAACAGCGTAATGTTTCGCTGGCCGAGGCCAAGGAAATATTCGCGTCCCAACCATATAAAATGGAATGGTTAAATGAATATGACGCCGCAGGCGAGGCGTTGTCTATTTATTCGTTCCGTGACTTTGTAGATTTGTGTCGTGGGCCACATGTGGAATCTTCCAAAGATTTGCCAAGGGATAGTTTCAAAATTCGTAGTGTTGCCGGTGCATACTGGAAGGGTGATGCAAAAAATAAAATGTTACAGCGTGTCTATGTCGATGCGTTTGCAACGAAAGAAGAATTAGAACAATTCTTGAAAATGCAGGAAGAGGCCGCCGCGCGTGATAACAGAAAACTGGGGAAAGAAATGGATTTATTCCATTTTGAACCAGAATATGCGCCTGGGTCTGTGTTCTGGCATGACAAGGGGTATAAGATTTACCGTCGTTTAATTGAATATGTGCGCCATCGTCAGGAAATGGCGGGGTATCAGGAAATTTCAACGCCTGCGGTTATGGACAGATGTTTGTGGGAACGGTCTGGACACTGGGCAAAATATGGTGAACACAATTATTCGGGTAAAACCCAAGACGGTAAAGTATTCTGTATAAAGCCAATGTCATGTCCGGGTGGTATGTTAGTATTCGGTCATGGGTTGCGTTCATATAAAGATTTGCCATTATATATGGCAGAATTTGGTAAAGTGCATCGTTATGAGGCTGCCGGTGGCCTGTCGGGGTTGATGCGTGTTCGTGAATTTACCCAGGATGATGCGCATATATTCTGTACAGAAGAACAATTGGAAGCAGAAGTTGTTAAAATTTTGCGTTTTATCAAAGATATTTACGGCAAGTTCGGATTTGATAAAATAACAATGAAATTGGCAACGCGTAAAGAATCTGAATTCCGTATTGGATCCGACGAAATTTGGGATCGGGCCGAAGGCGCGTTAAAGCATGCGCTGGATGCCAATGGGATTGAATATGAAATCGCCGAAGGTGATGCTGCATTCTATGGACCAAAGATTGATAACTATCTGAAAGATTCAATGGGGCGTGTATGGCAATGTGGTACGGTTCAGTTGGATATGAATCTGCCGGAACGATTCGAGTTGTCGTATGTCGGCGAAGATGGTGAAAAACATCGTCCGATTATGTTGCATCGTGCAATGTTGGGGACGATTGAACGATTTATGGGAATATTGCTGGAATCAACAGGTGGTAATTTGCCATTGTGGTTAAGTCCGGAACCGGTTGTGGTTGCGCCGATTTCACAAAAACATGCAGAATATGCAAATGAAGTTGTCAGTGCATTACGTGCGGTGGGTGTAAATGCACGTGCGGATTTGCGTGATGAAAAGGTAAACTATAAAATCCGCGAATTGTCATTGGCAAAAACACCAATTATCGCGGTTGTCGGTGAAAAAGAAATGGCAGACAAGATGGTAACTTTACGTCGTTTGGGCGTGGAAAAACAGGAATCCATGCCATTGGTCGAATTTGTGCAAATGATGCAAGATAGTGTCAAAATGCCATTGTAAAAATATATGGGGTGCGGTAACGCGCCCCGAATAATAGAAAGGGGGAAATATGAAAAAAGTTTTGTTTTTAATTGCGATTGCAATCGCGCCATGCATGTTGGGCGCCTGTTCGCAAAAGTGCGAAGTGGAACCAATCGTTGCGGAAAATCATAAACTGATTGTGCCACCGAATTTTGGTAATATGCCAAAATAACATTTTATGCCAAAGCATTTTGTCTTTGGCTTTTTTTATGATATAATGTCCATAACGAAATTAGGGGGAACATCATGAACGATGATAACTTGGATTTATTAGATTTGGATGATAATGATTCTGTGGATACGTTGCCAGATGCACCGGCATTTGTTGCGCCACGGCCCAAAAAACCATGGCTGCTGTTGACGGTGGGGTTGGTTGTTATCGTGTTGGCAACATATGTTATTATTCGTGCAATTGGTGATGATTCTTCGTCGTCAATCGATGTGAATTTGGATGCGCCGGTCGTTATGGTTGACGGGGCAGGTGTACCGGTTGATATGAACGTGATGCCGGTTGCAAAACCAGAAGTGGCCCAGCCACAACCGCAACCTGTGGTACAACCACAGCCACAACCTGTGCAACAGGTTCAGCCACAACCACAACCTGTGGCCCAACCAGAACAGACAGCGGGTATTCCTGTGCGTGTTATCGAAGAACGTAAAGAAGTAAAGTTTGAACCAGCCAAGGCAGCAGCGAAACCGGCCGCAAAGCCGGCGGCAAAACCACAACCAAAACCGGCCGCAAAGCCAGTGGCAAAACCTGCGACATACAGTTGGTATGTTCAGTTTGGTTCATACAGCACACGTGCGTTGGCCGAAAGTGCCCAGAAAAAAATCAGTAATGCACATCGCAGTTTGTTTGATGGAAAACAATTTGTTATCTTGGCAGCACAATTGCAAAATGGCACAACAACATACAGATTGCGCGTCGGATTTAATTCTGCATCGGATGCAAATGGTTTTTGTCGTAATGCAAAGTCTGATGGGCTTGACTGTTACGTGGCCAAATAATATAATATATTATATAAACAAAGGATTAAAGATGTTTGGACGATTCGGTTGGGCAGAAATTCTGGTTATTGTTGTGTTGGTTGTAATCTTGTTCGGTCACAACAAGGTGCCAGGTATGATGAAGAATTTGGCTGATGGGCTGAATATCTTTAAAAAAGAATTAAAAGACGGTGCGCCAAAGGCAGAAGAAAAGGTTGTTGCGGTGGAAAAGAAACCTGTGAAGAAAACAGCAGCAAAGAAGCCCACAGGCAAAAAAGCACCGGTTAAGAAAAATGTCAAAAAGAAATAAAAATCCCCCGTTTGGGGGATTTTTTTATAACACAAAAATAAAAAAAGGAGTGTCTATGAAGTGTGTTATACATAAATTGCCAATTGCAGGATTGGCATTGCTGTCTTTGATGGGGTGTCATCGCAGGGGGATAGATGACATGTCATCAATGCCCGTGCGTGATACGGTGGTGGTATTACGGTATGTCCATCCATCAATGTATTCAGGACGCAAGATTTGGATGGCGGATAAACATGGTAATGAGTTTTATTGTAACAATGTGTCGTTGGGGCCAAAGCCGGCGGTGGTACCAAATTCTGGAGATGAAATATTTATTGAACGTGGAAAAAATATGTATGGCACAGATTATATTATGGTGTTGGAAAATATAACTGCGCAGAAGATAAAAGATGCGTATGTAAATGAAAGATAAATAAACTTTTATTTATCAATGTATTATTATTTTATTTATTGACCCATTTTTTCAAAACTGATAAAATTCTCCTGTCGGTGGGATTTTTCGCCGATGGGGTGTCGAAACCCGTTTCACTGGCGTTCATGCACGATTGCATAGCGCGCCGATGGCGCTTTTTTTGTGTGTGGGCGAAAAAAATATCTCCTGGCCGTGGGTCAGGAGGGATGTGAATATATTGAATAAGCACACAATTCCAGTGATTGTTTCGAACCTCCTGACCACCTTTGCTTTGTAATGGTGGTTTTTGTTTTGTATATGCGTAAACGACGCAAAGAAAGGAAACAAATAAAGAAGGGAGTAAAAAGATGAACAAATTTTTTAAATTGAGTGCTGTATCCATGTTGGCAATTATGACCGCAACGGGCGCCAATGCCGCGGGATATACCTGTGAAGAATTGGTCGAATACACATCATGTAACCCGGGGTACTATTTATCCGAAGGTGGCAATGGTTGTCCAGACGGATATGCATATGGCAAAGGATGGTGTATATATGATGGTGATATTAATGGTCGATCAGGATACACCGAACAATCATGCTTAGATGCAATGTGTGATGGTGATGCGGAATGCGAGGCTGATTATGATTGGATATATTTAGGAGACGGATGTTTTAAAATGTCTGATGAAGAACCTGATTATGAATTTGTTGCATCTACTGGTGTGACATCAAAAGGGTGTAACGAATGTCCAATTGGTTCAACGTGCACCGGTGGTACGGCGGGTACGACAACATGTCCGGCGGGTTCATATTGTGCGACGGCGGGTCTGTCACAGCCAACGGGTAAATGTAATGTTGGAACATATTCAACCGGTGGCGCAACGTCTGCGTCATGTACATCTTGTCCGGCCACAGGTTTGACAGATAAAAACGGTGCGACTGTTGTGGCAACAACATCTGGGACAGGTTCGACCAGTGCATCTGCATGCTTTGTTGGCAATAACGTTGAATTCAAAGACGACAAAGGTATTTGGCATTATAAATCAGAATGTAAGCATGGTAATTTCCCAGACGTGTTCCCCGTAGAGGGCATTTGTCCTGATAATTACGTAGGCGCATATGTGGACGACGAATTTTCCGATGAAAGATATTGTGTATACATACCAAAAGAAAAATGCGATGAAATGCATGTGTTGAATGAAGAATATGGAGTTTATGATTGGACCTGGGACGGATCAAGATGTTCTTGCTTTAATGATGGCAATATAATATATGACACGGAAACAGGTGATATTACTTGTGCTTGGTAATTTAAAAATCCCGCCGAATTGGCGGGTGTTTTTTTATCTGTTGCGGGATTCGTGTTCTTCTTGTTCTTCAATCGTCATGGTTGCCAAGGGGCGTGCCATCATGCGTTGAATCCCAATTTCATCACCAGATACAACACTGTATCCAAAATCACCATGTTCCATGCGGTCCAATGCTGCATTGATTTTTGCCAATAATTTATTGTTGCGATCAGACATACGTAAATCCATGGTTATATCTTGGTTGTATGTCGCGTTATCAGATTCGTCACCAACACCAACCGATTCGGTTTTTTCTGCCAGACGAACCGCGCTTAATACAGAATCTGCATCGTTCAGCAATTCTTCTTTCTGGGCGGTTAAAATCTGATAAAAGTATGCCAACTGCATCGGACACATGTATGGTTCCGATTTTTTCGGCTTGTAATTCTTTGGTAATTCCAGTGTTTTGTAATTTTGTGTGGACATATGTTAACCCTTTAATTCTTGTATCCACGCCATTAATGTTTCTTCGTCCATTAATCCTGTGCGCGCTTCGATTAATTCACCATTTTTAAATGCCAATATCGCAGGTATGCTGCGTATGCCGTATTTCGCAGGGGTTCGTCGGTTTGCTTCATCAATTTCAAATTTTACGAATTTTGCATCACTTGTCTGGTCGGATACAGATTCGAAAATCGGACCAAACATACGGCATGGTCCACACCAGGCAGCCCAGAAATCAACCAATGTGATGCCGTCGCCAATGTATGAATCAATTGTTGTGTCGTTTGCATGAAATACTGCCATATTTTTCTCCTTTTCTGTTATTGATATTCGGCCAAAGTGTATTATAATCACGTCAAAATGCAAGAGAAATCATAAATGAATAAAATCATATACTTAGATGCCGCCGCAACATATCAAAAACCAGGGGCTGTTATTGATGCCCAGGTGGACTTTTTGCGTAATCATTATGCAAATTCTGGACGTGGAATTTGTGCGCGTGCGGCATATGTAGATGATATGATTTTGTGTACACGTCGCCGTGTGGCAGAATTTATGGGCGCAAATGAAAATCAGATTGTGTTTACATCTGGGACAACCGATGGGATAAACATTGTCGCACAAATGTTGCATTTAAATTCAACGCATCGTGTTGCGGTGTCTGATTTAGATCATCACAGTGCGCGTTTGCCTTTTGTCGCCACAGGTGCAGAAATTGTCGTGTGTCCGTTGGATGCGAATTGTGATATTGATATTAACGAAATTCCATATGCAGATGTGTTTGTTATAACTGCAATGTCTAATGTCTTGGGGCGGGCACAAAATGTGGCAAAGATTATTCATATGGCGCGCGAAAAAAATCCAAATGTTATAACGGTTGTTGATGCCGCGCAATTTGTGGTGCATGAAAAAATAGACGCAAATGCATGGGGGGCAGATTTTGTTTGTTGGTCTGGACATAAAATTGGTGCGGACACAGGTTTGGGAATTTTATATATAAAAAATCCTGAAAATTATGCGCCTGTGTTTTTTGGCGGGGGCATGGTAAATAAAATCGTTGGTGATGAAATTATTCTGAGTAATGGGCCAGATAAATTTGAAGCGGGAACATTGCCAATAACACAAATATCTGGATTGGTATCTGCAATCGATTCGTTAGAACAAAATCGGCCGGATTTAAATCTGATAAAATATATGTATGATGAATTGTCGAATCTAGAACATATAAAAATATTAACGTCACGTGATGCGGCGGTATTAACATTTGTTGTGGATAATATGCATGCGCTGGATTTCGGGGCGTTGATTGGGGCGCGTGGGGTTTGTGTGCGTGTTGGAAATATGTGCGCGTCATGGATTCATCAGGTGTTAAATGTTTCTGCATCGATTCGGATTTCTGTTGGTGCGTACAACACAATGGATGAAGTTAAAACGGTCGTACAATACATCAAAGATATTATAAAATGACATTTGATAAAGATGATATTATTGCAGCATTAAAAACGGTCTATGACCCAGAAATCCCGGTTAATGTATGGGATATGGGATTGATTTATGATATTGATATTCAAGATAATCAAGTTGTGATACAAATGACTTTTACCAGTCCGACGTGCCCGATGATGGAAGAAATTTTACAACAGGTGCGTGAAGCGGTGCAATCTGTGGTTGGTGATATGGATGTACGTGTTGATTTAGTCTGGGATCCGCCGTGGGATTTATCGCGTATGTCAGATGCGGCGCGTGTGGAATTAGACCTGACCAACGAAGGGTGGTGATGAAATGACGTATCTTGATATGAAAAATATGTTAAATATTTCTGATGACCCGGTGCAAAAGTTAGAACTGGTTATGGATTTTGGACGTACGTTATCAGATGTGCCAATGGGTGCAAAATGTACAGAGATTGTTGGATGTGCGTCGTTTGTGGAATTATGCCGTGATGGTAATCGATTTTATGGGCGCGCCGATTCGGCACTGGTGCGTGGAATTGTTGCAATAATCGTTGCAATGGTGGATGGTAAAACGCCCACAGAAATTAAAAATATGGATATTGGGGCAGAGTTTGCATCACTGAACCTGAACCTGGGGGCAGGGCGTTTGGGTGGTGTGAATTCTATGATTCGTTTTTTGCAGAATTTATGATAAAATGCATGCGTGGTGCATAAAGGGGGATTTGGGGAATGCATGATGATGAAAAAATGTTTCAAATAGGTGTTTGGTCACTGGGGGTGGTGTTGATGATGACGGTGACTTTACAGGTTGCATTTCGTACCCAAAACAGACAGATAAATCGCGTGCGTCGTGAAATCGTTCAAACACAACAGAAAATCGCAGTGGCAGAGGCAAACTTTGCGTCCTATGTTCGTCCGGAAAGTTTACGTAATCTGGTAAATGGATTGGCACCAAAATCTGAAACAATCAGTTTTAATAAGGCGGTATCAATTAACGATTTAAAAAACAGGGAATAAAAAACAGTGTTCGAAGTTGGCAAGGATATTTTTCGTCATGGCTTTATCGGGGCACGTGGTGATGTGACGGCACGTCGCAGGTTGGGTGTTGTGCACACTGTATTCTTGGTGGCGTTTGTTATATTTATTGGGCGAACATTGCAATTGGGAATCCAGGGTACAGACAGATCAAGGTTGGTAGGCGCAGATGGCGAGTGGGCCGTACAACGTGCAGATATCGTAGACAGAAATGGCGACATATTGGCGAAAAATGTTGAATCGGGGCATATCATATTGCGAAATCGTGCCGTGCGTGACAAGGATAGGGACGCGGTTGCACAAACAATACATCAGGTGTTACCATATGAATATTCGTTGGCGGATGCAATTGCGCTGGTGAATTCTGACAGACGTTTTATTAGACTGAAAAAATATGCCAGTGATAAGCAACGTGAAATTATTCAATCTGCACGTCTGGAAGGATTAGAGATAGAGAAAATTCAAACGCGAAAATATCCAAAACGTAGACTGTTTTCACATGTTGTCGGTTTCGTTGGCGAAGAAGGTGTTGGACTGGAAGGTGCGGAACGCGTGTATGATAAATATCTGCGCGAAAATAAAGACCCGTTGCAACTGTCGGTCGATTCGCGTATCCAGGCGGTGTTCTATGACCAGTTATCTTTTGCAATGCAGAAATATCAGACCAAGGCGGCGATGGGAATGCTGATGAATTCACGTACGGGTGAAATTATTGCAATGGTATCTTTGCCTGACTTTGACCCGGAAAATTTGCGCGCAGATCCGGCGGCGAATCGTTTGTTTAAACCAATGCGTAGTGTGTATGAATTGGGATCTATATTTAAAATATTTAATACCGCATTGGCATTGGAAAATGGTATGCCGGTTGAACGTGAATTCTTTGTGGCAAAGCCGTTCCCAATTTATGATAAACATGGCCGTGTGGCAAAACATATTACCGATATTCGCAGTTTTAAACCACCGCGCCCCAGTATAAATATCGAAGAAATTATGGTGCATTCTTGTAATGTGGGCAGTGCACAAATTGCATTAGAATTGCCCGAAGGCGCACAAAAAGAATTCTTTGAAAGACTGCATATGGATAAAGCATTGTCGTTGGAATTTGGGCGTACAGAAAACAGTATCCCGCAACGCAAATGGGGGCCTGTGGAACGCGCAACTGTGGCGTATGGCCAGGGGTATGCAGTTACGCCGATGCATTTGATGTTGGCGGTCAATGCGGTGACAAATGGTGGTATTTATATCTATCCGACATTGCAAAAACGGGGTGTCGGTGTGGTGCGTGGTGAACGTGTGTTGGCAGATGAAATTTCTGCAAAATTGCGTCCAATTATGTTGCGTGTCGCCGAAGAAACCAGTGGCAAGCAGGCGCGTGTCGCAGGTATTCAAATTGGTGGTAAAACTGCAACTGCGGAAAAGTATACAAATGGAAAAATAGATACGAAACGTAATGTGACCGCGTTCGTTGGAATATTCCCAGCCAATGCGCCACAATATACAATATTGGTTGTTTTGGATGAACCGCATGGTACCAAAGAATCTTGGGGGTGGCGGACGGCTGCATGGAACGCCGTGCCAACAACGGGAAAAATTTTGGATAGTATCCTGCCGTTGCTATTTGAATAATTTTTGATTATAATATACCTGATAATAAAAAAAAGAGTATAAGTTGAGAACAGTAGTAGATAAGTCCATGCTGGGTAAGGCATGGGTGGTGGCGTATGATAATTTGGATAATAATGACGACTTGGTAACAAAGATATTATCAGGACGTGGTGTCACAGATATTCAAAAATTTTTACACCCAAGTATAAAAGAATATATGCCAAATCCATCAGTGCTGATGGATATGGATGTGGCTGCACGCATTGTTGCAGACGCAGTGCAAAATAAACAAAAAATTGCAATATATGGTGATTATGATGTTGATGGAATTACTTCCACGGCGGTTTTTGTTACTTATTTACGGGCAATTGGTGCGGATGTTATCTGGCACCTGCCAACGCGCGAAGGCGAAGGATATGGTTTAAATAATGATGCGGTCGATGATATCGTGGCCAGTGGTGCAAAATTACTAGTTACAGTCGACTGTGGTATTAGTGGAAATCAAGAAGTAGAACGTGCGCGAAATGCCAGTATGCGCGTTGTGGTGACAGATCATCATTCGCCAGATGTCACATTGCCAAATGCCGATGCTGTGGTAAATCCAAAGCGTGCAGACGATACATCTGATTTAACGTATTTGGCGGGGGTCGGGGTCGCATTTCTGACATTGGTGGCGGTTCATCGTGAACTGAAATTACGTGATTTAGATGTTGATGTTGTGACGCGTTTGCAAAATATAAATTTGTTGAACTATATGGATTTTGTTGCGCTGGGGACAATATGTGACACGATGCCGTTGGTTGGATTAAATCGCGCGTTTGTCGCCACGGGATTGAAAGTCTTGGGATTGCGTCAGAATTTGGGACTGCGTGTGTTGATGGATATTGCGGGTATAAAAAAGCCGTCTGTGTATGCCGCGGGTTTTGCGTTGGGACCCCGATTAAATGCTGCAGGTCGTTTGGATTCTGCAACACCTGCATTGGAATTGTTGTTGACAGATAATCCGCTGATTGCACATGATTTGGCAACGAAATTGCATCAGATGAATCAAGAACGAATCGATATTCAAAATGCAATTATGTTGCGCGCAATTGAAATGGCCGAAGAATCAAAGGCGGCAGGGCGGCATAGTTTATTCTTGTGTGGGGAAAATTGGCATGGGGGGGTGATGGGTATCATCGCCGGTCGATTAAAAGATAAATATAATCTACCGTCGTGTGTGGCAACTAAATCTGATGGCGTGATAAATGGATCTGGGCGGTCAATTGCCGGAATTGATTTGGGTCAAATTATTCATGATGCATTGGCTGCTGGTATCGTTAGCGAGGGTGGCGGACACGCGGCAGCCGCAGGGTTTTCTCTGCCTGCAGATAATGAAGTGGCGTTTTGTGAATTCTTGGAAAATGCGGTGTTGGAACAATTGAATGGTGAAATCCCAGATGCAGAAATTATGGCTGATATAGAATTGGATGCTGGGGGTGCAACAATGAAGTTGGTAAAAAAACTGGCCGAGTTGGAACCATTCGGACAGGGAAATCCAGAACCAACATTGGTGTTGCGTGGTGGAACGTTGCGATATGCAACAACAATGGGAAATGGGGCGCATTTGCGTGGCACAATTGCGACCAGCACAGGAACGCAGTTGCCTTTTGTAGGGTTTAATTTGGTGGGGACACCGGTTGGTGACTTTTTACTGGACGACGCGAATACAAATACTAAAATAGTGATGTTGGGTAAATTAAAAGAAAATGAGTATAACGGACGTGTTAGTGCACAATTTGTGTTGGAAGACGTCGCAATTTAAAAATGGTAAACATGGAACAAAATATACAAGAATTTTTTGTTAAGTTACGCAGTGCAAAATCAATCGCAATCATGGGGCATAAAAATCCAGATGGCGATTCGTTATGCAGTGTGCTGGCATTGGCGCATTTGATTGAAGAAAATTTTGGTGTCTGCCCGGTATGTGTCTATGATGGAAATATTCCAGATTGTTTGGATAATGTGCCATTGCGTCCACGTATTAAATATTTCGAACGTGTTGATATGACTGAACCGTTTGATTTGGCAATTATTATGGATTATGGAAATCCGGCCCATGTCGGTGGATGTCAGCCAATTGTTGACAAGGCAAAATTCATCGTAGAAATTGATCATCACAAAAATGAAAATAATATTGGTCAATTGTGCATCAATGATGATACGGCGGCTGCAACTGCGATGATTGTTTATAAAATTTTGCGTGCTGGGAATATGCCTATGGATTCGTATACGGCGGATTTGTTGGCGTTGGCGATTTTAACGGATACAGGTAATTTTAAATTTGTTCGCAATGGTGCCCCGTTACGTGTAATGGCGGATTTAGTGGATAGTGGTGTCAATATTCGTAACTTAATAGAATTAATGAACAATAAACCACGCAAGGCTGTGCAACTGGAAGCGCGTACTGTGGCAAATGCAGAATTCTTTTATCATAGTCGTTTGGCATTGGCAACGGTTGAAAAAAAGGATTATAAATATCTGGATGGGCGCGGTGAAATGATTTTAAGCCTGTTGGGACAAATCCAGGGTGTTGATTATATTGTATTATTAAAGGAACAAAAACCTGAACAGATTGGTATATCGATTCGCAGTCGCAAAAAACCAATTGATCAGATTGCTGTTGCGTTGGGTGGTGGTGGACATGAACGTGCGGCAGGGGCTGTGGTGCGTGATACATTGGAAAATGTTCGGGCGCATGTTTTGGAATTATTTAAGGGGGAGTAAATAATGAAAAAATTTATCACGACTGTTGCTATGTGTTTGTGTGTGTCGTCATTGTATGCAAGTGTTGATGCGGCGTTAGTTCAGGCGGCAGAAAAATATTTAAATTCTGTGTCAGGATTATCTGGTGAATTTATTCAGACATCAGGTGGTGCACAACAACGCGGTGATTTTGCAATGTTGCGTCCGGGACGTGTTCGTTTGGATTATGATAATATGCCGATACAATTGATTTCAGATGGTGCAGATTTATATTTTTTTGATAAGTCTTTGGATCAAATTACAACTGTGCCGTTGACCAGTACGCCTGCGGGTATATTGGTTAGAAAAAATATCGATTTGACCAATGCAGATATAAATGTTGTAGAAACGGCAGATAATAAAAATACATTTGAATTGAAAATGAATTTACGTGGTCAAGAAGGTTTGGGCTATATGACGGTTGTATTTGATAAAAAGCCTGTGAAATTAAATTCTTGGACGGTTGTTGATGCCACAGGAGCAACAACAGATGTTGCATTCCAGGGATTGAAAGAAAAAACAAATTTTGGAAAGGATTTTTTCCAAATCAGCAGACATAAAACAATTAGTGTCAGCGGTGGTGATGATTATTACGATTAAAAATGTTTGGAATCAGTTGGGCTGAATTTTTTGTAATTATATTGGTGGCGGTTGTTGTAATACCGGCGCGTATGTGGCCTGATGTAATGCGGTTCTTGGCGCGTGTGGTGAATTTTGTGCGTCGGTTGATGTGGAAAATTACAGATGTGTCTGAAAATATTAAACAGCAAATTGACCTGGAAAAACCAATTGATGATTTAATTCGTTCAACTACTGATGATATGTTGGATTGTATTTCAACAGAGATACCAGTCAGAAAAAAATTATCTAAAAAAACAGTTAAGAAAAAGGCATCAAAATGAAGGAAATGACATTGATGCAACATTTTTCTGAATTGCGTCGCAGAATCTTGTGGATTGCATTGATTTTTGCAATTAGTTTTGTGGGTGGATGGTATGTGTCGCCATATATACAATCGTTTTTATCGGCGCCATTATTAAATGTTTGGGATGGGGGTGTTTTATTATATTCGGGTTTGTCGGACGGGTTGATGATTCGGTTTTCATTGGCAATATTATTTGCCTTGTTTGTTATAATGCCAGTTGTGTTATGGCATATGTGGGCATTTGTAGCGCCCGGGTTAAAACAAAATGAACAGCGATTCGTTTTACCAATTTTAATCATGTCGCCAGTATTGTTTGTTCTGGGGGCGGGTTTTTCTTTTTATTTTCTGTTGCCGATAATATTTAAATTTTTTATCGAATTAAATCAGACGTCTTCTGTGCCGGGAATTCTGTTGCCTGTGGCGCGGGATTATTTGTCGTTTGCAATTGGGATGTTAAAGATATTTGGGGTTGCGTTTCAATTACCATTGGTGATGGTATTGTTGAACCGAATCGGTGTGCTATCTCGTGCACGGGTAATCAAGATGCGTCGGTATGCAATTGTTATGATTGTTATTGTGGCTGCTGTTTTAACACCGCCAGATGTTGTGTCGCAGATTATGTTGGCGTTGCCAATGTGGTTATTGTTTGAATTTAGTATTTTGTTTATGCGTAATAAGTAATTTTATGCTATAATATACCTGTGAAAAAAATCATCTGGATTTTTGTTGGGGTTGTTTTGACGCAAACTGCGTGTGACTTGCAACCAAAAGTATTATCGTTTCCCGATTCGGTTGGGGACTTTATTTCGGCGCGTTATCCGGCATTGTTGGCGGATCCAGATACATATCCAGAAATTTATAATTCTGCGGCAACGGACTATGGTGTGTATGCGTCGCCAAATTTGTATGGTGCTGAAACAAATGATGAATATGTTGTGTATGCGTCTGTTGATGATTATGTGTTGCCTGTGCAAGATGTTGAAGCGGATAATAGGGCGGAATTTGTCGAATCAAAATCTGATAAAGTGGCGACAGATGATTATTTAATTGTGCCAATGTATGGCAGGGATACAGATGCAACAGATATACAATATGTCACTGTGGCCCCAGGTGATACGTTATACAGTTTATCAAAAAAATATGATATCTCTGTTGATGAATTGGCGAATTTGAATAATTTGCAGGCGCCATATGAATTATCTGTGGGACAAAGTTTGAATGTAAATGGTGGTCTTAAATCTGATGCATCGGATGTTTTGGTTGCGCACAAACCAAATGTGGTCGTCCAGGATGTAAAACGTGTCGAAGTTCAAGAAATAGTTGTTGTGCCGGGTGATACATTATATTCGTTATCGCGAAAGTATGCGGTGCCGGTTAATGATTTGGCGGTTATGAATAAATTATCTGCGCCATTTAATTTAACAGTGGGTCAGAAATTACGTGTGCCAGATTTAAAGTCTGTGGTCCAAAATTCGACTAAAAAAGCAACAGATGTAAATGTTGCGAAAACAAAGGTTGCCCAGGTTGCGGATAAGAATACAGAATCTGCAAAGAAGATTTCGTCTGATCCAACAAAAAAATTACCAACAATTGGTGCACGTTCGTCGTCAAAGTTTTCGTGGCCGGTGCGTGGCAAAATTTTGTCGAACTATGGTGCGAAATCAAACGGATTGTTTAATGATGGTATAAATATCGCATCAAAACGTGGAACACCAATTGGTGCGGCGGAAAACGGTGTTGTGGCATACGCGGGTAATGAAGTCAAGGGTATGGGAAATCTGATTATTATTCAACACAGTGATGGTTGGATGACTGTGTATGCGCATATGGATTCGATGAACGTGCGCCGTGGTGCCCGTGTTAAGGTTGGGCAACAAATTGGAACTGTTGGGGAAACAGGTAAGGTAGATAGTCCACAATTGCACTTTGAAATCCGCAAGGGGACCAAGGCGTATAATCCATCAACGTATCTGAAAAAATAAATTATGAATGAACCCGGTGGCTCATGTAGTGTCTGTATACTATGCCATCTGGTTCGTGCGTATCTAAATCGTTATTTCTTTTGCTAATTACGGGTTGTGGGGATTAGACATTTTTTATGAAAACTGTCAAATCAGATTTTTATTATCCCTGTGATACAGTTGGTATTATAAGGGGGTAAATGATATGAAAAAAGTAATTTTTATTTTGTGTGTATGCTTAATCTTTTTATTGGTTGTGTGGTTGGTTATATATATGCGTCGTCCAAATTCTGGATATCAGGCGTCTATGCGCGATACAGATATTGTTATATATGATATTGATGATTTGGAACCTTTGGCTGCAGAAATTATCCCAGTTGGAGGATTTGACTATATACGTGGTGGTGCAGAAACAGAACAGACAATGCACAGAAATGTCACTGCATTTGATAATGTAGATATTTATCCGCGTGTATTGACGGGGGTTGATATGCCAAATCTGACGACAACAATATTAGGTACAGAAATATCTTTGCCGGTGATTGTGGCGCCGGCCGCAGCGCACGGATTGGCACATGTTTCTGCCGAGGCGGGCACCGCGCGTGGCGCGGCCGTCGCAGGCACAATTATGAGTGTCAGCAATTATGCCAGTTCAACATTGGCAGAAATTGCCAAGGCGGGCAAGGGTGCCCCACAGTGGTTCCAATTGTATCTAAGCAAGGATGATAACTTTAATCGTCAAATCGTCCGTCAGGCCGAAGATTTAGGATATCGTGCAATTATTTTAACGGTTGATGCACCGATTGGTGGAAATCGGGTCGCAGATGCGCGAAATAATTTTAAATTTCCGTTGTCTTTGCCAAATGTTGCAAAGAAAAGTGGTAAAACCCAGGGGCAGGGAATCGGAAAAATTTTTGCAGCAGCACAAAATAGATTGACACCGTATGATATTATGCGGGTCAAGGCAATGACACGATTGCCTGTAATTGTAAAGGGGATTCAGCATCCAGATGATGCAGAAATCGCAATTCTGGCAGGCGCAGATGCGATATGGGTATCAAACCATGGTGGGCGACAATTAGATGGTGCCCCGGCATCTTTTGACGTCTTATCGGAAGTCGCAACACGTGTAAATAAGCGCGTTCCAATTATATTTGATAGTGGTATTCGTCGTGGGCAACATATTTTTAAAGCAATTGCCAGTGGTGCAGATGTTGTGGCAATTGGGCGTCCTGTAATTTATGGATTGGCATTGGGTGGATGGCGTGGGGTTGTATCGGTCTTTGATTATTTGAAAAAGGATTTGGCACGTGTTATGACATTGGCTGGTACGCAGACGGTAGATGATATTAAAAATATCCAATTGCGATTGCCGTATAAGGTTGTGCGGTGTGATGAATTATAAAAACTTGCATTTTCTGTAAAAATGTCTATAATTAGCCCCGCTGATAGAGAAATATTTAGTTCTGGATGCGTAGCTCAGTTGGTAGAGCAACTGACTCTTAATCAGTGGGTCCAGGGTTCGAGTCCCTGCGCGTCCACCAAAAATAAACGGTCACGAAAGTGGTCGTTTTTTTATGGTTTTTATCTCAGGGATTCATACCTATGCAAATCTGTTTAAATCATTGATAGAATCAAATTGTTGACATGAAACTTTTGACATAACATAAAAACTAAAAAAGGAGAGAAAATGAAAAAGTTAGCAATTTCAACACTGGCCGTGCTGGTTGCGTGTCCTGCATTTGCGGGTATAAATCACCCAGACCAAGGCAGCAGTTGGACAATGTGGGGTATGGATCCTTATGTTGGCTTAAGAGGTGGTATGAGCTATACAAACCTGAACTATAAATATGCAGGCAATAAAGAATCTATGACAGATTATATCTTTCAGGGTCGTGCCGCATTAGGTTTAGAAGTATGTGATACAGTTCGTTCTGAAATTGAATGGTCTTATTTTGGAAAATTGTCTGATAAAGAAAATTTTGGTGCCGCAGGTTCCATTGATGTAGAAGCAAAAATGCAGACTTTGTTGTGGAACAATTATATGGAATTTGGTTCATATAAGATTGTTCGACCATTCGTAGGCTTGGGCGCCGGTATTGCGTTTACAGATGTTAAACGTGATGGCGACTTAGTTCCACGTCACAGCGAAAGCAAAAATCGTTTCGCAGCAATGGGAACATTGGGTGTAACATTTGATATGGAACGTTTCGCTGTTGATTTGGCGGCACGTTATACATATGTCGATATTCAATCAGGGTTGCATAACTTTGGTGGCGATGTCGGTATCAGATTTATGTTCTAATAAATCAATCCCCCGTTTGGGGGATTTTTTTATGCTAAATCGAATCGGTGTATATGATTTTTGCAAATAAAAACCTGCGATTGCAGGTTTTTATTTAGACTAACTTTGCCAATGCCAGTTTATTTAGAAATCCTTCTTCAATGCCGCTTAGCAGGGAATTTAAACCTTCGTTTGTTTCGTCATCGTTTTGTAGTTCTTCCAGGTGTGATATTATTGTTTCACACGATTTAACCAAATCGCGATTTACAAATTTCGGATTTAAAATCTTTTCGTTAAAGACTGATTTCTTGTCGCCAGCCATAAAATATGTTTCGGCAATCGAATCGACCCATGTGTCTATATCGGCAGCTAATCTGTCGTATAACAAGTGTTTTGAATATTCATCCGTAGACCAATGATTTATTTTGCATGCATATTTGAATGCAATTAAATGTTGTATCAATTCATACATTCGGTTCTCCTTTGATTGTGTGTATGTATGGTTAAAATAACATTTTTTCAGATGTGTTTTTATAGGAGTGTTTTCGCGTGCTATACGCATAGAATCTGGCGATTCCTAGGGAATCAAACCTGGGGAAATTGTGTAAAAAATGTTGTAGACTGATTTGTGTAACCATAAGGAAAAAAAAGGAGACCTTTATGAAAAACGTAGCAAAAAAAATGTTAATGTTTGCATCTGTATTGGGTGCAGCGGTGTTGTTGTCTGGGTGTATGATGGAATGCCCAAATAAAAAAGCGGCTCGTCATCACAAAGCGGTGCATTATGCACAACCAGTCGAAGTGGTCGAATCGGAAGCGATTGTTGTTTATCAAACATATGAAGATGCCGATATAAATCATGTGACTGCAAAAATGTATACGCACAGCAGTAATGGTGGTGAATCAAAAATGGGACATATCAAATTTAAAGAAACAGAAAGTGGCTTGAAAATGGATGTAGATTTGAAGGATTTACGCCCAGGTGTGCCATATACTGTTAAAATATATCAATGTGATATGTGTTACAATGATGCAAAATGCTGTAATAATTCACGTGCATTGAATATTAAATTGCCGATGTTGCAGACCGGTGTCAGCAGACATTTGAATCAGACCTATATGATTCAAGGTTTGACCGCTGCCCAATTGAATGGTGCTAATATCTATCTGGAACGTGATGGTGGATATAAAGCCGGATGGGGTAAATTAGAAAAATAAACTTTGTTCCGCAGATGCAAAACATCCCCCGAAAACGGGGGATTGTTTTTATGTTTTTGCTTTAAGAATTTATTCCTGTGTGTTATGATTTTCTGCGAAATGGGTATGATAAGAAAGCTGATATTTTTGTTATGCATTCTGGGGATTGGAAATCACGCATTTGCGATGGATGTGGCTGGTAATTATATAATTAAAAACGGTGATATAATTGATGGCGATTCGATAAATATTACAGAATCTACGTTCGTAGAGAACTATGGTTTTGTGGATGCAAATGTTTATGTGTGTCCCAGATGTGAATTACGTATTAAAAATGCAGGTGAATTTACAGCAAATATTTATTTGGATGATGGGGCAAAGGTAATTCAGGTTGTATCCAGCCCAGATGATGCAAATGTCGTTGATGTGAATACAGGGTATTCCATAGTGATTGACAATGCCAAAGGTGTTTCGTTTGGTGTCGTGGCAGAAAATGTTGTAAATGCAGACAGAATTATAATTCGTGATTCTGATTTGATAATGTCTGATGTGGTTTCTGTTGCAGGTGCGCCTGTTGAAATTGTTGGTCAAGTGAATCTATATATGGATGATGTTACAAATCTTACAACAGGACCTATTTTATCTAATATTGTGGGTAACGGTAATATTCATGTAATGGTTAGAAATCCAAATGATAATTATGTGTATAATTCATATGTGTCTGGCGGTCGATTGTTTGTAAGTGTAGAACGCGAGACAGGGGACGATAAAGTATATAACGATTCACAAGTTGGTGATTTTATAGAAGATTTGCGTGATGAAAATAAGAACGATAATATTTTGGATGATTTAGATTCGACAGCAGATATAAATCGTGTAATGAATAAATCTGCACGGTTTAATCCAAATGTATTGCGCCGGCCGTTACAGATTATTCATACCTTGGACATGAACGATGTTGTCAATTATGATTCTGGGGTTAATGTGCGGCCGTGGGGTGTGTTTGGCAATGACTTTGATTCATATGGCGCAGATATAAATTTTGCATATTCAGGGAATCGTGTACGTATTAGTCTGGGTGCCCGTGTTGGTAAGGTTGAATATGTAAATACATTGGACGAATTTGATGCGGCAATGTATGGAATAAATATGGATGCAGAATATGATGTTACCGATTCGGTGTTTGCTAATCTGGATATGGGTGTAATGTTAACGCAATTTAATATTGGCGATGTGTTATACGATGGACACAGATATCGTAATCCAGACGGTGTGTCTGGGTATGGTGCAATGGACGTCGGTTATAGATTGGTAAATAAGTCAGGAATATATGTTGCGCCAATGTTTGGTGTTGTTGGTGAGTATTACAAAATTGAAGGTTTTAATACATTTGATTCCGCAATACGTACGGGATTTAGGGCAGGGTATTTATCGGAAATGTTTGGTATAAAGTATGAATATGGTTTTAATGTGTCTGCAGGTACAAACGAATATTTATATGCCGGATTGCATGCAGGTGTTGTATCCACAATGGATATGATTGGTGGGGATATCAATGTTGGAATCGTGCGTATGTTTGATACAATTTCATATACGATATCTGCAACGGCAAAGTTGCTGTTTTAATCAATGAATTTTCCACGCAATGATGCCTTGTTGGCGGCAGTAATTGTTATTTGGGCCAACGTTGGTGCGTTCTTGCGATATTCCACAATGCATTGTTGCATGTATGGTGTGCGGTATACCAAATGTTTACCTGTTTTGTCGGGACCTTCGAGTAAGCATGACAAGGTTTTATCAATGCAACTTTCGTTAAATTCGCGTTGCACTTCGTTTAAATATGTGTCCAATTTTGCCAGACGTTGTGCCTTGATGTTTTCTGGAATTTGGTCCGTCATCAGTGCCGCCGCTGTATGTGGACGTGGTGAATATTTAAATGAGTATGAATTGATATATTTTATCTTTTCTGCAATTTGCATTGTTTGTTCAAAATCTTCGTCCGATTCGCCTGGGAACCCAACAATAAAATCAGATGAAATTTGTATGTCTGGACGTGCTAATTTTAATTTGTGAATAATGTCACAGTATAATTCCAGAGTGTATGGACGGTTCATGCGTGTCAGTACGTTTTGAGAACCACTTTGAATTGGCATGTTCAAGAATGGCAACAATTTTGGTTCCGCTGCAAACATGGCAATTAAATCATCTGTCATCTCTGTTGGGTAACTGGATGTAAAGCGTATACGCTTGACTTCTGGGATTTTTGCGGTTTCGCGTATTAAATCAGATAGGCGATATGTTTTGCCATTTTCATCGGTGTATTTATAGCCGTTTACGTTCTGACCCAGAAAACATATTTCAACAGCGCCTGTTTTTGCAGCATGAATTGTGTCGCGCATACAGTCATCAAAACTGCGTGATAATTCGCGGCCACGTGTGTATGGCACTATGCAATATGTGCAAACGTGATTGCAGCCTTCTTGGATTGGAATATATGATACTGTTGGCGCGCGTTCCATTTGTGGTAATTCATCAAATTTTTCGAGTCCCCCCAAGTCAATGTTCAACAGGCGCGCATCTGGGTTTTCCAGAATCTGGGGCAGTTTATGATATGATTGTGGCCCCAACACAAAGTTTAAATCAGGAATTCTGCGAAATGCATTTGCGCCCGCTTCGCGCGCAACACAGCCAACAATCCCAAACAGTGCAGATGGCTTTTTAGCACGTCTGATACGCCCCAGGGCAGAAAATACTTTATCAGTTGCCTTGGCCCGAACAGCGCATGTGTTTAATATGATGATGTCTGCGTCGGCGACGTCTTCTGTACGCACCATACCGCGGTGTTCCAGCATCGCGGCGATTCGCCAACCATCATACACATTCATTTGACAGCCAAAGGTTTGGATAAAGAATTTTTTCATATTGTTACCGTTTATGATTTTACCTGGGAACGCATGTTATGAAAGCGACGCATGATATTACGTTGCTGTGTTTGATATGCGCGTTTGTAATATTCTTGGCGATAGTGCCAATCGCGATTATTTATTTTGGATTGCGATTCGTGTGTGCGTAATTCGCGTGTAATTTTTTCAAATTCGTACACAACGTTATTGCCAAGCAAACTTTCTAGGAAATCTTCATAGTGCCCCATATTATTTTACCTTTTGGCGTGTGCGTTGTTTGTGTTTCTTGATTTTTGCTGTTTTTGCTTTGTATGCGGCAGATGCATGCTGAATTTCTGTTACAGATTCATTTGCTTCTGTTAAACCGTATGTGACCCCGGTAAATGGGTTTTCTTCAACAATACCAATAACTTTTACCATGTTTTATTCCTTTTGTTTTTTATGATAATTTTTTACGCAAGATTTCGTTTACGACGGCAGGATTTGCCTTGCCACCAGTGGCTTTCATAACACCGCCAACAAAGAATCCCAAGAGTCCTGTTTTGCCAGATTTATATTGTTCAACCTGGGCCGGGTTTGCAGCAATAACTGCATCAATTGCCGATTCGATTGCGCCGGTGTCTGTGATTTGTTTCATGCCAAATTTATCGGCGATTTCGCGTGGTGTGCCTGATTCACCGTCCAGCATTTTGATAAAGATTTCTTTGGCTTGTTTGCCGTTGATTTCACTGGCCGCAATCATATCAACCAATTCTGATAAGTCAGATGGTGTGATAATACGCATGCCGTCCACAATACCAGATTTTTCATTTTTTACATCCCAATTTTCTGGGTGTGCAAACAATTCGCTTATCATCCAGTTGGCAATTGCTTTGGCGCGTTTTTTGTCGCTATTTACCGCATTGTCAAACCAATGTGATATATCTGTGGTTTCGGTTAAGCGTGCTGCGTCATATTCAGACAGTCCGAATTCCGCCGTATAGCGCGCGCGTGTTGCAGATGGTAATTCTGGCATGGTTGAACGGATACGTTCAATGGTTTCGTCAGAAATTTCCACAGGTAATAAATCTGGATCTGGGAAATAACGGTAATCCAGTGCATCTTCTTTGCTGCGCATTACGGATGTTGTTCCTTCGCCCTGGTTAAAACGCATAGTATCCTGGGTAACTGTGCCACCGTTTTCATAGATTTCTATTTGACGGCGCGCTTCATATTCAATGGCGGTTTTAATGAATTTAAAAGATACCATGTTTTTGGTTTCTGTGCGTGTGCGGAATGTTGTCTCACCGACGCGACGTACAGATACATTTACATCTGCACGCATAGAACCTTCTTCCATGTTTGCCTTGGATACCCCCAGTGCACGTGCAATTTCACGTATTTCGCGCAGATAACGTTCGGCTTCATCTGGGGATGAAATATAAGAATTATTTTCTGGATTTTTTGTGTCCAAGAAAGTCACGATTTCTAGTAATGCAACACCCGTGCGATTGTAGTCTGCAAATGATTTTGTTGGATGAACATCGTGTTTTAATTTTCCGGCATCTTGTTCCAGATGTGCGCGTTCAATAAATATTTTCTTTGGGTTGCCATCGTCACCTAAAATTTCAACCCAACCACGTCCCACAATCGGTGGTTCATCTGCAGGTTGTGAAATCTGATAACCTTGGGGCAGGTCAGGGTAAAAGTATTGTTTACGGGCAAAGCGACTGACCTTGGATATTTCTGCATTTATGCCCAGCCCAAATTTAATTGCCTGTTCAACACAGTATTCGTTTAATACAGGTAACATTCCAGGCATCGCCACATCAACCATTGAAACTTGTGTGTTTGGTGAAACGGTTGGATTATAGTCCGCAGATGCACCACTAAATAATTTTGAATTAGACAGTACTTCAATATGCGTTTCCAGTCCAATTACCAGTTCCCAATCGCCTGTTTTGCCTTTTATTGTAAACATTTTGTCTTTTTCCCTTGCTTTTTT
>JAZNAO010000003.1:0-4680 GCA_045586565.1 Candidatus Enterousia sp. | reverse complement strand
TGAACATAAGGACCTTTCCATACTGAACGAGACATCATTTACTCCGTTTATTTCTTATTATTTCTTTTTCGCCAAATGTCTGCTGCGAATAATCATCTTAGCAGTACGTTTATTGCTACGGGTACGATATCCCTTGGCTGGGATACCAGTACGTGATACCGGTTCGTGGCCCTTAGAATGACCATTACCACCACCCATTGGGTGATCTACTGGGTTCATTGCCATACCGCGAACTGATGGACGGATACCCAACCAACGTGCACGACCAGCTTTACCCAAGTTGACATTGCGTTGATCTGGATTAGATACGCTGCCAACTGTTGCCAAACAATCGGAATGAACCTTACGCAACTCACCGCTGTTCATTTTAATCTGTGCATAAACGCCGTCTTTACCCATTAATTGAGCATAGCAACCTGCACTGCGGGCCAACTGACCACCTGCGCCTGGTTTCAATTCAACGTTATGTACGATTGTACCGATTGGCATGTTTTTCAATGGCATTGTGTTACCTGGTTTAATATCTGCATGTGCAGCCGAGATAACAACATCACCCGCCTTTAAATCGCGCGGTGCCAAGATATAAGAACGCATACCGTCTGTATATTCAATCAATGCGATAAATGCAGTACGGTTTGGATCGTATTCCAAGCGAACAACAGTTGCAGGAACATCCAATTTTTTGCGTTTAAAATCAATTAAACGATATTTACGTTTGTGACCGCCACCCTGATGTGGAACAGTTACATGACCAAAATTATTACGTCCACCTTTGGACTTTAAACCAACTGTCAATGCCTTTTCTGGCGCACCACGGTGCAAATCACTGCGATCGACCTGGGTCAGACCACGTGTACCTGGTGTTGTTGGCTTATAATGTTTCAATGCCATTTTTTTCTTACCTTTGTTTATACCCTGACACTAGCATCCATGAATTTGGGTTCTCTGCCAGGGCCGTTTATTATACTATATATTTGCTGACAAATCCAGTTTTGCATCTGCCGGCAAAGATACATATGCTTTTTTAACAGTGCGCTGTGTGCCTGTGCTGCGACCACGGAAAGTTTTCACTTTACCTTTGACAACCACGATGTTCACCTTTGTTGGCTTCACACCAAAGATTGCTTCTACTGCACGTGCAACATCTTCTTTGGTTGCGCATGGCGCAACTTCAAATGCAACACCATTGCTTTCAGACAGTTTTGCTGCCTTTTCCGAGATAATCGGACGACGCAGTATATCATAAATACCGGCTGTCGCAACGATTTTTTTCTCTGCACTTACTTTCTTTTCTGCCATTTTGCTTACCTCAATTCTTTAATTGATTACGCCAATCTTGCTTCAACCGCTTTGACTGCGTCTGCTGTCAAAACTAATTTTTCATGTTTCAAGATATCCAAAACATTCAAACCCATTGTTGGCAATACATCGATATTGGCGATGTTTGCCGCAGATTTGACAAAGTTTTCATCTAATTCTGTTGCGCCAACAAACAACGCAGATGCAATTTCCAATTTTTTCAATTGTTTTGCAAACGCATTTGTCTTCGCGGCTGCTAATTTTTCAGAATCGATAACAACCAGGCTGCCATCTTTCACTTTGGAAGACAGTGCCATTTTCAAACCCAATGCACGGATTTTCTTTGGCAAGTCGATAGAGTGATCACGAACAACTGGCCCATGAACGACGCCACCGCCGCGCATGTGAACATTGTATCTTTCACCCTGACGTGCATTACCTGTCTTTTTCTGTTTAAATGCTTTCTTACCACTGCCTTGGACATCAGATACAGTTTTCACTGCATGTGTGCCCGCACGTTGTTTTGCACGTTGCCATGTAACAACACGGTGCAAAATATCTGCACGTGGTTCTAAACCAAAGATGCTGTCTGTCAATTCAACAGAACCAACTTTCTTTCCATCGAAATTTATAATATCTAATTGCATTTTATTTACCTCACTCTTGCTGTCGTTATTATTCCGCAACAGCTTCTGTTTCGGTTGCTGTTTCAGCTACAACTTCTTCTGCCTTTGCAGCGACTGTTGGAACTGGCAAATCTTTGTGTTCTTTTTTGATTGCGTCTGTCACCAATACAAATGTGCCATTTGCACCTGGAACAGCGCCTTCAACGAAGATCAGGTTTTCTGCTTCGTCTGTGCCGAACACCTTCAAATTCTGAACAGTTACGGTTTCATTACCCATCTGTCCAGCCATCTTTTTACCTTTCAATACGCGGCCTGGCCATTCACGCATACCAGTACCACCGATGGAACGATGTGCTTTTAAAACACCGTGAGTTGCTTCTTTACCGCCAAAGTTATGACGTTTCATTGCACCCTGGTAACCTTTACCCTTGCTTGTTGCTTGGACGTCAACGAATTGACCGGCAACAAAATGAGATGCTACTAACTGTGTTCCCGCAGGGATAACACAATCATCCGATACACGGAATTCTACAACCTTGCGATACGGTTTTACACCTGCTTTTTCTGCTGCGACTGCCTGTGGCTTTGCAACGTGTTTTGCCTTGGCTTCGCGCAAACCCAAAATGTTTGCAACATAACCGTTTTTTTCCTGCGTGCGATTTCCAATGACGGTGCAATCCCCAACAGACAAAACTGTTACAGGATGAGCAACACCGGCATCATCATACAGACGCGTCATTCCAATTTTTGTTGTAATTAATCCGCTACGTTTCATTTTTTTATGCCTTTTTTTATGTCAGTTGGTTGGCCGGGTTCAGAATAATTCCCACCAACACTAACGTTAATTTTACTGTTACAATTTAATTTTTACATCTACACCTGATGCCAAATCCAACTTCATCAAGGCATCTACTGTCTCGGCGCTTGCATTAACAATATCGTGAACCGCGTTATGATTGCGGATTTCGTACTGTTCACGTGATTTTTTATCAACGTGTGGAGAACGGTTGACTGTAAATTTCTGAACCAGTGTTGGCAAACGAACTGGGCCGACGACGTCTGCGCCTGTACGTTTGGCTGTTTTAACAATTTCCTCTACTGATTCCATCAAGATGCGATGATCGAACGCTGTTAACTTGATGCGAATTTTAGATGCTGGTACCATTCTTGTTTTCCTTATATTTGTCTGGGCGGTAATCACTGACACTTTTAATTCAGTTACACCGCCCACGACTGTTTAATTATTTAATAATTTTGGATACAACACCGGCACCAACTGTGCGACCGCCTTCACGGATAGCAAAGCGGCGGCCTTCGTCCATAGCAATAGGTGCAATCAATTGCACTGTGATACGAACGTTGTCACCTGGCAGAACCATTTCTTTGTCTGCTGGTAATGTGATTGTACCTGTTACGTCTGTTGTGCTGAAGAAGAACTGTGGACGATAGTTAGAGAAGAATGGTGTATGACGTCCGCCTTCTTCCTTGTTCAAGATATAAACTTCAGCTTCAAAGTCTGTGTGTGGTGTGATGGAACCTGGTTTGCAGATAATCTGGCCACGTTCTACATCTTCCTTCTTTGTACCACGCAACAACAGACCTACGTTATCACCGGCTTCACCTTGATCCAACAATTTGCGGAACATTTCAACGCCAGTAACTGTTGTTTTCTGTGTTGGACGCAGACCAACGATTTCACATTCGTCACCAACTTTGATAACACCAGATTCTACACGACCTGTTACCACTGTACCACGACCTGTGATAGAGAACACGTCTTCAATTGGCATCAAGAAAGGTTTGTCAACTGGACGTTCTGGCATTGGGATATATTCATCACATGCTTTCAACAAAGCATCGATTGCTTCTTTACCCAAACCGTCGTTCTTTTCTTCTACTGCAGATACTGCAGAACCACGGATGATTGGTGCATTGTCACCGTCGAAACCATTTGCAGACAACAGTTCACGGATTTCCATTTCAACCAATTCCAACAATTCTGGATCGTTTGCCAAGTCACATTTGTTCAAGAAAACGATAATCTTGCCCATACCAACCTGACGTGCCAACAAAACGTGTTCACGTGTCTGTGGCATTGGACCGTCTGTCGCAGCAACCACCAAAATCGCACCGTCCATCTGTGCCGCACCGGTAATCATGTTTTTAACATAGTCCGCGTGCCCTGGGCAGTCAACGTGTGCATAGTGACGTGTTTCTGTTTCATATTCAACGTGTGCTGTATTAATTGTAATACCACGTTCTTTTTCTTCTGGGGCGTTGTCAATTTCTGTAACGCCTTTCTGTGCATCTGCGCCAACACCATAGTAGTGTACAATCGCAGCTGTCAATGTTGTTTTACCGTGGTCAACGTGACCAATAGTACCAATATTGACGTGTGGTTTGGTTCTTACATACTTTTCTTTTGCCATAGTTTTCTCCTTAGGCTTGTTTGTTAAGTTTAAAACTTCTTGTTATTATTTCGTTAGCTTCTTGATTACTTCGTCAGCAACGTTTGTTGGGACTTCGTCATAGTGCGACAGTTCCATATATGGATTTGCACGACCCTGTGACAAAGAACGTAATGTTTTTACATACCCGAACAGATTTGCCAATGGAACGAATGCTGAAATCAACTGGTTACCGAATTGTGTTTCAATACCATTGATTTGTCCACGGCGACTGTTCAAGTCCCCAATGATGTCACCGACGTATTCTTCCGGCGTATTAACCGAAAGCTTCATAATCGGTTCCAGCA
>JAZNAO010000002.1:0-6936 GCA_045586565.1 Candidatus Enterousia sp. | reverse complement strand
AAAATATATTAGTCTACTTTGTATATCTTTTTCTGCATATTGAACAGATTTTTCAATGTTTATTACAATGGTATTTTGCAATGATTGGATTTGTCGACAATGACAAATCAATTCGAAAAAATAAGGAGCAAAAAGTGAGAGATTTATCAAACACAAAATTATCAATTTTAGCAACTATGTTTTACAACAAACAAATAACAACTGCACAATTGGCAACAATTATGGAACACAGAAATATCACCACAAAACAATTGGCAGAAATAATAGTAAAGTATGCTTTCCAAAATGACTAATCACCCCGCCCATTCGGGCGGTGTTTTATCTGATGCGTTGGTGACCATGGTGTTGGTCCGTGGGGCGTGACGTAATCCAGAATTCTATAATTTCTTCTTTGTTCTTTTTCCACATTTTTTTAATTTCCTTCATTATCTTGGAAATATGTCGTGGAACACCCTGTTGTGCTTCGGCCTTCATTGGGGAACAGTCTGATATTTTAAAACGACATGTTTCATTTTGATAAGTCACCTTGAAATGCGGTTCTTCGGTTTCGTTCGGGAACATATCCAGACGAACATCGGCACGTGGCATTTCTTTGACCACAAACATAAACCCAGTAAAACCAGGATTGTCACCACCAACCAAACGTGTCTTGCGTGGTTTTTCTATGTTCTGGGCAACCAACAGATCATCCAAAGCTTCGGACAGGCTTTTTTCCAACGATTCTTGCCGTTCTGCAGGTGTCATAAAATCTTCTATACTTGACATAAAACTCTCTTTATTTCATCGAAATGAAATATAGCCCAAAAACTCCTTTTGTCAAGCGCCAAATAATCAACCAAGCATTATAACGATATTTTTATAACCGGTATTTCCAATTCATCTGGTGTTATACCTGCATGGTGACTTTTAAGCACAATTGTATCTGGGCGCTGTTTCAAGTCATATTTATCGGTCGCCAGCGCAACAAAGTCACCGATGAAACGAACCGGACATTCTGCATGCAGGTAATGCTGTTCAAATTCTGATTTGGTTACCAATTTGAACCATTTGCCAAAGTGTTTATTAAACAGAGATGGAAATTCTGCAATATATTCCGATTTTATAAACATTGATACGCAACGACTTTCCAGCGACAATGGGTGCAACAAACAGTCCAGCAATTCTGGAACATCGTCGATGAACAAAGATTCAATATCTGTATGCCCATGGTCGGCAGTTATCAGGACATCTGTTTCGTTATGAATTTGTTTCAGTGCAATTTCTATCTGTCGTTCCATATCACGCAACAGCATTTTGACAGTTTCATCACCTGCACCCAATTCATGCAGGCTGGAATCCGGTTCGGACCAATATGCATAAATATACGCGTCTGTTTCAGTGTTGCACAATTCCACAATACGTGCCAGCCACTGTTCAAACGTGTCAAATCCCCCGGGGACAAAGCCAGGCATAACCTCATACGCAGAACGACCACTATCACACATGCGTTCGACCACCGTTTTGCATGGCAATATGTTTGTATGTTGGGGCATTTTAGACATTTCGCCTGTATACAGGTTGGTGTTTCTAAAAACCTCGATAACTTCGTCTGTTTCTGCAAAATATTGCGCCCAACCGATAAAACCTGTTTCCCATGGCATTTTACCGGTACGATATGCCGTTGTTGCCGCCACTGTGGTTGCAGGAATAATTGCTGTTTCAACGTCTGTTATATGACGGCAAAAATATCCGTTTTTATCCAATAACCTATGCATCACGGCAACACCCATACCGTCCAGTATCATTACCAGACGGTTTTTACCATGGGTATTTTGCATTTCTGTTAAACGTTCCAGTATTGCCATTTTTTACCTCTTTATTCTTTTGTGACTTTGAAAAATGTTTTACGACCAACACGCACACACAGCGGCTTATCGGTTACGAATGTTTGATTTAGGTCGTTTGCCTTGACATCATTTATCGTAACTGCGTTTTGTGTAACCAATCTTCGCAGTTCGCTGTTTGATGTGTCCGACATCCCCAATTTCAAAATCGCCATCACAGATAATTCGTTCTGGCCTGTTGTGATTTCAGGCGCATTGTCTGGGAAAGCGCGATTTGAGAAAGTTTCGCGCCAATTCTCGTTTGCCGCAGCCGCTGCAGCCGCACCGTGGAATATTTCTGTTATTTTCTGGGCGGTGAACAGTTTTGCCTGCATTGGATTGTTTTCTATGTCCAGCGCATTTATTTCCGACAATGGAACACGGGTATTATTTACCAATAAAATGCGTATCATTTCATCGGGTTGCGCCATGATTTGTGCAAACATAGTGTCGGCATCAGCATTCAAAAATACGCCGTTTCCGCGCGATTTAGACATCAGTTCGCCCGTCACCGGATTTTCCATCAGGTTGTTGCACACGATAAACTTTTCTTTGTTTTTCAGTTTACGCAATAATGTCCGCCCCATCAGTGCGTTAAATGTCTGGTCTGTGCCACACAATTCAACATCCGCATCCAACGCCACAGAATCAAAGCCCTGGAAAATCGGGTACAGGAATTCATGCAGGTGAATTGGTCGGCTCTCGTTCATCCGTTTTTGAAACATGTCGCGTTCCAACATATGCTGAACAGTTGTGTTTGATGATAATTCAATCAAATCACGCATAGATAGTTTGTTTAGCCATTCGCCATTAAAGACAACTTTGGCAGGATTATCTTTATCATTAAAATCAATCAGTGGCGATATTTGTCGCACCCAATCGGCGGAAAATTCACGCACTTGTTCTGGATTTAATCTGACACGTACAGAATTTCGGTCGCTGGGGTCACCAATGCATGCAGTAAAATCACCGAACAGCACAAAAACTTCGTGTCCCAATTTTCTGAACTCTTCCAACAACATAAAGTTTTTCGCATGTGACAGGTGTAACGACGTATTCGTTGGGTCTGCCCCGATAAAGAACCGCAATTTTTCCGTCAGCAGTTTTTTCTTAAACTCTGCACGAGATGGCAATATATCCACGATAATGCCCCTGTCCAGAATTTCATCAATAATTTGTTCTTTGGTTTTCATTACTTATATCCTTTGTTTTTTATGAATAAAAAAATTGGCTTTGACATATACCCCTTATGGTGCCAAAGCCAATCAAACCCATAACACCATAAGGGGTCAATAGGCATAATAAAAACCACGTACGCAAAAATGCGCAACATTTAAAATCTGATTAAAATGCAAAACGTTTTTTGTCATCTTGTGTTGAGAATATAGAATTTTTAGACCATTGTCAAGATATCATAAAGAGGCATCCACTTGTTTTCGTCAACTGACGCCCCGAACCCTCTTGGTCGGGTTCAATTCCGTCGCCACAATCCAATAATTAAACCGGCACAAGGCCGGTTGAATTATTGGTGCGGGCGAAGGGAATCGAACCCTCGTCTTCAGCTTGGGAAGCTGACGTGCTGCCATTATACCACGCCCGCAATGCTGGGGCATCTTAGAGTATATAACCCAAAATGTCCAGCAATTCTTATATTATTCTTCGCACAGTTCAACCGCGTATGCAACAGATTGATCCGCGATTGCGCCACATACCAAACGATAGTTACATTTGTTGTCTGCCATACCCATTGCAGCCATCGTTCTGGTTGGAATAATATTTAACAGACAAACACCGTCCGCAGCATGTTCTGTCGGATCCGCGGACAAAATTTTTGCGTTCTTTTCCATTGATGCAATTTTTGCCAATGCTTCGGTTTCTTCCAGTTTCAACAGATAGTCACCCTGGGCGCCCAATGCGACGATTGTGCTTTTACCAGGTTGTTTTTCCATTTCAGATAATACAATTTTTGTATCTTCAACAGTTGGTGTAACAGGGCCCTGGTCGCATGCCGTCAATGGTAATGCCAATAATGTTGCCGCCAGTAACTTTTTCATATTTTTCTCCTTGGTTGATTAAGTTCTGGTTGCGATTATAGAAACTGTTTTTGAATAAATCAATAATTATTTGACTTTGATAAAAAAATATTACATAATGCCCCTGCAAATCCCAAAGATTGCCATCAATATAGCACCAGTTCGCAGTATGCGTGTGGTCCATCATCCGACGAGTGTTCGTCCTTGATGTCGGTTTTCTTTGTGGAAAAACAGTTATAAAAACATAAGGAGCAAAAAATATGGCAACTGTTATTCGTTTGGCACGTTATGGTGCAAAAAAACGTCCGTACTATCACATTGTTGTGACAGATTCACGCAATGCACGTAATTCTGGTAATGTTTTGGAAGTCGTTGGTAAATACGACCCAATGCAGGCAAAAGACAGCGGTAAACGCGTTATCTTGAAATTGGATGAAGTAAAAGCGTGGTTGGCAAAAGGTGCACAGCCATCTGACCGTGTTTATAAATTCTTGGCAAATGCCGGCTTGGTAAAACCAAAGGCAATCCCAGTTCAGACAAAAAAGCATTTGCAGTCTGAAAAAACACAGATGAAGATTAAAGACAAGGCTGAAAAATTGGCAAAGATTGCCGAAGAAAAAGCCGCAGCAGAAGCAGCCGCCAAGGCAGCAGCAGAAGCCGAAGCAGCACCTGCAGAAGAAGTGGTTGCCGAAGAAGCCCCTGCGACAGAAGTTGCTGAATAATTTTGCACTATGTTCGCCCGGGGCATGTCCCCGGGTGTTTTTAGACCCAAGGTGTACACAGAATGTCAGAAAAGAGTTTTAATCCAGATACGGATTATTTTGGTATAACCAGAAGGTATCGTGCAAAGTTTGATGATATGAACGATGCAAATACCGAATATGATCCAGATACTCATTGTCCGTATGATAAAGCGTTGTGTCGTCAGAAACTGGTTCGTGTTCAAGAGTGGAAAGATGCGGTAGAGTATGCGGCAGAAAATAAACTAAACCTGACTTTTTGCACTGCTGAGAACATGTTTCACCAGTGTCCGGTCCCGGAATTAAACTGTATTCGCCGTATCCGATATGATAATATCGTTAGTGCGTTAAAAGAACACAAAAGATAAAGGTAATTTTGTATGCTAAGAAAATGTCCGTATGAACAAAATCTGGATTGCGACGGCCAGGAACGCGCCGATGAATTTTATCGCCAGATGCAAGATGCAATGTATGCAAACAAACCTGTGTATTTTTTAACGGGTGGCGCGTGCGCAGCCTATGCGGGCGAATGTGCAAAACTGCGTGCGTTTCGTGAGGCACAACAACAAAATCAAAAATAATATGTCAGATGCAAAAAAAATCTTAATCGGTAAAATTGTTGCACCCCAGGGAATCCGGGGTGAAGTTCGTGTGCAATCATTTGCAGAAAACACGACAGATTTTAAAAAATTACAGGTTCACAGTTCAAAGTTCAATGATGGTGATTTTAAATTCGTGCGTGTGGTGCCAAATTCCAATGTTGTGATTGCAAAAATTCGTGGTGTTGATGACCGAAATATGGCCGAAACATTGCGCGGAACAGAACTGTTTATTATGCGCGATGCCCTGCCCGATTTGAAATCTGATGAATATTATCAGGCAGATTTAATTGGATTTGATGTTATTCGTGACGACAACAAAATCGGCGTTATCGATTGCTTTCAAAACTATGGTGCCGGCGATATTATTGAACTGGACAACGGTGATATGGTATCGTTTATCGGCGCAATCGTTGATTTAGATAAAAAACAAGTGGTGGTAAAATGAGTAAGAATAACTGGATTGAAAAACGTATCATTTCCGAAATTGTGATGTTTATTGAACCGAACAGAATATTTATTCGGTGTCCATATGCACATTACAGCGATTGCCCTGCATACAGAGATGTCTTGGATAATCCGTTGCGGTTAAATCCGGAACGAACCAGAAATGGGCTGTCTGTGACACCGGAATGTTCATTTACACCACGAACAAAACATCTGGTCACATCGGGGTTAAGTGTTACATGTCGCCAATGTTATCAGAAAAAACAAGAGCTAGAAAGAATTTATGGCCCAGAATCACTGAAGGTAAGAGAAAGATAAAATGAGTAATGAAAATACCGTGCAATATCGGACGGCAGAAAACAGTGTGACAGCGCACTGTACAAATCCGCGTCAGCGCTGTCCATTATTTAGTTTTTTTGCACCATTGTGTAATTTACGCGTCTTTGGCAACGTGGTTGGCAAACATGAGTTTGAGTGTATTGTCATTTTGCGTAATCGCAAGGAATATAATATTGAACATGGCAAAGCCCAGGTTTTGGATGTTATGAAACAGGTTTGTCCACAATGCCAGAAAAACAGGACCAGATAAATGCACTTTAACATACTGACCATTTTCCCAGAAATGTTCCCAGGCACCCTGGCGGGTGGCGTGGTCGGACGCGCGTTGGATAAAAAGATATGGTCATATGATGTTATAAACATTCGTGACTTTGCCATCAATAATTATGGCAGTGTTGACGATACGCAATTCGGTGGTGGTGCCGGTATGGTTATGCGTCCAGATGTGTTGGGGGACGCATTGGATTCAATCAAAAATCGTGGCAAAATTATCTATTTTTCCCCACGTGGACCAACGTTGAATCAGAAAATGGTGCATGAATTTGTTGACGCACCAGATGCGACATATACCCTGTTGTGCGGTCGATACGAAGGAATAGATGAACGAATCATCAAAGAATATGATATAATGGAACTTTCCATTGGCGATTATATATTGTCTGGCGGTGAAATTGCCGCGCAAGTTTTTGTTGACAGTTGCGTTCGTCTGATGGATAATGTGGTTCACGGTGGTTTGGACACCACCCAAAATGAAAGTTTCGAAATCGGGGGGCTGGAATGGCCGTTATACACCCGCCCGTCAGTATGGCGTGGACAAAGTGTCCCAGAAGTCCTGCTGTCCGGTCACCACGGCAATATCGAACGGTGGCGGAAACAACAATCGGTTGACATAACCAAAGAACGTCGACCGGACTTA
>JAZNAO010000001.1:0-12477 GCA_045586565.1 Candidatus Enterousia sp. | reverse complement strand
CGTGCGCCACTAGATCCACAAGTGCAAGCACCTGTTTCACCCGTTCGACTTGCATGCCTAAGACCTGCCGCCAGCGTTCGTTCTGAGCCAGGATCAAACTCTCAAGTTCTAAAAAACCTGTTAAGTAAGTCCCGTGCATATAAACAAAAGCTGACTATTTAATAATCAGTTCGTCTTTACATATAATTATTCGCAAGACAAGTTTTTAACGAGGTTTAATATGTAAACCTACTACCTGTCTAGGATATGCACTTTTGACTTAGTCAAAGTTTGGATATTTCCAAATTCAACTGTCTGCACATCCCTTCTTGAATTTTTGATGAGCTGCTTTTATTCACAATGTTTGCGTAGTTTATCAGGAACCCTATTCATACCGTTCGTTCCGTAAACCGCAGAATTTCAGGGGTTGAGTGTCTTTGTTCGTGTTGTCTCAACTTGAAAGCCCGTATACTATGCGCTTAAAGTTTAAAAAAGTCAAGCAGAATTTCACAAATAATTTTAAAAAAGTTTATCCCACCAATGCAAAACCCAGAAATCCGCCATTTTTATCCAAAAATATTTTTTTAGGGATTTAGTTCCGCACCCTAAAAATGATTCGGTTTCGGGCAAAAAACTGATTCGGTACGCCAACCGAATCGTTAAAAACGATACGCAAACCCCACTTTTACCACAGGATAAAATTTAAAATCAGACAATTTCCGATTCGCATCACGCGTGGCGCGCGCAATGTCTGCGTCCAATTGCGGTATCGGTACCGGCAACCAAGTCTGGGCCAGTGTATTATATACATATAATTGTTCCTGGGGGATATCCAGCGCCAGTTTTGCCGGACGTGAAGTAAACACAAGCCCAAAATCCATAACCAAAGCAAAACCACACCCCAGCCCGATATCAAATCCTGTCCCGATATACGGTCCATGAAAGTTCCAATCAATCGTTGCAGCACCATCAAAATTATTACCATTATAATAATAATGGTCGCCCGCCAGATAAAAATAGAAGCGCTGTGATGGTGCCTGGGCGATTTCGCCAAAGATATCAGCATCCAATTGCATACCGCCCCACGCATAACCGCCGGTCAGGCGCCACGCACCTGCGAACGGGTAATAATCCAGCAACACTGATGCGTGCCACGCATCCAGTTTGCCATTATCGATTTTAACACCATCGCCAACATCGATACCGTCGTGCATAATTGAATCGATTGCCGAATCGATTGCGGATTTTAATGGGTCAGTACTGGCAAAGCCGACACGCGCACCAAAATGTGATGCCCAATAATTATCCCATCCAGAATTATAATATCCAACGCCGACATGCATGCCACCGATCAAAGACGCACCAACGCCAACCTGGGCCCCATGTGGGAACGTGGTGTTGGCCAAGGACGGCGCACAAATCACACACAATACAAATGCGGTCAGATATTTCTTCATACGCCAACTATACCCCAATACAGCCCAGGCATACAACGGGCATGAATTCCGCACAAATAAAAACCCGCCGATTGGCGGGCGATTTTAGAACCGATACATAAATCCGACTTTGACCATTGGATAATATTTAATATCGTCCAATTCAGATTGCGCATCAGACAATGTTTCATCAACAATTCCATTTACAACAGATTCCAGTTCTGTATTTTCAACAGGCTTCCACGCGCCACCCTGTTGCATTTCCAGACCTGTGAACGGGACGTTTAAATTCAGTTCTGCCGCACGATTTGTCAGCACAACACCGGCATCAACATAAATCTTGAATCCTGCGAACAGACCGATATCGAACCCAGTACCAATATATGGCCCACGATAATCCCAGTCTAATTCAGCCGTACCATGTACAGAATTGCCGGTATAGCGGAAATTATCCCCCATCAATTCAAATTCATATGTTCCGCCGTCCAGTTCGTTTATTGTGCCTGCGACCGCGGCAGATGCCGACATTTCACCCATATAATAACCACCCGTCAGGCGCCATCCGCCCAAGAACCACGTGTCGCCAAATGGATAAAAGTCAACCATGGCCGCCATATGTTTTGCGTCGATTTTACCGTCGTTTATTGTCAGGCTATCGCCAATATCAATCCCATCATCAACAACGGAATCAATTGTATCGTTGATTAATGATTTTACAGGACGCGTCGTTGCAAAATCAAAACGCACACCAAAACGTTTTGCCCAGAAAGAATCAAAGTTCTTGTTTGCATATCCGACAAATCCGTTCAGTCCAGATGTCGCAGACACCCCAACACCAAATTGCAACCCATGTGGGAATTTAATTTTTTCTGCATATTTGGCAGCAGCACGTTCTGCCTTTTTAGTGGCAATCGTATCTTTGAATTCTTGTTTTAATTCGGCCTTTATCTCTTCCTTTAAATCTTGGGCTGTTTGTGTAACAGGTGTCACGTCGTCAGACACAGATTCAACGGGCGCCACATCTTCTGCGAACGCAGGCATCGCAATAAAACCCAACAATACAAGCAAAGATATTTTTTTCATGTTTCCCCCATATGATTTAAGAATACATTCCTATTATATCTTAGGCATAGGTGGTAACACAACAAAAAAGTAATTTTAAAAACCTGCTTTTATTAAATGTTTTTTTGTGATATAATAATAGGTATGAAAACCAAGATATTTATTTTTTCATCCCTGTTGGGGCTGTATGGGATGGTCGGCGCGAACGCATCTGAATGCGTGGGCGCAGGCTGTGATGTTGAACCAATCGTGTTTGAAGAATTCGAAGAAATCGAATATGAATACGTTCCAGATGGCGAACCTGTATGGGATATGGATAATCCTGCGCCTGTTGTGGTGCCGGAACATAATATAAAAATGCTAAGCATAAAGCCTGTACCGGCGGACAATCGCCCAGAATTATGGGATGGCGTGCATGGCGAATATGCCGGACATGATGGTGCACGCACAATCGATTCACAAAACGGTGTGCCAATTTGGGATGAATCAATCAACAGTTACAAATACAAAGACTTTTCAGACTGGTTCTTGGAACCGGCACCGGAAGTTTATGTTCGCGAAACGGTCGTTGATATCAATCCGATGGAAATGTTTCATATGAATATGAATGATGCCGCAGATACACGCGCACGCGTCGAAGAATTGTTGGCGCCACGCAAACCATCGGCCAGCCTGTGGTTCAGCAATATACCACAACAAAGCTTTGATTTTAACACACTTGATACGACAACTGTGGTCGCAGAATCTTTTGTTGTGGACGATGGTTGCCCGTTTGAAACGCAAACAGAATGCGAAATATGGCGCAGAAAACCAATCGTTCGCGAAACTGTTTCACCGCGCAGTCCGAAATTACGCGACGCGAACGTAGATGCGTTTATTGACGCCGCATCATGCGACAATCAGATTACCGCAAATGCAGATGTATCGGCACCATTGTTGAACCGTTATAAATTGCTGATGAAATCTGCCCAGGCATGTTGCACAGACGGTATGGCATATGAACTGCGCCAGGCCGGCGCCAGTGACGGTTTGATTTACAAATTCTTGGCAGATGATGCGAATTTCTATGGTTTTGGATCACGCTGTTTAATGATGACAGATTATGATTTAGACACAAAATATCCAAATACGGCCACGGCGGTTGTTGCCGCGGACGTTCGAAACGGATGCCTGTGTCGTGGGCGCGAATGGTTTGAATCAATGTTGGCACCGTTTGAACAGGTTTATAATCAAATGCCAGAATTTCGTGATGCGTTGTTTAATTACACATACACAGATGGACTGGGACGACAAATTACTGTATCTGTGAATAATGATGTTCAAAATGTATTAAAACAATTGTCACAATGCCCATAAAACCCCGCCAAATGGCGGGATTTTTTGTGGAACAAGAGACACGTGATACAAATACATTGATAAATAAAAGTTTATTTTACAAAAAATATTTCACATTTTTTGTCATCGCCAGTGGGTGAAACGACCGTGGCGATCCAGTCCGTAGTATCATTATTATTGTGCGCGTTTTACGCGCATATAACTGGATTGCCACGCTGCGCGCGCAATAACAAAGGGGGAGCAAGTTTACCCCGCTAAATTTTTATTTTGCATTAAATCCGATTTTCTGATAAAATACCCTTGTCGGTGGTGGTTGCCACTGATGGGGCGTCATAACCTCTGAATTTCCAGTGTCCGCGGGGACAATAAATATCTCCAACTATATCTTTAGGTTGGAGGGCGGTGAATATGTTGAATAAGCCCGCTATTTTTCTGGAAATTATAGTTATGAACCTCCAACCGCTTTATTTGATAATGCGGTTTTTTGTTTAATTTGCGTATGCAGAACGAAAGGGAGGAAAGTAATATGCAAAAATTATTAAAAATAAGCAGTGTGTCTATATTGGCGATTGTTGCCGGCACAAACGCAAACGGCGCGGGATATACGTGCGAAGAATTGGTTGAATACACGTCATGTAATGATGGGTATTATTTAAACAATGGCGAATGCATCGAACGTTCTTCGTGTCCATCGGGCAGTTATTTAAAGGTAACGTGCCCAGCTGACGACTATATGATTGTGTTTGATTCAGCATGGAATATGAATGAAGCATATGGCGATCTTAATCCCAATATCGACTGGGAATCCGAGTCAACGAACGGTATTACAACTGCATGGTGTTATGACTATAATATGAGTCATGATTATTTGGTTGAGTTACCAACAATAGAATGCACGGCATGTCCATCAATCGGCATAACAGATAAAGATGGCAATACCGTGACCGTTAAATCAGAACCTGGCTCATTTGGTATTGGCGCATGCTATATTGACCCAAATGCATATTTTACGGATACCAAGGGAACGTATCATTATACGTCAAATTGTTCATCTGTGACATATGGCATGACATTAGATGAAATATCATGCGCAGAAGTAGGCGGTCTATATCTTGATGGTCAATGTGCTATGGATACAAATAGAATTTCAATGCCACAATCAGAATGTGAAAGGGCAGAAGCAAACGGTAGTCCTGTTACATGGATAGACGAGGAGAAATTATGTTATTGCAATGATGGCAGCTGGATAAACTTTGGTGATGAGCTTTCATGTGCCGGTATGTAGAAAGTTTTCGTAATACGATAACAGCAAAAAATCCCCCGTTTGGGGGATTTTTTATTTGCTTTGTTTTTTGATTATTTGCATTTGGATAATACCAAATATATTTGATACCGTCCAATATAAAACCAAGCCCGCCGGCATCCATGCAAACATTACTGTAAACAATATCGGCATCCAACGCATTGCACGTTGTGTTTGGGCAACTGCGTCGTTGGCATTTGAATTCTGGGTCGATGGTGACTGCAAACGCTGTTGCAGATACATTGTCGCACCCATCAATATCGGCAAAATAAAGTATGGATCCATTGCAGATAAATCATGTATCCACAAAAAGTGCGCGTTACGCATCGCAACAGATACCAACAGCGCCTTGTACAATGCAAAGAATATCGGAATCTGAATCAACATCGGCAGACAACCCGCCATTGGTGATGTTTTGTGCGTCTGGTACAATTTCATCATTTCCATTTGCAGGCGCATTTTATCATTTGCATACAGTTTCTGGATGCGCTGTAATTCAGGTTGCATTTTCTGCATAACCGCCATATTGGTGTATGATTTGCGTGTCAATGGCCACATCAACAGGCGCAACAATATCGTCATGATAATTATTGCGACACCATAATTCATAACAACGTGATGGATTCCATTTAAAACCCACAACATTGGACGTGCCAAGAACCAAAACCACCCATAATCAATCGTTTCGCCCAGGCCAATTATTTTTGATTCTGCATTATCCAGGATATTTTGGTCGCGTGGGCCAACAAAGATATTTGTTGTAATTGTTTCCGATGCGCCCGGTGCAATTGTAACCGCCGCCGCCGCAGTATCAGCACTGAATTTATCGCCGGTTTTCTTTACACGAATTGTTTGATCTGGCGCATCCACAGATGCAACAGTTTCCCAATACTGGTCCGCAAAGCCCGCAAATCCATTTGTTGTTGAATATGCGTATGACTTTTTATCCAGTTTATTCCATGCAATGTTTTCAATGTCTGAATTTACGTATGCGATTGCACCGTTGTTGACGCCACTGCTGGATTTAATATTATTTTCACGAACGATACGTGCGTATGGCGCAAACGCAACGTCATGCGCAGAATTATTTGTAATCGTGTCTGCAACTGTTATGACATAATTATCGACCGTCACAGAACGCGAAAATTTCACGTCGTCAGAATTTTTCCATGTATATGTATCGCTGTCTGTGTTCCACACTGTCGTCGCCGTTGGTGCAACAGAACCAGTGGACAACAAGCCCACTTCTATAAAATTATTTTCGCCGTCCAACAGTGTTACTGTTTCTGCGCTGTCCGCAGATAATGGGTAATTATTTAAATGCACGTTTGATATGCGTAACCCCTGGACCGATGCAGATAACGCATCCGATTCGATTGTCGAAACAGGAACCGCAGACAAATCTTCGACAACAATATTTTCAGCAGTTTGCACAACCTGATTTTTTGGCGCCATAATTGAACCAATCAACCACCATGCGCAAAAGAACATCAATGTCCACCACAAGAAACCAGATATTGGTGATTTCTTGGCCGTGGCATTTTTATTCGCATTCCACATATTAAACCCAGAATTTTGATTATCCATATACTGAACCATAATTTATTTACCACCCTTTATATTTTTTAAACATTTACGGCGCGCAATATACCAATTTAACAGGTATAATCCAACACCAACAACAATACAGATATCCGCCACGTTAAACGATGGCCAATGATATCCACCAATATGAAAGTCCAAGAAATCAACAACCGCACCGAAACGAATCCGGTCTATTAAATTACCAATCGCACCACCTGCAATCAATGCCAATGGCACACGTTCATACGATTGCGCCCGACGAAACAGATAATACAATATCCACCCGATAATAAAGGACGTTGCAATTACAATCACAATCGGCGCAGATTCACCCAATGCGCGGAACAATGAAAATGATGTTCCCGGATTCCACGTAAATACAAAATTAAAGAAATTACATACATGCATCATTAAATACGGCACCGGCACAATATCCCACGCCGCACCAAACAATGGCACACCACCTGTAATTAAATACAGCAGTATACCCTTGGTCAATTGGTCGATGATTATCGCACCAAAAATAATCGATAATATTGTTACTGTTTTTTTCATATTTGCCTTTCCCAATATTCTGTGTTGAAATATAGCAATATACAATATCAAAAGCAAATAAAATGTCCCGCGCACGGGACAATAAATCACAAGAATAAAATCAATCGCGCTTGTCCGATATAACAGTTGATAATGCGGCATAATCGTCTGCGCGCATTTGTGTCAACAAATCATTTATACGGCGTTCAGAAACCCCCAGACAATCTAAAACACTGAATCCCAAAAAGAACGAGGATTCAATTGTTTCTGGCATAGCTGTTTCAACACCTTCGCGCATTAACATCTGGGAATCTGCCAGATTACGTGCGCGGGCATATATCTTTACACGTGGGGCGATGGATTTTACTGCGGATATTGTATGACGCGCCGTTGTCGCATTATCCAGCGCAACGACAACCGCACGTGTAACACGTTTCTTTAATCCAAATTCGACCAAGACATCATAATTTGTCGTATCACCATAGACAACATTAAATCCCATTTCGCGACCCATCATTACTGCATTTACATCCAAATCTATGGCGATGTATGGTATCGAATTTGCGTCCAGCATTTGACACACAATTTGTCCAACACGCCCAAAGCCACAGACAACAACCAAAGGCTTTATATTTTCATTGGCATCATCCAGGGTTCGCGAAAAACGCTGGGGAAATAATTTACCACTACGCTGCAAATAATCATACAAACACAGTAATAATGGTGTTGACATAATGGACAATATAATTATCGCAGTTAAAATTTCTTCGTGTCCCGATGGAATCGCAGTGATACCACTTTGCTTCATCGTCTGTAACATCAATAAAGCAAATTCACCACCCTGGGACAACAGCAAGGCAATCATAAAAGATTCTGGTATTGATACACCACGAACACGCGCAACCATATAAATCGCCACAAACTTTAATACCATAAAACCAATCAGTCCAAACAAAACAATATACCAATTTTGTCCCAGTAACGGCAGATTTAAACCCATACCCAAAGAGATAAAGAAAAATGCCAAGAACAATGTTGCATATGGTGATATTTCAGCAGTTATCTGATGACGATAAATCGTTTCAGACATCAACATACCCGCCAAAAATGCCCCCAATCCCGCCGGCAACCCCATCAAATCTAATAACACTGCCCAAACAACGATATTTAACATCACAGCCAACAAAAAGGCTTCTTTGGATTTTAATTTTCCAACATGACGCAATATCGGTGTCATAACAAAACGACCAATCACAATCACTGATAAAATCAAGGCAACAGATATAACAACAACATCTATCGCAGTCGCCCCCAAATTGAAACTTTTTCCCGCAACCGCCGGCAACATCGCCAATAATGGAATCGATAGTAAATCCTGGAACAACAATATAGAAAATGTTTGACGACCCATATTGGTATTTAACTGATTCCGATCAGTCAATAATTGCAAATCTGCAGATGTACTGGACATTGCCAACATCAGCGACACCATTATTGTTCCCATAACCGACCATTGGGTTATGCCAAATAATATTGGAAACAGCATAACTGCGACCATCATAACCTGGGCGGCACCGAATCCAAAAATCGTGCGTTTCATTCGCCACAGACGACGCATATTTATTTCCAGACCAATATTAAACCACAAAAACAATATGCCAATATCGCCCAAGAAAGTCCACGTTTCAGATAACTCAAACAAATTGAAAACATAGGGCCCCGACAACACACCCGCCAGTAAAAATGCAACCAACGCACCAATACGCGCCATACGCAATATATACACCAAGATAAAGACAATTGCAAAAAACAATAATAACGACGGTGACATTCTCTCTTTATCCCCCACAGATATGACGATTATAACAAACTTTCTGCCAACAATGCAAATGTTTCTGGCGATAAATTTTCCGCACGTTCTGTCCCGGTCAGACCATACCGCGCCCAATCAACATTTGGAATAATTCCGCGTATCATCTTGCGACGTTGGCCAAACAGTTTTGCCGTTATCTGTTCAATTTTTGATAAATCATTTATGCGCGCAATCTTGTCCACATTTGGAATAATTTGCACAACCGCAGACTGAACCCGCGGACGCGGAACAAATGCAGTATTTGGCACATCAAATAAAATACGCGCATCTGAAATCAAAGATGTCAATACCGCCAAACGACCATAGTGTTCATCCCCAGGACGCGCGGTAATACGTAATGCAACCTCGCGCTGGAACATCAATGTCAAAGACTTTATTTGTTCACCATGCGCAACTTTTTGCAACCAACCAATCAATAATTCTGTACCGACATTATATGGCAAGTTCGCACATATTGCATATTCTTTAAAGCCCAGTCCCGAAAAATCAACACGCAGTGCATCATCATATATCACAGATAACCGACCGTCTGATGCGTCAATAACACGCGATAAAATCGGCTCTGTTGTTTTATCTTTTTCAATTGCAACAACGCGCCGTGCCCCCGCCAGCAGTATTGCGCGCGTTAAACCGGCCGGCCCAGGCCCCACTTCGACCACAGGAATCGTGTCAATATTTGGAACACTGCGCGCAATGCGACCCGTTAGATTTAAATCAAACAAAAAATTCTGGCCAAATTGTTTTTTGGGTTCCAGCCCACATTCACGCATCATTTCTGATACAGGTGGCAAATTCGCAATCATATCCGTCATAACGATTTACGCCCCCCGAACGCCAGTGTCAATGTGCCATCATCCAAATAATCTAAATCCCCACCCAATGGCACACCAGATGCCAATTCAGAAAACGCGACACCATCAATATTTCCAATTGTCGACATGATGTAATGTTGGGTTGTTTTGCCTTCGACTGTATTTGGTAATGCAAAAATAATTTCAGAAATTTTTTCATCTGTGATTCGTGACGGCAAATTCGCAATATTTAAATCTTGGGGCAACACCCCAGACGCACCCGACAGCAATCCGCCAATTATATGATAACGACCGTGAAATACAGACGATTTTTCCAATGTCCAAACATCTGATAAATCACGCACAATGCATAATTGACCGTTTGCACGCGATGCATCACGACAGAATTCACAGTCCCCTGTCCCACGGTCTGTTAAAACCCCACATGTCGGACACGGCGCAATATTTTCAACCGCATCAACGATGGCCGAAGCCAACGCATTGGCGCGCCCAGTTTTATCTTGTAACAGCGCCAACGCAATACGTTGCCCCCCACGTGTTCCAACACGCGGTAATTTTGCAAACAATTTTATCAACTTTTCTATTTTCGAATTCATGATAAATACAAGATACTAATGAAAAACATAACTGTCAATACCTGCCGCAGTGGCAGATGATTTTAGTTGACCCGCAGCACTGTCTGTCAGGCCATAAACACGCACGCGATATAATCCCGTTCCCGTCGGTTCAACAATCGCATTTACCCCCAATTTATTTTTTACATTTGCAACCTGATTCTGGGCAGATTGTTCGGATGAAAACGCACCAAATTGAACACCAGTGCCGCCATGCGTGGTTTTAGTTATTGTTGCACCATGGTATTGTGGGGCGGCAGACGCGGTCGCCGTGTTATATGCCGCAGAAAACGTTGTCGGGGCATTATTTGATACAGGCTGTGGATTATGTTGCACCACGGGTGGCACATATGTCTGTTTGATTACAGGTGTGGCCCCAGAATTTAACATTGAAAAGCCACGATTTAACATTTGTGCCGCGATATTTGCACGAACGTCTTTGTTTTCGGCGCCCAAAACCACAGACATCAAATGATTATCCCCACGATGCGCAGTCGCAACCAATGAATACTTTGATTTTTTGGTATAGCCTGTTTTCATACCGTCACAACCATTAAATGATGTCAGCAAGCGATTGCCGTTGGTGTATGTTTTACCGTTATATGTCCACGATTTGATTCCAAAGAAATGCCAATATTGCGGAAAGTGTTTATACACCGCCATAGACAGCAATGCAATATCACGCGCCGTTGACAATTGGTCGTCGTTTGGCAGTCCAGATGAATTTTCAAAATTAGTATTGTTCAATCCAATTTCACGCGCCACACGTGTCATTAAATCTGCAAAAGATTCTTCTTGGCCACCTTTTAGGTTTTCCGCCAAGACACGCGCAACGTCATTTGCGCTGTATACCGCCAAGGCCTTTATCGCATCTTCGACACGAATTTTTGAACCGGCCGACAGTCCCAGTTTTACAGGTTCGGCATTTGCCGCAGATTGCGATACAATCAAATAATCATCCAACGCCAGACGACCGTGCTCTAACGCATCAAACGTCAAATATAATGTCATTATTTTTGTTAAACTGGCCGGATAATTTAATTCATTTGCATTTTCTTGATACAACACACGACCGGTATTCATATCTGCCACCAAAGCCGCGCGATATTGTGCCGCAAAAGACGGCACAGTACACATGAACACTAACAAAAACAGGAACATTCTTCTCATGTGTTTTATGTTAGTAAAAAATGTAATCACAGGTCAACAGATAAAAACATCCCCCATTTGGGGGATTTGGATTTTTACACATCATCTTTTCGGGTATATTTTTATAGAGGTGGACAATTCCCTTGTCCTGTCCCCAAATCATATTGCCATACATAGCACTCACAGTAATCTCCCGTCCAATATGCACCTAAGGCGACACACTGCTCTTCTGTTAAGACACTATCATTAAGATCATGATTTACACACACATCCAGTCCTGATCCTTCCCAATTTTCAGCCAAATCACCTCCCAACAATGTGCATCGTGCTTCCTTTTCTTCAATTGTGGCCTTGGCTTCATCAAATGGAGAAAGATTATAAATACTGCATCCGGATGTATAATGGTATGTCCCCTTGTCATTTTTAAAGTATACATTGTCATCAACATAACATGCCGCCAAAGTGGTCGCACCAGTACCACCCGTGGTCGCCATAACTTCGTCGCCATTGGCATCGGTTAAACCCGTCGGCAAACAATTTGAACATGACGTTGCGCCACTGGCTGCATATGTCCCGTCGGCACACACACCCGATACCGCGGTCAGCCCAGTGGTTGCACAATATGAACCCGCCGGACAGGATAAACAAAACCCCCGGCCTGCTGATGGCTGATATGTTCCGGCCGCACATGCCGTGTAATTTGTTGCGCCCACACTACTATAATTACCCGCCGGTGTTGTTAAACATGATGTTTGACCGGTATTTGGTTGATATGTGCCAGAACCGCACGGCGTCG